>JAILIE010000001.1 GCA_024695415.1 Clostridiales bacterium | reverse complement strand
GTCTTACCTGACCTGCTTCACTAACGCGCCGGTCATTTACGTCCATGGAAACCATGACGACCGGTATGCCCAGAAGCCGCCGGAAGGCTGCCTGTGCGCGGATGGTAAAATTATGCAGATCAAGGGCGTCCGGATTCTGGGACTTGGCGGCTCTGTCCGCTACCGCCCCGACGGGGTCAACATGTATTCCGAAAAGGAAATGGCTGTGCGGATCCGTTCGCTCCGGCGTCGCCTGCATTTCACCGGCGGTTTCGATATCCTTCTGACCCACGCGCCGATCCGCGGCGTCGGCGACCAGGACAGCGTTTCCCACCGGGGCTTCGAATGCTTCGGTCCGCTGCTGGACCGCTACTCCCCCGCCGTCATGATCCACGGTCATATGCACCAGGCTTACACCGCCTTCTTCCAGCGGCAGCGTGAATACAACGGCATCCCCGTAATCAACGCGTCCACCGCCTATGAATTCGACCTCCCGGAAACCCCGAACAAAAAAGAACCGACCCGCTACGGTCTCCGCCTCATGGAAAAAGCCGCCCGTTACTGACAGGCGGCTTTCCTGATTCTGTTTAATTCAGTATCCTCACGCACTTCCGCTTAAGGAAGCGAACGCCCTCCCCGGTGTCATCCTGAGCGAAGCGAAACGTAGTCGAATGATCTCATCAACCGCAGTATTTCTCCTCAAACTCTTCCGCCTTCAGCGGCTTATCAAAATAATACCCCTGCAGCAGCACATCCCCGTACTGCTTCAGATAATCCTTCAGTTCCTCCGTCTCCACACCCTCGAAGCACACATACATATTGTCCCGGGCCGCGATCTCACACAGCACGTTCGCGAACGCGCTGTCGTTCTCCCGCGACGGCAGCTGCTTCGTAAACTCCATATCCAGCTTGATCTCGTCCACCGGAAGGTGCAGCAGCAGGTCGATCGTGGAGAATCCGGTGCCCATATCGTCCAGCGCCACGCGGATACCGGCGGCTTTCAGCTCGCTCACGCGCTGCTTCAGGATGCTGAACTCCATTTCCTTGCATCGTTCGGTCAGCTCCATGATCAGGTGCTCCGCCGGGAAATCCTCTTCCTTCAGGATCTGCCGCAGCTTCGGGATGAAGTCGTCCGCGTACAGCTGCAGCGCGGTCATGTTGACGTTGATGTTGAAGTCCGGCATCTTCTCCCGGATCTTCCGGGCCTCACGCAGCGCCATCCGGATAATGTCGTATCCCAGTTCCATATATCCCGGGTCGTTCTCCAGGAAGGAAATGAACCGCCCCGGCGCGACTTCGCCGTACACTTCGGACTGCCACCTCAGCAGCGCTTCCGCGCCGGTCACCTTTCCGGTTTCGGATTGGATAATCGGCTGGAACCGGAGGAAGAAATGGCTCCGGTCCGTTACGCATTCGAGATGGACGGACTTGAGCAGTTCCATGTCTTCCTTCCGGAATTCCGCGGTATCCTTGTGGTAGAAAACGATTTTTTTCTGCGGGGAGAACCGCGCTTCCTCCGCGGCGTAAAGCGCGCCGCTGCGCGCGGCCTCCAGGGTGGTAATCCCGGGCGCCGGCAGTTCCACCGCGCCGGCCAGCACTGCCACGGGAATAACGACGTTTTCGCTCAGGATACCGTGCATGCAGTGCTCGCGGATCTGCTGATAGATTTCCGACGCGTCCTCTTCGCTGGCGCGCG
Source organism: Clostridiales bacterium (assembly GCA_024695415.1). Classification (GTDB taxonomy): domain Bacteria; phylum Bacillota; class Clostridia; order Christensenellales; family Aristaeellaceae; genus Aristaeella. The sequence continues at coordinate 16,376 of JAILIE010000001.1, read as the reverse complement.
GCAGGAAAATCATGAAATACGCGCCGTCGCGGCTGAACAGTTCTCCCTTGCCCCTTACGAAGCTCTTGAACTGCTCTCCCATGCTGCGGAACATGGATTCCACAGCCTTGTTGCCGTACAGCATACGGATGCGTTCGGTGTTCTTGACTTCCAGCTTGATCACGATGGACCGGAGACCGGACAGGAGGGCTTCGCGCACCCGTTCCTCCAGGACCAGGTGGTTCATCAGGCCCGTGGCCTGGTCCACATTCTCCGGTGCGCCATGGTTCACGATATAACCGCAGAAGATGTCCGGCTCGCCGTCCCGGCCGTGGTACAGGCCTCCGCGGCAGGTTACTTCCACGTACTGGTTATGCTTGTCGCGGACGCGGTACTTGTAATAATGGTATTCCTTCGACCCGCGGATGGCCGCGTTCACGTCGGCCGCATATCCTTCCCGGTCCTCCGGATGCACCCGGTCGAGCCAGTAGCCCTCGAACCCGTTCATGAACTCGTCCGGCAGCCCGAAGAATTCGACCATGGCCGGCGCCAGACGGGTCACGTTGGTTTCCATATTCGTGATATAGGGATAATACCGCTCCCCGGTCAGGCACATTGCGTCGAACACCCGGTCGGTCAGGCCGGACAGGTTCAGCCGTGTTCCGGTTTCGTGCATGATGCCCGCGGCGGCTTCCCGCTTCAGGTCCGCCTTGTTGCGGTACATCATGTAGTCCGCCACGCGGAGCACGTCCCGCAGGTTAGCGTACTTCTCGTCGGAAACCGCGTAGCCGATCGCCAGTTCCGGCGTGTATTCCTTTTTCTCGCCTTCCTTCCGGCAGGCCTCTTGCACACGCTTGACATCCCGGATCACGGTCTTCTCGTCCGTCCGGTGGTAGATAGCCAGGAACTCGTCGCCGCCCATGCGGTAGATATGGTCCGCCGCGCGCAGGTTCGTCATCAGGAGCACGGCGACGTCGCTGATATAGGAGTCGCCCTCCTGGTGGCCGAACAGGCCGTTGACGGAGCGGAGGTTGTTGATGTCGATGAACATGAAGGTGAAGGGAACCGTGCGGTCCTTTTCAAATTCCTTCTCGTAATCCACCATGTCATGCTCGTAGCTGGAGCGGGAGCGCAGCCCGCTGATCGCGTCCATCATGACCTTGCGTTCCAGCACTGCCACCGGATTTTCCAGTGTGAAGAAGAACGCTACGGTAACGACCGTCAGCGCGCCGCCGGTGAAAAGGAATTCCTTCACCGCCATCTGGATCAGTTCCGCCACGATCAGGATCAGCAGCATCGGCAGCAGCAGCGCCTTGATGTGCTTGCCGACCTTTCTCCGGTTGACCAGGATGATCCCGATGGCCACGCAGAAATAAACAAAGCAGAGCGCGAAACCGATCGTCGGCGCCGTGCCGACGGAAGCCATGGTGTCCCGGTACGGCTCATACCGGATATCCAGCACCGTAACCATCAGGACGGCATAGATCCCGGCCGGAATCAGCGGGATCCAGTGCCATTGCTTTTTCATTTGTGGATAGCAGGTATACAATACATATCCGAACATTTCAACGCTGAACATGATCGCGGACATGTACATCATCCAGTGTGCCAGCGTATTGACGAAGGGACTGACCTGGTCCATGTGGTTCACGGTCCACACAGTAAAACCGTCCATGCATACATGGAGCATGGCAAATGTCAGGATCAGATTGAAGATCCTTCCGTCCTTTCCCATCCGGTAGGCCCGGGAAATGAACGTCAGGAAGACCAAAATGACCAGACATACGATTTCTTCCCTTAATATCAGGAGCGGGTTCATCGGGTTCATCTATGCCTCCCTGTCACGGGGAACAATCAGTCAATCCACTCTTTGGCGGTGGGCACATCCTGTTCGTTTTCATCGAGCATATACGCTTTATGGCGGTCGTCCAACACAACGCCCGATGGGATTTCAAACCGTTCGGGCGGAACAATTATATGGATAGGGTCTCTATCTTGTATAATTCTGACATAATCACCAATAGTTGTCAATCTTTTTTGCAGTTCCACGCCATAGACTTCCGGCGACGGAGAATGGTGATTGTCGGAGCCGGCGGTCATCACCAGCCCGTACTCCCGCCCGTAGCGGAGAGCCCGCGCGTCGTCGATGGCGTCGTTTCCGAAGTTTGCCGCCTCAATTCCGTCGCTGAAAAGCAAGCCCAGCCGGATCCGGCTCATATATGCCCGCATCCGGAACGGGTGCGCCTGGATCACGCATCCGCCCGCCCGGTGCACTTCCTCCAGCTGCTGCCGCCGGGTCCAGTGCTCCATTTCCGGATGCGCCTTCATATACTCCTTTGTCAGTCCGTAAACCAGGTATTCGTCCCCGGCAAAGTTCTGTTCCAGGCCGAAGAACACGTCCAGGCCGATCCGGTCCCCCTCTTCCTTCGCGTCCTCATATCCGCGCCAGAAAAGGTCGATCCTCTCCTCCCAGGGCAGCGACCGGTCCACCGCGGTGTTCCCGCGGAAAAAATGGTCCGTCATGATGACCCCGGTATACCCGATGGACTTGTAATACCTCGCGTGCTCTTTCCCGGTGCTCTTCCCGCAGGCGCTTCCCAGGCAGGTATGCAGGTGCGTTTCATACAAAAAAGACATCCCATGTCTCCTTCCGTTTCAGACAAATCATCTTACCGCATTCGCCCGTTCCCCGCAAGAAAAAAATACACATTCTCTCATTGCCTGCTTCACAGTTGTCACCAAGCAGCATGTTCGTTCTCCGGCAGGCCGTGGGCCGCAGGCCCACAACGAAAAAACCCCCTTCCCCCGATTAACGGGTGAAAGGGGGAAAGGGGTGCAGGGGGTAAAGGGGCCGTATCCCATTAATACTGACTCTCCTGCTCTCTGGAGAGCAGATTCACCAGATACACGAACTCTTCCTTGTACGTATCCCCGGCGATGCTTCCGCAGTCCCTGAGCAGTTCCTGTGCGGTACCGAACGTCGCGCTTCCCTTCCACTCGCTGTCCCGCAGCACCATGCCGACCTCGGCAACCGCGGCCGTGAACTTCATGTTGTCGCTCAGTTGCTCCGCCAGGATGCTTTCGTCCACGGGATATTCATACAGCTTGCTCACGTCTCCGTCCGGCTCCTTGGCGCGGATGCTGACCGTCAGCATTTCGGTGCTTCCGCTGGTTTCCTCCCCGGCATTCTGGTAGCGGCTTTCCGCCTCGCCGAAGTCGAAATCCGAGTCAGCCGGCACGATCTCGTACAGCACGGTCATCCGGTGTCCGCTGCCCAGCTCGCCGCCGTCCTTTTCGTCGTTCGCGAAGTCCTCCGCGGCCATCAGGCGGTCTTCGTAGCCGATCAGCCGGTAGCCCTTCACCTTTTCCGGGTTGAAGTCCACCTGGATCTTGACGTCCTTCGCCACGGTCACGAACGTTCCGCCGCCTTCGGTTACCAGCGCCTTGCGCGCCTCATGGATCGTATCGATGTACCAGCAGTTGCCGTTGCCGTAGTCCGCCAGGGCTTCCATCTTGTTGTCCTTGTAGTTGCCCATGCCGAATCCCATGCAGGTCAGGCTGATGCCGCTCTTGCGCTTTTCCTCGACCAGCCGCACCAGTTCACCCTCGCTGGTCACGCCGACGTTCAGGTCCCCGTCCGTCGCCAGCAGGATGCGGTTCACGCCGCCGTCCTTGAAATACCGTTCCGCCACTTCGTACGCCCGCAGGATGCCGGCGCCGCCGTTGGTTGCGCCATGGGCCTGCAGCTCTGTGATTGCTTCCATAATCCGGGTCTTTTCGGAGGCGGGCACGCCCTCGATGACCACCCGGTCCTGGCTCGCGTAGGCCACGATGGATACGGTATCCTGAGGTCCCAGCTCATCCAGCAGCATCAGGAACGCACGCTTCACCAGGTCCAGGCGGTCGGATCCGTCCATGCTGCCGCTGGTATCGATCAGGAATACCAGGTTGTAGCCCGGCCGGTTTTCCGTGTCCACGGTCTTCGCCTGGAAGCCGATCTGCAGCAGCTTCGTCTTTTCGTTCCAGGGGCAGTTCGCGTATTCCACGGTCACACCGAAGGGATCGTCCCCTTCCGGCTGCTTGTAATCGTAATAGAAGTAATTCAACAGTTCCTCGATCCGGATGCTGTCCGCGGCCACCTTTTCCCCGTCCAGCACGCGGCGCCGGAACTGGGAGTAGGAGGAAGTGTCCACGTCCGCCGCGAAGGTGGACAGCGGGTTCGACTTTGCGCTCAGGAACCGGTTGCTGGTGATCCGGGTGTATTCGTTCGTGTCGAACTCCGGCATTTCGAAGTATCCCTTTGCGTAGCCGCCGACCGGCGCGCTGGTGGAAAGCGCCATGTAATTGCCTGTCGGCGCGTAGCTGTCCGCCTCGGTCGCTTCCCAGTACCAGCCGTCCTCAATCACATCGATCTCCGCGTCGGCTTTCCGGGCATGCTTCGTGGCCTGCCAGAGCATCATCAGCGTCACCGCGTCGCCCTTGCCGGTCTCCATCAGTCCCTGGTCCTTCTGGAACCGGGCCAGCGCGTCCTTCGTCGCCTCGTCGAATACACCCGTCGCTTCCCCTTCCAGGTATTCCAGTTCAATCAGTCTCTCCTGGATCCGGGTTACGGTTTCCCCCGTATCCCCGAGCTTCCAGACCTTGTTTTCCTCTCCGAAAGCGGCCGCCATTCCCATCATCATCAGGATCGCCGCCAGGATCATCGCTGTCATCCGTTTCATGGTTCCGTCTCCTTTCGCTGTACCGGTTTTCCCGGTCTCACTCAGTCAGACGAACCCCAAAGAAAAAAGTTCCCGTTTCCGGAAACTTTTTCGAAACTGTTCTGTTTTCCTTGCCGGGCAATATCTCAAACGGGAAAAGTTCCCACACGGTAACGCACCATATCGGAAGTGTAAACCCGCAGGGTGTCATTTTGAACTCCAGCGATGCTGAACTGTCCGAAACCTGTTTCGGGTAACAGTTCACATACACAGTAAGAATCTCATACGCACGGCCGTTATCTGCCGGTCAGTGAAGCCTCCCACTTTTCAAACTGGAAAGCGATCCTGTCCTTCGAATGCGCGTCGCTGGACATGAGCAGTTCCCCGCCGCGTTCAAGGATATACTTCCGGATCTCCGGCGCGGGATACGGCTGCGTCCGGTATCCCCGGGAAATCGCCCCGGTATTGACCTCAAACGGTTTTCCCGTCTTCAGCAGCACATCCGCCGCCGCCTGCCAGGCCCGCACGTACCGCGGATCCCTTTCGTCGAACAGGCAGTATCCCTCGTTGAACTTCGTCACCAGGTCAAAATGCCCGATGATGTCGCACTTCGTAACCTCCGCCACGCGCGCCACGGTCGCGAAATACTGTTCCGTCATCGCGTACCAGTCCCCGCCGAAATACTGTTCCACCTTTTCCTTCAGGTGTTCCGGCGTCCAGTCCACACAAACATAATGCCCGTCCGGCATCCGGATGGTATGCACGGATCCGATGACATAGTCATAGTCCAGCGTGTCGTCGGACCAGATGTCCCGTTCCAGGCCGCACAGCACCCGGATCTGCCCGGCGTACTTTTCCTTCAGGCGGGCCATCTCCGCCCGGTAGGCCAGCGTGCCCTCCGGCGTCATGCCGCACTCGTCGCTCACCGCGTGGGAGTGGTCGGAAATGCCGACGCAGTCCAGTCCCCGCGCGATGGCTTCCAGGATCATCTCCTCCGGCGTGTTCTTCCCGTCCGAATAGACGGTATGCATATGCAGGTCCCGCATCAGTTCATCTTCTCCTGCTTCACCTTATGGTCGATCACGTGGCGGGACGCCAGCTCCTTATGGATGTCCTCCAGGGAGATCCCAGCCTCAATCATCAGCACCATCACGTGATAGGTCAGGTCCGCGATTTCATAAATCGTGTTCGGCTTGTCCTGGTCCTTGGCGGAAATGATCACTTCCGTGCATTCCTCGCCGACTTTCTTCAGGATCTTGTCCAGGCCCTTCTCGAACAGGTAGGTCGTATAGGAGCCTTCCTTCTTTTCGGTTTTCCGGCCCTTCAGCAGTTCCATCAGGCCTTCCAGCGTGAACTCATGCCGCTCGTCGCTTTCCCAGACCAGGTCGTTGAAGCAGCTGTCCGCGCCGGTATGGCAGGCCGGCCCGTCCTTCTCCACCTTGACCAGCAGGGCGTCCCGGTCGCAGTCCGCGGTAATCGACACGATGTGCTGGTAGTTTCCGCTGGTCTCGCCCTTCAGCCAAAGTTCCTGCCGGCTGCGGCTCCAGAAGCAGGTCAGCTGCTTCTCCATCGAAATCTTCAGGCTCTCCCGGTTCATGTAAGCCAGCGTCAGCACCTTTCCGCTTTCCGCGTCCGCCACGATCGCCGGAATCAGTCCCTTCTCGTCAAACTTCAGTTCATCAATATTCAGCATGTTTGTTCCCTCCAATGGTTTTTCTGCTTGCTTACCGTACTGATCTTCTTTGGATTGCCCGATACTCTTACCCCTCAGGCAGGCCGCGGGGCGCAGACCCACGCACTAACTTATCCCCGTCTCCGTGCCGGTTCCTTCCAAAATGCAACCGGTGTTACTGCACGGAGAAGGGGTGCAGGGGAAGAGGTTCATTCCACAATCCTGGCCGGAATCCCATGATTTCTCATCGTCCTCTTCAGGTCCTCAATCTCCACTTCCCCGAAGTGGAATATCGACGCCGCCAGCCCGGCGTCCACCCCGGGCAGTTTCTGAAACAGTTCGATAAAATCCTCAATTTTTCCGGCCCCGCCGGAAGCGATGACCGGTACCTTCACCACATCGCAGACCTTCTCCAGCAGTTCCAGGTCGAATCCCTGCCTGACGCCGTCCGTATCCATCGAGTTCACGACGACTTCCCCGGCGCCTTCGCCGACGCACCGCTTTACCCACTCAATGGCTTCCATCCCGGTGTTTTCCCGGCCGCCCTTGGCAAAGATCCGGAACACGCCGTCCACCCGTTTCACGTCCACGCTCAGTACCACACACTGGTCGCCGTACAGGCGCGCGGCCTTCCCAACCAGCGACGGATCCCGGATCGCCCCGGAATTCACCGATACCTTGTCCGCGCCGCATTTCAGCACCCGGTCAAAATCGTCCGTCGTGTTGATGCCCCCGCCGACCGTCAGGGGAATGAATACCGTCCGCGCCGTCTCAGTCAGGATATCCGTGAACAGCGCGCGGCCTTCCGCGGACGCGGTAATGTCATAGAACACCAGCTCGTCCGCCCCGTGGTCGCTGTAGTACTTCGCCAGGTCCACCGGCGACGCCACGTCCCCGAGGTTCTGGAAGTTGACGCCCTTGACCACCCGCCCGTCCTTCACGTCCAGGCAGGGAATAATCCGTTTCGTAATCATCTTGCCGCCTCAATCGCTTTCTTCATGTCGATATCCCCCGTATAGTACGCCTTGCCGATGATCGCCCCGTACAGGTTCATCTTCCGCAGGCTTTCGACGTCCTCCAGCGACGATACCCCGCCGGACGCCGTAATATGCAGGCGGTACTTTTCCGACAGGATCCGGTACATCTCCCGGTTGGTTCCGCGCATCGCGCCGTCCCGGGAAATATCCGTACAGATCAGCGTCCGCACGCCGATTGCCTCCATCTTTTCGCAGAAGGCTTCCATTGTCAGCGCCGTTTTTTCCGTCCATCCGCGAACGGCGACATATCCGTCCCGGATATCCGCGCCGACGGCGATCCTCTCCCCGTACTTCTCCACCGCCCGGCGCAGGAACACCTCGTCCTCCACCGCCGCGGTCCCCAGGATTACCCGGTCCAGTCCGGCGCTGAGGTACTTCTCCGCCGTTTCCATGATGCGGATTCCTCCGCCGATCTCGCAGAAAAGTCCCGCGCTTTCCCGGATGCGCAGCACCGTTTCCAGGTTCGGGGTCTCCCCGGTTTTCGCGCCTTCCAGGTCTACCAGGTGCGCGTGGGTCGCGCCGCAGGCGGCGAAATCCTTTGCGATTTCTTCCGGATGGTCGCTGTATACGGTCATCTGGCTGTAGTCGCCCTTGTACAGGCGTACCGCTTTTCCTTCAAACAGATCAATTGCCGGGAAAATGATCATGCGGTCGATCCTCCTTCTGAACGGGTTATCAGCATACTCCATCCGCCTCTGTTTCACAGAAGGCCTTCAGGATCCGCAGGCCGACCTCTCCGCTTTTTTCCGGATGGAACTGGCATCCGAACACGTTGTCCTTCCCGACGCACGCCGTCAGCTCCGCGCCGTATTCCACCGTCGCCAGCAGCGAATCCTCGCAGCCGACCGCGCTGTAGGAATGCACAAAGTAGACGCAGTCCCCTTCCCGGCTGTATTTCAGGATCGGGGATTCCTTTTTGATCATCAGGGCGTTCCAGCCCATCTGGGGAATCTTCAGCCCTTCCGGAATCCGTTCCGAAATCGGCCGGATCTCGCCCTTCAGGAGGCCCAGCCCCGGATGGATCCCGTACTCCAGGCTCCGCTCAAACAGCATCTGCATACCGAGGCAGATGCCCATCAGCGGCTTCCCGCGCCCGGCTTCCTCCCGGACCACGGTGTCCAGCCCGCTCTCCCGAAGTTTCCGGGCGGCGTCCTCGAAAGCGCCGACGCCCGGCAGGATCAGCCGGTCCGCCCTGCGGATGGTTTCCGGATCCGCCGTGACTTCCGCGGCCTGGCCGATGGCCGCGAAGGAGGAGCGCAGGGAGAACAGGTTGCCCACCCCGTAATCGATAATCGCGACCATCAGAGAACTCCTTTCGAGGAGGGTATCTCCCCCGCGCAGTCCGGATCGATCTTCACCGCGTGGCGCATGCTCCGGGCCACGCTCTTGAACGCGCCTTCAATAATATGATGGCTGTTGCTTCCGCTGATCTGGCTGATGTGCAGCGTGATGCGGGCGTTATGCGCGAAAGCCCGGAAGAATTCCTCCGTCAGTTCGGTATCGAACGTGCCCACCTTCTGGCAGGGAATCCGCAGGTCGTATACCAGCAGTCCCCGTCCGGAAAGGTCCACCGCGCTGAGGATCAGGCTCTCGTCCATCGGTAGGATCATACTGCCGTAGCGGTTGATCCCCTTCCGGTCGCCCAGGGCCCGGTCGATCGCCATGCCCAGCGCGATGCCGATATCCTCCGTGGAGTGATGGTCGTCCACCTGCGTGTCGCCCCTGCACCATACCTTCAGGTTAAACCGGCCGTGCCGGGCAAACAGCGTCAGCATATGATCCAGGAATCCGACGCCGGTATCGATCTCGTTTTCACCGGTGCCGTCCAGGTCAATCTCCACCCGGATATCCGTCTCTGCGGTCTTCCGGCTCACTTCACTCTTCCGCATAACTTCCCTCTCCTAATGAATCGTTTCAAGTTAGCCAGGCCCGCTTCTCCTGTTGCAACAGCGGGCGTGGGGCGCAGCCCCACCCTCTGTATATTCCCCTTTTCCCCGATTAACGGGGACGAAGTTCTGATGACCGCCGGTGGCGGAAATCTCATCAGAACTGAGATCAATCGAAACAAGCAAGCTCCGCGGTGCGGAGTTGCGCCGATTGAGATTGCGGATAAAAGGGGGCAGGGGGTAAAGGGGCCGGATAGCCTCCAGTTTATTGTTGCTGGATAATCTCGCCAACAACTGCGATAAACTTCTCCATCTGTTCCCGGGTCCCGATCGAAATCCGGTTGTAATCCTTGATCCTCTCCAGGCTGAAGTGCCGGATCAGGATTCCCTTTTCCTTCAGGGTCCTGTACAGTTCCTCCCCGCCGAGGCCCGGATGCCGGGCAAACAGGAAGTTGGTCGACGACGGTTTGACGTCAAACCCGAACTTTTCCAGTTCCTTCCGGGTCCACTCCCGGGTCTCCATGATGATCCGGCAGTTCTTCATATTGTATTCGTCGTTCTTCAGGCAGGCGATTCCCGCCGCCAGCGTCAGGCGGTCGATGTTGTACGGGTTGGTGGAATACCGGATGGTTTCCAGGTCCCGGATCAGCTCCGGATTGCCCGCGCCGAATCCAAGCCTTCCGCCGGCCAGGGAACGGGACTTGGAGAACGTCTGCGTCACCAGCAGGTTGTCGTATTCCCGGATCAGCGGCAGGCAGCTCTCCGCGCCGAAGTCCACATACGCCTCGTCCACCACGACGACATTGTAGGGATTCGTCTGCAGGATCTCCTCGATCCGGTTCCGTGGCAGGGCGATCCCTGTCGGGGCGTTGGGGTTCGCGATGAAAATGGTCCCCGCGGTCTGGAAATAGTCCTTCACCTCAATGGTCAGGTCGTCCTTCAGGGGAATCTCCCGGTAAGGCACCTGGTCCACTTTGGCGAACACCGGATAAAACCCGTAAGTGATATCCGGAAACACCGCCGGGATATGCCGGTCGCAGAACGCCATGAACGCGAAGTTCAGGATTTCGTCCGATCCGTTGGTCAGGATCAGTTCATCCGCTTTCAGGCCCAGCGTCTTCGCCAGTTCCTCGCGCAGGTCCCGGCACTCCGGATCCGGATACAGGTGCAGATTCGCGCTTTCCTCCTGCACCGCGCCGGCAATTGCCGGGTGCGGCGGGAAGGCGTTCTCATTGGTATTCAGCTTGATATACTGCTGATCCTTTGGCTGTTCTCCCGGCACATAGGCTTCCAGCTCCGCGAACTTATCGGAAAAAAACCGGCTCATCGCAACTTCTCCCCTTTTTGCCAATCCGGCCTTCTTGTCAGGCCCTGCTGCCTGGATACGCTCAGAACGCTTTACGCCGCCTGCGGGGCGTGGGGCGCGGCGATATATCGCCCGAGGCTTACTTCTCTGTGCGAATCATAGCGCTCCTGGCATGCCCGGTTAACCCTTCGCGTTTTGCGAACAGGTCCACATCCTTCGCGACCCGTTCCAGCGCTTCCCGCGTGAAATAAGTATACTGCGTTTTCTTCACAAAGTCATCCACTGACAGCGGGCTGGAGAACTTCGCGGTTCCCTGCGTCGGCAGCGTGTGATTCGGCCCCGCCAGGTAGTCCCCCAGCGCCTCCGGGCAGTTCCTTCCCATGAACACCGATCCGGCGTGCCGGATGCTGTCCAGGTAATCGAAGGGATTGTCCACACACAGTTCCAGGTGTTCCGGCGCGATCTCGTTCGCGATCTCAATCGCGGTCCGCAGGTCGTCCGCCACGATGATCTTCCCGTTCCGGTCGATGGACTCCCGGGCGATTTCGTACCGCTCCAGCTGCGGCAGCTGCTTCTCCAGTTCCGCGCTGACCGCCCCGGCCAGCTCCGCGCTGTCCGTTACCAGCACCGCGCTGGCTACCCGGTCGTGTTCCGCCTGGCTCAGCAGGTCCGCGGCTAGCCAGGCCGGGTTGGACTTTCCGTCGGCCACGACCAGGATCTCGCTCGGTCCGGCAATCATATCGATGGAGACCACGCCGTAAACCTGGCGCTTCGCTTCCGCCACATACGCGTTGCCGGGGCCGACGATCCGGTCCGCCTTCGGTACGGATTTGGTTCCGTAAGCCAGGGCCGCGATCGCCTGCGCGCCGCCGGCCTTGACGATCCGGTCCGCGCCGGCGACCTTCGCCGCCGCCAGGATCGAGGGATTGATCTTTCCGTCCCGACCCGGAGGCGTCGTAATGATGACTTCCTTCACCCCGGCGATCTTCGCGGGGATCACGTCCATCAGGACGGTGGAGGGATAGACCGCGGTTCCGCCCGGCACATACAGGCCGGCCCGGTCCACCGGGATCACCTTCTGGCCCATCACGATTCCGTCCTCATCGTTGATGATGAAGGAATTCCGGACCTGGCGGCTGTGGAACTTCCGGATGTTCGCGGCCGCCTTTTCCAGCACGGTCATGAACTCCGGATCGGTCTTCGCAAGCGCCTCTTCCATTTCCGCTTCCGTCACAAGCAGGCTTTCCGGCCGCACCCGGTCAAACTTTTCGGTATAGTCCAGCACCGCCGCGTCGCCGCGTTCCCGCACGTTCCGGATGATTTCCGCCACGGTTTCCGCCGCGTTGACCGTCGGCATCGACCGGGCAAAGATTTCACTGTTCGGCACCTCGCCGTATTTCATAATGCGGATCATTCCGCCTTCACTTCCTTCCTGATTTCACTGACCAGCCGCTCAATCGGCGCGGTCTTGAATTTGAATCCCGATTTGTTGGCAATCAGCCGCGCGGAGATCGGGACGATGGTCTCCACCACCTCCAGGTGATTCTCTCGCAATGTGGTTCCGGTTTCCACGATGTCCACGATGACGTCGGACAGGCCGAGGATCGGGGCGATCTCAATGGAACCGTTCAGGTGGATGATATCGATGTCCCGGCCCATGGAGCTGTAATAATCCCGGGCGATCCGGCTGAACTTGGTCGCCACCCGAAGCGTCCGGTCCGGATTGTCCCGGAATCCTTCCGGCGCCGCCACGGCCATGCGACACTTGCCGACGTTCAGGTCGAGCAGCTCATACACGTCCGGCCGGTACTCCAGCAGGATGTCCTTTCCGGCCACGCCGATATCCGCCGCGCCGCGTTCCACATAGATCGCCACGTCGGAGGGCTTGACCCAGAAATAACGGACGCCCGCCGCCTCGTTGTCGAATATCAGTTTCCGGCTGTTTTCCAGCAGGGCCGGGCACTCAAAGCCGGCCGCGGCAAACATGGCGTATACCTTTTCGCCCAGCCGTCCCTTGGGAAGCGCGATGTTAACCATCCATCCGTCCCTCCTCCGTCAGCCTTTCCAGCATGTTCAGGAATACCGCGAACCCGACCGCCCGGTCCCGGCGCCCCATCCGGCGCATCAGATGGTCGTACTGCCCGCCGGAAAGAACGCTGCCGGGGATTCCGCTGATGAATCCCTTGAAGGCGATCCCGTTGTAATACTTCATGTCGCCGGTGGCGGAAAAGTCGATCCGCACCCGGTTCTCCGCCTCTGTCCCGGCAAAGGACGCCGCCGCCCGTGCCAGTTCCGCGGCGTATTCCCCGGCACCGTTCTCCTCCGCCAGCGCGCGGATCTTCGGCATCACGGCCTTGGGCGGTCCGTACAGGCCCAGCAGCGCCTGCAGCGGTTCCTCCGCGCCCTCGGCGATTCCGTGCTCGCGGCACACCCGGCTGATCCCGTGCAGGTTCTTTTCCCCGGCGCACTGCAGGATCTGGTCCCGCACCTTGTCGTCCGTCGCGATCATATCCACGAAGGCGCCCAGGATGCCCAGGTGGCTGATTTCCAGCACATAGTCCTCTGAGCAGAGCCGAAGACTTTCCGCCGCCAGCTTCAGCGCCTCCGCGACGCAGGCGCTGTCCACCTCGCCCATGCACTCCACGCCCACCTGGGTCTGTTCGCGGAATCCGTCCTCCGCGGAGCTGACCCGGTATACGTTCTCGTGGTAATACAGTTTCCGGAGCTGCCCGGGCAGGTCCCGCCCGTTCTTGACGATGGAAAGCGTCACGTCCGGCTTCAGGGCCATCAGGCGCCCGTTGGTATCCGTAAAGGTGATGACCCCCTCCGAGAACAGGAAATCCTTGTTCCGGCTGTACAGGTCATATTCCTCAAATTTGCTCATCCGGTACCGGCTGTATCCGTATCCGCTGTACAGGCCCCGCAGTTTGAATCCGATCCGCTCCTGCGCGTCCAGCACCTGGTCCTCAATCATCATTCCGGTCTGCCCTCCTTCTGGAATTGCTTCATTATATATCATCCGTACCCCGGAAACAATCGTCTGTGCCCCCGAAAAATACTTCATCATATTAATGCTTTACCGTAATAAAGTCAAGAGGGATTTCCTGAAAACATTACAGAATTTTTAAAAAAACCCGTTTCCCCTTTTCAAACCGCCCGCACGCGGCTATAATGCAAAATGGTATCGAGTCCCCTGCTGTTTTCCGCCGGGGATGTGACGAATGGAGGCCACAGAATCATGAAAAAACGGATCGTAGCTCTGCTTTTGGTGCTCATTCTGCTGGTGCCCACGGCGATCGCCGCCGCGGCCACCTACTATCGTGTGAACACCTCTTCCCTGGTCGTCCGCGCCCTGCCGGAAGACAATGCCCAGACCCTGGCCAGCTATCCGCAGGACTTTGCCCTGACCCGGCTCAAGAAGTCCGGCAGCTGGCATAAGGTCCGCTTTACCGACGGACAGGAAGGCTATGTCCTGAGCAAATACATCTCCAAGTCTTCCAGCTACAAAGCCTGGATCACGAATGACGACACGCCTATCCGCACGGGCCCCGGCTACAAGTATTCCAACGTCGGCACCCTGCCCAAGGGCCTGAAGGTGTCCGTCCTGTCCCATGGCAAGACCTATGACTATGTGTCTTCTTCCATTGGGACCGGCTATGTGCTGAACGCCCGCCTGTCCAAGACCAAGGTCAAGGCCTCCGGCGAGAAGGCGGAGCCCGCCTTCACCGGCAAGACCAATTATGACGCGTGGATTTCCAACGGCTATAAGTCCGTGAATCTCCGCAACGCGCCCAGCAAGGACGCCCCCATTATCCAGGCCTATCCTTCCCTGACCAAGGTGTTCGTGCTGGAGCACGGCCAGACCTGGGACCATGTCCAGATCAACGGCAGCGAAGGCTACATGATGACGCAGTACCTGACGACGGTGGAACCCGTCCTGCCCGCGGAAGAAGCTGCCGCGGCGGCCCCGGCTCCCGCTGCCGGATACACCGCCTATGTCTGCAGTGAAAACACCAAGCCCGTCAACGTCCGCTACAAGGCCGGCAAGGGCTACGCGGTCGTATTCTCCGCGCTGCACGGCTCCGAGGTAACCGTCCTCGAGCATGGCAAGACCTGGGATAAGATCAGCCAGAACGGCAAGACCGGCTGGATCATGAACAAGTACCTGACCCTGAACCTGCCCGCCGGTATGTCTGTGCCGGTGACCCAGCAGCCCGTTGCCGAACCCACGCCCTTCCAGCCCTACACGGCCACCGTGTACAGCACCAACGGCCTGGGCGTCAACCTCCGCCACCGGGAGGATTCCTCCGGCCGCATCGCTGAGGTTCCCGTCGGCGCCACGGTCAAGGTCGTCGCCGTTTCCTCCAAGTATCCCAAGACCTGGGTGAAGGTGGAATACAACGGAATGACCGGCTATATGAAGAAGGAGTTCCTGAAGTAATATGAAAGGGCGGAAATCCGGAGCGGTTTTCATCTTCGTCGGCGTGTTGCTGATTGTCATCTTCGCCGTCGGACTGACCTGCAGCCGCAACCCCGGAGCATTCATGCAGCAATACCGGTACAGCATCGCGCTGGAGCATTTCTGTTCCTTCTGTGAGTACTGGTGGCTTCCGGCCGGTATTATCGGAATCCCGACTTTCCTGATTTCCCTGATCGTCAGTCTGGTCCGGGAACATAAGGAGAATTCTTAAACGTATCGAAAAAGAGCAGCGCCGAAATGAAGCGCTGCTCTTTTTCGATGCCCTTTTCGCCTCAGCAGGCGGCGGGCACCCATGCGGTCTCCCGCAGGCGGTTGTTGTACCGGCTGTCCAGGCACATCCAGATCTGAGCGTCCTCCACGGTATCAAAGCGCGGCGCGGTCACCGGGGGCATCAGGCCCACCCGCTCGTATTCCATCTGCATATACTGCCACGGCCGGACCGCGGGTTTTTCATATTCCCGGTTCGCGGCGAACAGCAGCGCCTGGTTAATTGCTTTCACAGTGCTTTCATTCATACTCTTCATCTTCATATCTCCTTCTGTGTTCATCAGGTACCGGCCAGCATCCGGAGCTGGCGCTCCGTGGGAATCTGGGACGGCTTCAGCTTGCCGATCACCCGGCCGAGGCAGCGTACGGTTTGTCCGTCGCGGAAGGTCATCGTCCGGTAGGCGGGATTGTGGGAATGCAGCCCGTCCTCGCGGTATTCCTTGATGTAGCCTTCGTCGTCCACCAGGAAGATCCCGATCTCTCCGAATCTCAGGTTCTTCGTATGCTGGACCAGTACCCGGTCTCCGTCCAGGTAGGTGGGCTCCATACTGCTTCCGCAGACGGTAATGATCTCGTCCGCCATTTCGGTTTCCCGGTCCGCCAGCAGGATCATGCGCTCTCCCTGCGCCTCCCCGATCGGGGCCCCGAAACCGGCGGCGGCCCCCAGGTCGTTCACAAACAGGGAAACGACCTTCGGCGGCTTTTCCGCGGCCGCCTCTTCCGCCGCGCGCTGCGCGGCCCGGCGCTCACGCAGGCCCTCCATCTGCCAGATCAGGGATTCCCGGTCCCCCTCCTCCAGCGAGAAGAAAAGCTCCAGCACGCGGCGTTCCTCCGCCCCGCGCTTTCCTTCCTTCCCGAAGAAGGCGGCCAGCGGTATCTTCAGCGCCGCGCACAGGCGCGGCAGCGTGTCCAGGTCCGGGCGGGAATGGCCTGTTTCCCATCCGGCGACCGTATTCCGGCTGACCCCGACAAGGTCCGCCAGCGCCGCCTGGTTCATGCCCAGTGCCGTGCGCCTGTTTTTGATCACATCGCCGTAGCTCATCTTCCCG
>JAILIE010000135.1 GCA_024695415.1 Clostridiales bacterium | reverse complement strand
CGTCATAGGAAAAGCGGACGATCCGCCCGCCGATCTCCTCGACATTGCCCAGGATCTCGCAGGAGAGCAGCCCGTCCCCGAACACGCAGCGCGTGCCGGGCCTCAGGCGCCGTCCGGGGCGCACCAGCGCTTCCCAGTCCGTGGCGTCCTTCCGGCGCAGGAGCAGGACCTCCACCGGTACGCCGGTATCCTCCTTGACGCCCAGCAGCCGGGCGGGGATCACCTTGGTGTCGTTGATCACCAGGGCGTCCCCGGGGCGCAGTTCGTCCACGATGTCATAGAAATGCTTGTGCTCGATGGCGCCGGTTTTCCGGCGGTAGATCAGCAGGCGGCTGTGGTCCCGGGGTTCCACGGGGGTCTGGGCGATCAGCTCCTCCGGAAGCTCATAGTCAAAATCGGAAGTTTTCATCTTTTGTCGCGGGTCTCCTGAATATCAGATTTCCATCCGGATCTGTTCCTCGGCGGCGGCCGGCATGCTCTTTTTCATATGCGCCCAGGCGGCGGGGGTGCAGATCCGGCCCCGCGGGGTCCGCATCAGGAAGCCCAGCTGCATCAGGTAGGGCTCGTACACGTCCTCGATGGTCACCGCGTCCTCCCCGGTGGTGGCGGCCAGGGTATCCAGGCCCACCGGCCCGCCGGAGAACTTGTCCATCATCGTGCCCAGCATGTTCCGGTCCACCTTGTCCAGGCCCAGCTCGTCCACGTCCAGCAGGGCCAGCGCCTCCCGGGCGACCTCCCGGCTGATGTGCCCGCCGGCCCGGACCTCGGCGAAGTCGCGCACGCGCTTGAGCATCCGGTTGGCGATCCGGGGCGTGCCCCGGCTGCGCCGGGCGATTTCCAGCAGGCCGTCAGGATCCGCGTCCACGCCGAGGATGCCGGCGCTGCGTTCCACGATCTGGCACAGCTCCTCCGGGGAATACATCTCCAGCCGGAACAGCATGCCGAACCGGTCCCGCAGGGGAGCGGAGAGCTGGCCGGCCCGGGTGGTGGCGCCGACCAGGGTGAATTTCGGCAGGTCCACCCGGATGCTCCGGGCGGTGGGTCCCTTGCCGATCATGATATCGATGGCGTAGTCCTCCATCGCGGGATAGAGCACCTCCTCCACCTGGCGGGAGAGGCGGTGGATCTCGTCAATAAACAGCACGTCCCCGGCGTTCAGGTTGCTGAGGATGGACGCCAGGTCCCCGGGCCGCTCGATGGCGGGTCCGCTGGTGACCCGGATGTTCTGGCCCATTTCGGCCGCGACGATGCAGGCCAGGGTCGTCTTGCCCAGGCCGGGCGGGCCGTACAGAAGCATATGGTCCAGCGCGTCGTGCCGGCTCAGGGCGGCCTGGATATAGATCCCCAGGCTGTCCTTGACCGCCTTCTGGCCCACGTAATCCCGCAGGGTATGGGGGCGGAGGGTCTGCTCCACCGCGCTGTCCTCCGACAGGTAGGTTCCGTTCATCAGTCTTTCATCCATCATATATACCGCCTCGTTCTTACATGCCGGCCATGGCGCGCAGGGCCAGGCGGATCAGTTCTTCCGGCTTGTCGCTCTTGTCCCGGACCTGGCTGACGGCGTTCCGCGCTTCCGTGGAGGAATAGCCCAGGGCGATCAGCGCCTCGATGGCCTCGGTCACGGCGTCGGCGCTCAGCGCGGGCGCCGCGGAGGGAACGGCGCCTCCGGCGGCCGGGGCGGACACGTCCGCCTGGGTCACCTTGTCCTTCAGCTCCAGCGCGATGCGCTGGGCGGTCTTCTTCCCGATGCCCGGCGCCCGGGACAGGGCGTTTACGTCGCCCAGCAGGATCGCCAGGTTCAGGTCCCGCAGCGGCATGGACCCCAGCAGGCCCAGCGCGGTCTTCGGACCGATGCCGGATACCGAGGTCAGCTGCAGGAACATCTCCTTCTCCTCCCGGGAGGAGAAGCCGAACAGCTCCATCGCGTCCTCCCGGACGGACAGGTAGGTATAGCAGCGCATCTTTTCCCCCAGCGCGGGGGCGGCCAGCAGGGTGTTGTTCGAGCAGTTCAGAAGCCAGCCGACGCCCGCCGCCTGGATGACCAGCAGGCCGTTGGCCTTCTCGCAGACCTCGCCCTCAATAAACGCGTACATCCGATTCCCTCACTTCATTAAAAACTGCCCCTTGGCCACGCCGGCCTGGCAGTGGGTAATGGCGCAGGCGATCGCGTCCGCCGCGTCGTCCGGCTTCGGCACCTCGTCCATCTTCAAAAGCAGCTTCACCATCTGCTGGATCTGCTTCTTGTCCGCCTTGCCGTATCCGGTGATCGCCTGCTTGATCTGCATCGGCGTATATTCATACAGGTTTTCGGTATACTCGGCGGCCGCGATGATCGCCGCGCCGCGGGCGGCGCCGACCATCAGGGCGGTGGTCACGTTCCGGGCGAAGAACAGCTCCTCGAAGGCGACGTCGTCCGGCTTGTAGATGTTCAGAAGGTCTTTGACCCCCAGCTGCAGCGCGCGCAGCCGGTTCTGCATGGGGACGCCCGCCTTGGTTTCGATACAGCCGTAATTGACCAGTTTCATCCGGCTGCCTTCCGCTTCCACCACGCCCCAGCCCATCAGCGCGTATCCGGGGTCAATGCCCAGAACGATCAAATCCCGCCGCCTCTTTTCCCGTACTTTTCCATCTTCCATCCTACCTTCCGGCCCCCGAAATGTCAAGGGGAGCGAAAGGCGCGCCGCCGCGCGCCGGCATACCCCGGCATCCTGTAGCATACCCCGGGAAAACCGGCTTATCCGGTGGCTATCCTAACCTTGGCAAAAGTGCCGGAAAGGAGAAACCGTCCATGAACGACCCGCCCATCCTCCGGGGACTCAGAAGGGATCTCACCCGGGAGATCTTTGAGGACCTCGCTGCCCTCCAGTGCGAGCCGCCTGAAATCCTCGGCTACATTGGAACCACTCCGGAAAAACTGGAGAAATGGTGCCGGAAGACGTACCGGAAACCGCTGGAGGACATGCTCCGCATGATCCGCCAGGACGGCCTGATCGCGATCCGGCGGGCTTCCTTTGAGCAGCTGAAGAAAAGCGCCACCATCATTACCCAGCAGTACAACCGCTTCCTGCCCCAGGCGGGCAGCGGTGACCGCTCCTCGGCGGACGACGCCATCCGGGCCTTTACCGGCATGGTGAACACGCCGGAGGAGACCGTACGGGAGCTGTTCGAATAGCGCCTTTTGTCCTTCAGCCGCTCTCCAGGAAACAGAAGCAGGCCCTCCTGTGGTGGCGCCCCGGGTCGGGCCACGAAAACGACCGGATCATGCTGGCGGACGGAGCGATCCGCTCCGGCAAGACCGTTTCCATGATCCTCTCTTTCCTGCTCTGGAGCCTGACTACTTTTCAGGACAAGGATTTCATCATCGCCGGCGTGACCGGCGGCGCCCTGCGGCGCAATGTCCTGGCCCCGATGTTCCGCATCCTGGAGGCCTACGGCATCCCCTGCGACTGGAAGCGAACCGAAGCGAAGCTTCTCATCGGATCGAACAACTACCACCTGTTCGGTGCCGACAAAGATAATGCCCAGGACAAACTGCAGGGGATGACGGCGGCCGGCGCCTACGCGGACGAGGCGGCCCTGTTCCCCCGTTCGTTCATCGACCAGATGATCGGACGCTGCTCCGTCGAGGGCAGCAAAATCTTCATGAACTGCAACCCGAACGGCGCGTACCACTACATCAAGACGGACTTCATCGACCATGCCGGGGAAATCGGATTATACCGCCTCCACTTTACCATGGACGACAACCTGACGCTGTCCCCCGCGATCCGGAAAAGCTATGCCCGGTCCTTCCAGGGGGTGTTTTACCGCCAGTACATCCTGGGCGAGTGGGTGAGCGCGGAAGGCACCGTCTATCCCATGTGGGATGACGAAGCCAATACATATGAGGAAGAAGATCCGCGGATGTATGAGGGTATGCGCCGCTTCGCGGCTGTGGACTACGGCACGGCGAACCCCTGCGTGTTCCTGGACGTCCGGGACGACGGGAACACGTTCTGGATCGCAGATGAGTACTACTGGGACTCCGCGGAGAAGCGGCGGCAGAAAACCGACGCGGAGTACGCGGACGACCTCCTTCAGTTCCTCGGCGGCGACCGGGATGTCCTCGTGATCGTGGACCCCAGCGCCGCCAGCTTCAAGACGGAACTGAGAAACCGGGGCTTCCGGATCCAGGACGCCCGCAACCAGGTCCGGGAAGGCATCGCCACCACGGCGGTCCTGATCGGAAACCGGCAGGTACGGGCAGAAAAAAACCGCTGCCCCTGCCTGATGAAGGAAATCCATGGCTATGTCTGGGACGAGAAAGCCCGCCTGAGAGGGGAGGAACGCCCCCTGAAGGAGCGGGACCACGCCATGGACGCCCTGCGCTACCTCTGCCACACCCGGACCAGCCGATTCAGAAGGTGATGCCATGAGCCGAAACCGCAGCCGGAACCGCGCGGCGAACCGGACCCCGCCCCGGGGCGAGCCCCCGGCCGGAAACCGGACCGCCGCCCGGGACGGATACGTCAATCCCCTGGCGAAGCTGGGCGGCGCGTCCGCCCTGATGGCCTCCGGGTCCTTCGAGCGCAGCTTCACCGCCGCGCCTGCGCTCCTGACCTCCCTGTACCGGGAATCCTGGCTGGCGAAGCGGATCATCGACATGCCCTCCGAGGACATGACCCGGTGCTGGTATACGCTGAGCCTGCCGCCGGAGGAGGCGGAGGAGCTGAAGCGGCTGGAAGCGAAACACGAAATCCGCCGGGAGATCACCAACGGCATCCGCTGGGCCCGCCTGTACGGCGGCGCCTGCGCCCTGATGGTGATCGACGGGCACGAAAACATCCTCGATACCCCCCTGGACCCGGTTACGATCATGCCCGGGTCCTTTTGCGGCCTCCTGATCCGCGACCGGATCAGCGGCGTGTCCCCCTCCGGCGAGCTGGAAACGGACCTGAACGATCCGGACTTCGGCTACCCCCTGTACTACGACCTGCAGCTGGACGATGCCGGCCCGGGCTTCTCCGGAAGCCCGTCCTCGTCCTTTCTCCGGGTACACCATTCGCGGATCCTGCGCTTTACCGGCCGGGACCTGCCGCGCTCCGAGGAGATCGGGGAGGAGTACTGGGGCGCCAGCGAGCTGGAGCATATCTGGGAGGAACTGCAGAAGCGGAACGCGACGTCGGCGAACATTGCCCAACTGGTATTCCAGGCCAATATCACCACCCTGCGCATGAGCGACTTCGGGGAGGTCCTGGCATCCGGCACCGAAAAGCAGAAGATGGACGTGCTCTCCGCCCTGGAGCGGGAAAACGAACTGCGCACATCCTTCGGCCTGCAGCTTCTGTCCTCCGGGGACACCTTTGAAAACCACCCTTATTCCTTTTCCGGCCTGAGCCAGGTGTACGAGGCCTTCATGCTGGATATGGCGGGGGCCGCCGGCATCCCCGCCACCCGCCTTTTCGGCCGTTCCCCCCAGGGCATGAACGCCACCGGGGAAGGCGACATGAAAAACTACTGCGACCTGATCGCCCAGATGCAGGAGAACCATCTCCGCCCGGCCCTGGAAAAGCTCCTGCCGGTCATGGCCATGAGCCTCTGGGGCAGCGTCCCGGAGCGGATGGACATTTCCTTCCCCTCCCTGATGCCCGTCTCTCCCCTCGAGGAAGCGGAAGTCCGCGCCCGCCGGGTCTCCGTCCTGACCGAAGCCCTTTCCGCCGGCCTCATGACCCCCGCCGAAGCCCGCGACAAGCTCAAGGAATACGGGATTTTATAAAGCCTGTGAAAACGACCATATTTGGTGAGCGAAGCATAGCCGGGACCACGTTAAGGGCCGTGGGGCGAAGCCCCACCCATCAAAATTCCCCGTCTCCGTTCCAGCCAGGCAACAAAAAGCATCAATTAACTGAACGGAGAAGGGGTGCAGGGGATGAGGCAGGGTAAGAGGAGAAACGGCGAAACAAACAAGGAGAACAAAACATTGCTTTACTTTGCAGACAAACTCAGCCCCCACATCGCTCTCAGCGCGGAGGGCTACCTCATCTGCCGCGACGTGCCGGTGGCACGGAGCGGAACCCAGGAATACAGGCCGGAGGAGCTGGGCATATTTTCTTCCGGGACCGAAGGAGATCCGGAGGACGATCGGAAAGTCCTCCGGACGGTGACAGTCTTCCGCCCGGAAGAGGAAGTCTTCTCCCCGGAAACCATCGCCTCCTTCGAAGGCAAACCCGTCACGGAAGACCACCCGGACATCCCCGAAGGCGTCACGGCGGAAAACATCCGCCTCTACCAGAAGGGCCATGCCCAGAACATCCGCCGGGGAAAAGGCGCGGGCAGCAGCCTGCTGCTCGCGGATCTCGTAATCACGGATCCGGAAACCATCCGGCATATCCAGGCCGGAAAGCGCGAGATTTCCTGCGGCTATACCTACACCCTGTCCCGGGAGGACGGGCAGTGGGTGCAGCGGGACATCCGCGGAAACCACATTGCCGTCGTGGACAAGGGCCGTGCCGGCCCCCGCGTCTGCATCCGGGACGGAAAGCCGTCCCCCATCACCAATCTATCCACCCAACCGTCTGAAAGGAGACATTATCCCATGAAGAAATCCCTGACGAAACTGCTGGCCCGTATGGCGAAGGACGGAGACATCGAAACCGTCGCCGAATTCATCGAGGAAATGCTGGACCCGGAAACCGGAGACCCTTCCGCTGCGCCCGC
The DNA here is from genome assembly GCA_024695415.1 of Clostridiales bacterium. Classification (GTDB taxonomy): domain Bacteria; phylum Bacillota; class Clostridia; order Christensenellales; family Aristaeellaceae; genus Aristaeella. The sequence continues at coordinate 2,999 of JAILIE010000135.1, read as the reverse complement.
CGAAAACACCGCTCCCGCGATCGCGGTCGCGGTCAGCGAACCCGAAACCGCCGAACCCGCCGCCGAAGAAGCGGAGAGCGTTGAGGCGGACCCCCCCGAAACCGCGGCAGACGAGTCCGTTCTCCAGGATATTATCAGCCGCCTGGACCGCCTGATCGAACTGCTGACCCCGGCCCCTGCTCCGGAAACGGACGAGGATCCGGAAGAAGACATCCGGGAGATCGTGGAGGAACTGCTTGAGGCGGCGGAACCGGAGGATTCCGGCTTCCTGGAAACCGAGGAAATGAGCGATGAGGACGATCCCGAATCCTGCGATCCGGACGAAGAGGAACCCCGCCCGGCCGCCGACCATATGATCCGCAGCGCCGTCCGCGCCCTGAAGCCCATCATCGCGAGCCTGCCGAAGGACCGGCGTAAGCAGGCGGCGGACGCCGCCATGCGCGCGCTGCGCAGCGCCGGCAATCCGCCCTGCCCGTCTGCTTCGCCCTACGCCGCCCTGGCCCGCGCTGCCCGCAAGCCGGATCCCGCGGACCTCGGCCGCCGCATCATCCAGTCCCGCAACGTCAACTACAAGCACTAAGGAGTGAAAAGAAATGGGCCAGGTCCTGAAAGACTTTTACAACGGCTGGGCGGGAACCGTATCCCGCCAGAAAGACGACGTCATCATCTCCCTGAAGAACTCCGGCGGCGCGGTCATTCCGTACGGCGCGCCGGTCTTCATGAAGGCGCCGGACACCGGCGTCCGCCTCTTCAATTCCGCGACGCATACCGCCGACGACTTCGTCGGCTTCGCGATCCGCATCCCCGATAAAACCCCGGAGACCTACGGCTCCGCCCAGGGCGAGTGGCCGCGCTACGGCAACGTCGACATCCTCGTCCGCGGCTCGATCTCCATCCGCCTGGCGACGGCTTCCCGCGCCACGGACAAGGTCTATATCCGCAAGTCCGACTCGCTGCTGACCACGCTGCCCGGAAACGAGGGCACTACGGTCGAGCTCCCGAACGTCCGCTGCCGCGGCAACCGCGACTCCAACGAGATCGCGGAGGTCGTCGTGACCAAGCGCAATCTGCAGTAATAACGAGGTGAAGAACATGATCAAAGCTCCCATCCGCACCCGCCGCCTCGCCGTCAACGACTCCTATACCTTCCTGATGAAGGAACTGGAGAAGGTGGATTCCCAGATCCTCGAGCCGCTGACCGGGACCGACTGGCCCCGGGACATGCCGGTGATCACCGGCGGCGGCCTGCTGGAATCCATCGCGTCGATTGACGTGACCTACGGCTCCACCGGCGCCGAGGACGACAACCTCTTCTTCGAGGCCGCGAACGACATCCCCGTCATCCAGGCGGACATGTCCAAGACGGTCGCGAGGACCTTCAACTTCGCGGAATACATGTCCTTCTCCACCATGGAGAAGGAGAAGATGATCCAGGTCGGCCGCGACCCGGAGACCTTCCTGAACAAGGGCATCCGGCTCCACTGCGACAAGCTGATCGACCGGAACGTCTACCGCGGCTTCACGAAGGTGGCGTCCACGGGCCTGTGCAACAACCCGAACGTGACCCGGACCTCCGCCCAGCCGCACACCCAGGGCGGCACGGACACCAGGTGGTCCCAGAAGACCGCCGACGAGATCCTGAACGATATCAACACGGTGATCTCCGCCCTCTGGAAGAACAACGACTGCTCCTCCGACGCGCTGCCGAACCATATCCTGATTCCCGTGGAGCAGTTCGGCCTGCTGGTGACCCGCAAGGTGTCCGACGACTCCGAGCGCTCGATCCTGACCTACGTCCTGGAGAACAACCTGACCCGTCAGCAGGGCGGGGACCTGGTCATCTCCCCCTGCAAGTGGTGCAAGTCCATCGGTACGGACGACTCCGACCGTATGGTGGTCTACATGAACCGCGTGGACCGGATCTGCTTCAACCTGACCCAGCCCCTCCGCCGCATGGAAACCGAATACGCCGATATGCGCATCAAAATCCCGTATATCGCCCAGTTCTCTGAAGTCCGGTTCCTGTACCCCAGCACGGTAAGGTACCTGGATGGGATTTAAGCCGACGACCGCCGTTCCCGTCGACTGAGCTTGCGGATATCTGACTTCCCGTTACCCCTGAAGCGGTGCAGGGCGCAGCCCTGCCGCCTAATAAATCCCCTTCCCCCGATTAACGGGGGAAAGGGGGCAGGGGGTAAAGGGGCCTATACCCCTTTTATCAAGTTTTTCAGGAGGGAAAACCCATGACCATCGTATCCCACGTTTGCGTTGAATTCCACAACGCCAAAGGCGAACCCATCTTCGCCGTAACACCTTCCACCGTCAACACCCTGATCACCGACGTTCCGGACGAAATCTGTTCCGACCCGCTGTATCAGATGATGATCAACGACGGATCCCTTTCCGCCGGAATCTCCAAAGAAAAAGCCCGCCAGCTGGAAAACGATCCGACGCTCGGCATCGACGCCTCCGGTAAGGCCATTCCGCCCGAACCGGCCGAACCCGCCCCTGCCGAATCCACCGAATCCGAACCCGCCAAGCGTACCCGCAAAACCACCGACAAGTAACTTCCGTACCAAAGGGGCTTGGGGCGAAGCCCCAAAGCCAAATAAGAAACCCCTTCCCCCGATTAACGGGGGAAAGGGGCAGGGGTAAAGGGGCCCATTCCCATCCCCGGAGGTTCCATCATGACCCAGTCCGATTTCCTTTCCTTCTACCCCCAGTTCTCCTCCTTCACCCCGGCCGTTGTCCTGCAGACCTACCTCCGGCAGGCCAACGGCCGCTTTTCGGATTTTTCGGAGGAGGACGCGGAGGAAGCCCGCCGCCTGTATGTCGCCCATAAGCTGACGCTCTATTCTTTTACCTGCCTGCCGCCCGGCGCGGAGCCCACGCCCCAGGTAATTTCCTCCGCCGGCAAAGCTCAATCCTCTTGGCAGGTTTCCGGCAAGAAAGTGGGGGAGGTTTCCGTCACCTACTCGACCTCCTCCAATATGTCCGAG
>JAILIE010000114.1 GCA_024695415.1 Clostridiales bacterium | reverse complement strand
CAGTCCGGCGTCCTTCAGGGCCTTCCGCATGGGTTCTACCGTAGCGTCCACCAGGTCGGAGGTCAGTTCGTCGAACTTCGCGCGGGTCAGGGTCACGTCCAGGTGCTTCGGGCCGGTGGCGTCCGCGGTGATGAAGGGCAGGTTGATGTTGGCGGTGGTCGTGCCGCTCAGCTCGATCTTCGCCTTCTCGGCCGCTTCCTTCAGGCGCTGCGCGGCGATCTTGTCCTGCTTCAGGTCGATGCCGTTTTCCTTCCTGAACTGTTCCGCGACATAGTCGATAATCCGCTGGTCGAAGTCGTCGCCGCCCAGGCGGGTGTTGCCGTTGGTGCTCAGCACTTCGAACACGCCGTCGCCGATATCCAGGATGCTGACGTCGAAGGTGCCGCCGCCCAGGTCGTACACCAGGATCTTCTGGTTCTCTTCCTTGTCCAGGCCGTAGGCCAGGGACGCGGCGGTGGGCTCATTGATGATCCGCAGGACTTCCAGTCCCGCGATGCGGCCGGCGTCCTTGGTCGCCTGGCGCTGGCTGTCGTTGAAGTATGCCGGCACGGTGATGACCGCCTGGGTCACTTTTTCGCCCAGGTAGCTTTCCGCCGTTTCCTTCATCTTGCTCAGGATCATGGCGCTGATGTCCTGGGGCGTGTACTGCTTTCCGTCGATGCTCGCCTTGTAGGACGTGCCCATTTCACGCTTGATGGAAATCACGGTGCGCTCCGGATTGGTCACCGCCTGGCGCTTGGCCACCTGGCCGATCAGGCGCTCGCCGTCCTTGGTGAAGGCCACCACGGAAGGCGTGGTGCGGCTTCCTTCGGCGTTGGGGATCACGACGGGCTGTCCGCCTTCCATGACCGCAACGCAGCTGTTGGTAGTACCCAGGTCGATACCGATAATCTTGCTCATAGTCTTATCCTCCGTATATCAATGAATTCGTTGTTTTCGCGTTTGTTATTCCGGCACGACCTTGACCATCGCGTGCCGCAGTACCCGGTCCCCCATCCGGTAGCCTTTCTGCAGTACCTGGCATACCGTTCCGGGTTCTCCTTCGTCCTCCGTACCCTGCAGAACGGCGTTCTCCAGGTTCGGATCGAACTTTTCGCCCTGCCGGTCGATCGGCGTTACGTCCAGTTTCTGGTAGACGTCGATCATCTGTTTGAGCACCAGCTCCATGCCGCTCTTCAGCGCGTCATCCGCGCCGGAGGAGGCGGCGTCCACCGCGCGTTCCAGGTTGTCCAGCACCGGCAGCATCACCGACGCCACATCCTTGCGGCCCTCGGCGTACGCGTCCGCCCGGACGCTCTCGTTCCGCTTGCGGTAGTTTTCGAAATCAGCCTGGACCCGCTGGGCCATAGCCAGGTATTCGGCCACCCTGGCCTTTGCCTCGTCCAGCTCCTTCTGCAGCGGATTGACTTCCGCCGCTTCTTCCGCGGGCGTTTCCTCCGTCTCCGGGGTTTCTTCTTCCGGCGCTTCGACCGGAATCTCCGCCCCGGGGATTTCCTTCTTCTTGTTTTTGCTCATGTCCTCACGCCTTTCTAAGCGTTGTCATCTTCTCCGCTGAACAGGTCCGTCAGCTGGTGCCCCATGATATTCAGGATGGAGAGCACCTGGGAATACCGCATCCGGGTCGGACCGATCACGCCGATGGTTCCCTGCTGTCCGCCGCGGGTGGAGTAGGTCGCCGTCACGATGGAGCAGTCCGTCATCTCCGGCACTCCGGTCTCCGGACCGATCCGGACGGTAAAGGCCATCTCGCCGTTGCCGCGGATGATGTCCGCCAGCTTGTCGCGCGTTTCCATCAGGCTCAGGAAGTTCCGCGCCTTGTCCATATCGCTGTATTCCGGGTAGGCCAGCATGTTGCTGGTCCCGCCTACCGCCATATGGGGCCTGTGCTCGGTCTTCTGCCCGTCGGACAGGTAGCCGTACAGTTCCTGCAGCACCTGGTCGTTTCCCTGCAGCCTGCGGATGATTTCCGGCATCTTCCGGCATGCTTCCTGCAGCGTGCACCCGCGGATCTCGTTGGTCAGTGTGCGGGAGATCGCGTACAGCGTATCGCTGTCCATGTCGGTGCCGACACGGATCACGCTGTCCCGGATCACACCCATATCGGTCACGATCACAGCCAGCGCCGACTCAGCGGAGACGGGAACCAGCTGAACCGTCTGGATCCGGGGCTGGACCCCCTTGGGGGAAAGCACCACGGCCGTGTAGTGGGTCAGGCTGGAAACCACCTGCGCCGCGTGGTCGATCACATCCTCCATCTGGTGGATCCGCCCGGAAAAATGAGCCCGGACCGATTCGTCGGAATTGTCGGGGATGCGCCCGGTCTGCAGCAGCGTGTCCACATACAGGCGGTAGGCTTTCGCGGAGGGAATCCGGCCGGCGGACACATGGGGCTGGTCCAGGAAACCCAGTTCCTCCAGGTCGCTCATCTCGTTCCGGATCGTGGCGGAGGACAGGCCCATATCGTATTTCCGGCTGATCGTCCTGGATCCGACGGGTACGCCGGTCAGGATATAATCGTCAATAATCGCCTGCAGGATACGCATTTTCCGCTCATCCATGTTCATACGCCTGCCTCCTTTCCGGGGATTGTTAGCACTCGATGCCCGTGAGTGCTAACCACATGCATACTCTATCACTGCCCTATGCCTTTGTCAATACTTTCCACCGGTTTTTCCCTCCTTTTTCCGTGAAAGTTATGTGAAGAAACAGGGGGCTTCCCTGCGCAAATATACGGCCGGATCCCTTGCGAAACATTCCGGATCGGAGTACAATATTCCCATCCGGTATATGTTTTCATATCACCATATTTATGAGAAGGGAGTTTGTTCACCATGAAAAAACTTGTTTCCCTGATCCTGGCCCTGTGCATGCTGCTGAGCCTGTCCCTCGCCTTCGCCGATGACGCGGACTGGACGGAGGACGACTTTGCCGCGGCGGCGGACATCCGTACGGACATCGGCAAGGATTACACCGGCAAAACCGTCATCCTGCATTCCAATGACGTTCACGGCGAGATCGACGGCTATGCCCTGATCGCCGGCCTGCGCGACCAGTTTATCGAGATGGGCGCTGACACGATTCTCGTGGACTGCGGCGACTATACCCAGGGTTCCGTCTACGTCATCGCCACCAAGGGCGCCGCGGCGGTCGACCTCATGAGCGCGGCCGGCTACGACTTCAGCTGCCTCGGCAACCATGAGTTCGACTTCGGCTATGATAACCTGATGGAAAATCTCAAATCCGTCAACTTCACCACCCTGTGCGCGAACGTTACCCTCGATGAAACCGGTGAGAGCATCCTGCCGGGCACCAAGGTCTGGGTCGGTCCCTCCGGCCTGAAGCTGGGCTTCTTCGGCCTGGAAACCCCGGAAACCGTTACGAAGGTGAACCCCGCGCTGATTTCCAATATCAGCTTCACCGCCTTTGACAACCTCTATGCTTCCGCCCAGTCCGCCGTCGATGAGCTGACGGACGTGGACCTGGTCATCGGCCTGCTCCACCTGGGCGTGGACGAGGAAAGCCGCCTCAACGCCTACCGTTCCGTGGACCTGCTCGCCCGGGTCAACGGCGTGGACATCGTGCTGGACGGCCACAGCCACACCGCCATGACCGTCGGCCAGAACGGTGAGCTGATCCAGTCCACCGGCACCAAGTTCGAATATATCGGCGTGGTCGTGATCGACAACGAGACCAAGGCCGTTGAGGACCATTTCCTGGTTCCCACCTACCTGGGCAACAACCTCTATGACTTCAAGTATGTAAACAACGACGTGGCGGAAAAAGCCGCCTCCATCAAGGCGGAAATTGACGCGCAGTACAACATGACCTTCGCCACCACCGAGGTGGAGCTGAACGGCGCCAAGGCCCCCGGCAACCGGACCGAGGAAACCAACCTGGGCGACCTGATCACCGACGCCATCGTCTGGTACGTCGTCAAGGAAGGCGGCATGGAGCAGGATGAAATCAACCACGTCGTGGGCATCACCAACGGCGGCGGCATCCGCGCCACCATCCCCGTCGGCGAAGTGACCAAGAAGGACATCAACACCGTCCTGCCCTTCGGCAACACGGTCGCCGTGGCCTATGTCACCGGCAACGAGCTGCTGGAGATCCTGGAAGCGTCCACCTTCTGCACGCCGGACGCCATCGGCGGCTATCCGCAGACTTCCGGAATCAAGTGGACCCTGGACACCACGAAGGAATTTGACAAGGGTGATGTGTATGTGCTGGAAGGCAAGGAAACCAGCTACTTCGCGCCCGCTTCCATCAACCGTGTCTCCATCCAGGAAGTCAACGGCGAGCCCTTCGATCCCGAAGCGGTTTACGCCATCGTGACCAACAACTTCATCACCTCCGGCGGCGACACCTACAACGTGCTCGGCACCGCCGAAAACAAGTTTGATACCGGCATCACCCTGGACGAGGCGGTCATGGCCTATGTCGAGGAGGTTCTGGACGGAAAGATCACCGCGGAAACCTACGGCGAGCCGCAGGGCCGTGTCACCCAGATCGTTGCGGAATAATCCTTATTTTTCCCGCGGATTACAAAGGAGCCGGGCCTCTTGGCCCGGCTCCTTCTTTGTTCCCCTTACAGTCCGCTCACGTCATATTCCGAATTCTGCCCGCTCAGTTCCGGACAGGTGTACAGGATCGCGTACGCTCCGGTCGTGAAGAAATACTGGTAGACCGCCGTCCCGTCCTGCGCGGCCCACGCGTGCGCTTCCCGGATCCAGTCCTGCGTATAGCGGTCCGGGTAAATCCGGTCCATCTGCGCCTTGATCAGGTACGTGCCCGGATCCCGGCTCTCCCCGTAAACCGAACACAGCGCCCCGGTCAGGTACTGGTAGCGCACCATGGAACCGTCGTACTGGAACTCGTAATTGATCATCTTCAGCCGGTTCTGGTAAAACATGAAAACCAGGTCCGCGGTGTAAAGGCTGACCTTCACCGGCGATACCGTGACCAGCACGGACCAGTCCCCCAGCGTCCGTTCGGTCATCTCCGCGTTTTCCAGCGCCCGCACTTCTTCGGGAGACATTCCCCACCGGATCCCGTTCCGGAAGGAGAAATCGCTCTCCTGCTCGCTCTGGATGGTTTCCCGGATACTGGGAATCGTCCCGTTTTCCGCCGGTGCGGCGCCCGCGGAAAACACAATGAATCCGGCGCACAGCGCCGCGGCGACAGCTCTTTTCATACCGCGCCCTCCTGTTTATCCCCGTTTTCCGGCATGCCGGCCATGGCGCGGATCTGGCGGGTCGCTTCGTTCACGATCCGGTCCTGCTCCGCGCCGTATCCCGCATCGGGATCATATACGATTTCCGTGCCGAAGGTAATGGTCTTCTCATTCTTGTTCGCGTAAATCGGCAGCATCCGCAGCTTTTTGTTCCTCTTTTTCCAGTACGCTTCGGCCAGCATCACGAAGCCGGGAGAGAGCTCCCCGATTCCCTCCGATTCATATTTATGGCTCGGGTTTTCCGGGAAGATCAGCACGTTGTCCCCCGCCTCCATGGCGTCGATGCTCAGCCGCACGGTTTCCCGCAGCTTCAGCGGCGAATCCCGGTACACCGGAATGGACTCAATCTGGTTCATGACCGTCACGCTCAGCCAGCCGATAAACCGGGCCATGGCCTTCCGGACGAAGACCGGCAGGTAGGTCAGCCGGACGAACGTGTTTTCATACACGTACGCGGTGACTTCCTTCTGGTCGAACATCATCATGGAAATGGTCCAGGAGCGGATCGGAACAGGCAGGAAAAGGTTGCAGATGATAGGCCCGTAGAATTCTCCGTGGTTGCACAGGAAAACCACCGGATTGTTGATATCCGGCTTCAGGTTTTCCTCGTTCACCAGGCGATGATGGAAGACCGGCCGCAGGATCAGGATCAGGAAACGGGCCAGGTAGGTCTGCCGGCAGGGCTTCGTCACAACCTGCTCCAGCTCGCGCCGGAGCGCGGGGCTTTCGGTTCCGGCCTCCTGCATCCGCAGGAACGTCCTCAGCTTGCGCAGCGCGCGGCTGCCCAGCGGGAAGCGGAGTACGCACACCAGCGCGGCGATAATGACCAGGATCACCGGGATCATCATGACCGGCTGGAACCGGGCGGCCGCATCCTCCATGTTCCGGGGCAGGTCGCCGCCGGTCGCGAAGCAGAATATGCTCAGCCCGATAATCGCCAGTACGTCCCCCAGCAGCCGCGCCAGGTCCCAGTTGGCGATCCGCATCCGCCAGTACCCGGCCGGTATGGCCTGGCCGGCCGCGCTGACCGCGTCCGGCATGATTTCCTCGATCCGGTGCAGCCCTGTCAGGCTCAGCGTACCGCCCAGGGTGCACAGGGCCAGGCAGACATAAACCATGATGTAGTCCAGGCTGCCCGCCCGCATCATATGGCTGCACTGGACGATCGCCGCCGCCCAGATCAGCAGGCCGGCGACCGTCATCCAGGTGGGGTCCCGGCGCCCTTTTCTTTCCGAATGCCGCAGCAGGCGGTATCCGATTTCCGCCGGAACCACGGTGCATACCGCGGCGACGGCCACAGCCGGCAGGATCCACTCCCGGTTGGTGGCCAGCAGCGCGTAGATCGCTGTCATGGTCAGCTCCACCGCCATCACGATCAGCAGGCTGATCCACTCCATGGCATGATATGCCTTGACAGCGTGGATGCCGCGGACTTCCTCCTCCGTGCCCTCCGCGTCTCCGCCGGGGATGTCTCTCCGGCCCAGGGTGACGGTGCATGCGGCCGCCATCAGCGCAAATCCGGCCGCGGGCGGCCATCCGTCGTTCCATCCCAGCTGGGTGACCAGCACCACGGCCATGGCGCCGGTAAAGGCGGCCTGCAGCAGGATCGTCAGTACCCAGGCCCGATCGCTCATCGGTCCGCCGGACTCCGCCGACAGGCGCCTCATCCGGCCGGCCATTCCCTCGCAGCAGAGGCACAGTGCGACCGCCGCGTACATGATCCAGAGCTTTTCACTCTCAAACCGCGCCGGATAGATCCCGGTCAGCAGGAAGCCGATCAGCATCAGGATCGTGATCAGCAGGATCACCCAGACGCGGGAATAAAGCGGCAGGTATTTCCGGTTTTTCCGGCTGAAAACCTGCACGGTGACCAGCACCGCCTTGCCGCACAGATAAAGGACACCGCCAAAAAGGGGCATACCGACCAGTATGTTGGAAATCAGCATACAGTAGATATACCCGTACAGTTGGCTGATGGCCGCGCGAAGCGGCATTTTTCCGGCGGTTGCAGCGGTCAAGTGGCGCTCGTCCCTCTCTGTTTGTTTCTTCTGATCATCAGGCATCCGGCCGCGAACGGAATCAGCACGACGACGATCATCGCGCCGTAGAGCAGGAATCGGTTCCATCCCGACCGGTCAATGGCGAATTCCAGTCCCAGCACCCCGCCCATCGCCGCCAGGGCCAGGCACACGGAAATAATCCGCAGGGGTGTTCCGCACCGCCTGCAGCGGACGGCGGCAGCCACCACGCCGCAGAGCATCAGCACGCCGGCCAGCACCTGTTCCAGCCCCACGAAGGAGATGTTCAGGAAATAGTCGTAGTGCAGGCTTTCCGTTACGATGGCCGCGGAACCGTAGAGCATCATAAAAATGATCCAGGTTTCCCCGTTTTCCGCTTTCCGGTAATGGAAAAGCAGCACGAAGAACAGCGCCAGCGCGACAAAGGCGCAGATATAATAGGATCGGAGATAGGACCCGTAGATATCCGATTGTGCCAGGAAGCTGCTGGCCAGCCATTCGGTGTCCAGCGGCCGGCTCATATTGAAGCCCGGAATAAAGCGTTCCGCGATCCGTTCCCCGATGATGAAGAGCAGAAGCGAAATTGATGTAATGTCGAGCAGGGACCCGGTGTCCTGGCGCAGGATCCGCGAGGTCAGCCACGCCGCCAGGAAGGAGCCGCCGATCACGCCCGCCATGCTCCAGCCGCCGGCCGTAATCCAGAACCACGTGTCGACAGGCATCATATAGCCCAGGCTCCGGTTCATCAGGCAGTACCCGAGCCGGGACAGCACCCCGCCGCACAGGAGCATCAGGAGAACCAGCAGCGGCGCGGTCCCGGCTGTCCGGTTCCGCATCCGGCACAGAATGAATACCGCGGCGGCGGCGCACAGCGCCGCGACCGCGATAAACAGGCCGTACGCGTACATTTCCACGCCAAGCAGCGTAATCTTTTCAGCTTCTTCCCACAACATCCCGGTGTATTCCTTTACAGTTCTTATTTCCGTTCGTCATCCTGATCGCTTATTCCGGCACCGCGGTCGCAAAGTAGATGATATCGCTCTGCGATCTTTCCCCACCGGGCTGGCCGATGATCTGCTGGTCCCCGAAGATCGCTTCCGCGGTTCCGCCGCCGTCCAGGTTGAAGGCCTGCGTGCAGCCCAGGCTGTACATCTTGTTGGCCAGCTCCTGGTGCGTCGCGCCGGTCTTTCCGTCCCGGTCCGACGCCTGGGCGATCAGCAGGATGTAGCTCAGTTTCCCGGTCTGGCCGATGGCGGCCCGGGGTTCATGTCCCGTGGGATGATAACCGTATTCCGTATCGACCTCGATCAGTTTTCCGTCAATCACCAGCGCCGGGCCGAAGGTAAACGCGTTCACGACGGATCCTTCATAGGTGAACTGCCACTTTCCCTTGGAGTTCTTGGTAAAGAGCCCTTCGGACTTTTGGAAAAGGTGGAAATCCCCCTGGTCGTCGATAATCAGCACGTCCTTCTTGCCGTTCCGGCGCTGGCGTCCGGGAATCGGTTCCCCCATCCGGTATTCGAGGGTGGTCTTTTCCGCGTCGTTCGCGTAATAGTCGCCGCTGATGGCGACCACCGCGTTGTTGGCGGCGGCCATGGCGCTGACCTTCGCGGGGTTCTTGCCCGGGATGATCGCGGTGCGCAGCTGGGTCGGGCTGGCGATCTGGACACGGATGATGTACCAGGTCACCTTTTCTTCCTTTTCCACTTCCAGCGTGGCGCGGATGGTTTCATCCTCGTAGCTGTTATCGGTGAAAAGCGCCGCGTTGGGCTTCGGCCCGGGCGTCCTGTCGACGGGCAGTTCCCAGTTCACTTCCGTGGAAAAAAGCTCAATTTCGGCTTCCTCTACGTTCTCCTCTTCCGCGCGGGCGGACGAAATCAGCCAGGAGGAGAAATCAATCTCGTCGTCGTCCCCCTCGTCGTCATCCTCCATGTCCCGGTCGTACAGCTCGTTTACGGCCTCGCTCAGCATATCCGGCGAGGAAAGCACGAACGGCATGGCGATGATCAGCGCCGCGCAAAGGAAAACCAGCAGGATCCGGATCGGCAGTTTCATGTCTTATTCCTCTTCTCCGTCGTCCGCCATCTGGGTGTTGGCGATATCGATCAGTTTCTGGGCCAGGTCCTCGTCCTCGACGAGTTCGAATTCCTCGTCCTCTTCGCCGTCTTCGCCTTCCGTCGCGACGACCTTGCAGACGATGCATTCGCCTTCCTGCTCGGTGCCTTCCGTGCCGTTTTCCGTCAGCAGGGCATATTCGTCACCATTGTAGAAGAAATAGTCCACCACGGTGAATTCATACTCGTTTCCGTCTTCATCCTCGAATACGATCAGGTCCTCTTCCATACCTTCCATGCCTTCCATGTTCTCGTCCATGATTCGTTTCTCCTTTCCTGAACTTTCCCAAGAATTATAATCCTTCGGGGATTCTTTGGCAAGTTGACTTTCCGCCGTCTGTCCCGTATTATTGCACTGGCGGATCCGTTTTTTTCCGCAGCGGATGGCGGGTTCCGTCCTTTTCCTGGACCACGATGCTGTCCAGCATGCTCTTCAGGTTCTGCCGGTAGCCCTCCAGGTATTCCTTCCGCAGGGCATCCTGCTCCGCCTGTTCTTCAGCGGTCAGGCCCGTGGCCTTTTTCTTCCGGGCCAGCTCGTTGATTCGTTCAATCTTCTCTTTCTCCATGATTCATTCCCCCGCGATAAAAGGTAACTAAACCTCCTACCTCCTACTTCCTACTTCCTTCGAAGGAGGCGCAAGCATGATCCAAGGCAAATGGTTCGCCCCGGGCGAAACCCTTCCCGACTCCATCCTCTCTGTCCGCCGCGCCGTCTTCGGCCGCGGCGCCGACTCCCTTGACGCGCTCAGCTGGAACGCTGTGATCTTTTCGGACGACGTTCCCTGCGCCGCCGGCCGCATCTGGTGGGAGGACGGCGCGTTCTGGCTCGGCGACATCTGCGTTCTGGCGCCTTACCGCGGCCGCCGCATCGGGGACCTCGCCCTCCGGCTGCTCCTGTTCAAGGCCCAGGACCATTCCGCCCGGGAAGTCCGCCTCCGCGCGCCGGAAAGCGTAACCGGCTTCTTTGCCCGGCTCGGCCTCCGTCCGGTTTCCCGGGACGGGGATTCCGTCGAAATGATGATTCCCGGGGATCAGATCGACCTGGATACCTGCAAAAACTGTACCAAAGCGAACTGCCCGAACCGGAAATAACTCAGTTCCGGCTGTCCTTCCCCGTAATCAGGATCAGCACCATGCTGAGGACCGCGCAGCCGCATCTCGCGGCCAGGTCCGCGATCCCGCTGCCCAGTGACAGGACGCCCGCGTCCTGCAGGATCATCACCGCGCCGCAGGCAATCACCGCCAGCCAGTCCAGAATGGTCAGGCCGGCGTTTTTTGTTTTCCTTCCCCTGCGTGCGGTCCATATGGCCAGGCACAGGAGCCCGGCGGCGATACTCAGGCAGACGAAGAGCGATACCGGCCCGATCCCCGCGAGCGGATCCTGCCGGAAGCTTTCCGTCACACTCCGGATCGCGGCCCACACGCATATAACGCTCAGGAGCAGGTCGCCGTTCCCCGGCAGGTCCTCTTTCCGGAAGACGAGCCACAGGACGATGGCCGTGAAGGCGATCACCAGCGCGGCCGTCTCGATCCGGCTGGGATAAAACCTTCCCTCCGCCGTCACCCACGGCAGAAGCGGCAGCGGAGCGGGCACTTCCTTCCCCGTGTAGGAGAGAATATACGGCTCAAACGCCTTCCAGAACGCGAGCCCCGGAAGCAGGCTGAAACCGACGGCGTTGATGAACTCCCCGGCCGTGATACGGGCGCCCGTCCTTTTCCGGATGCCGCGCAGCCGGTAAAGGAAGAAAAGAAACGCCGTCAGTGCGGCGGCCGCCGCTCCGGCGGCAGTCATCCGGTTCATTCTGCCCGTTCCTCCCTGAA
>JAILIE010000090.1 GCA_024695415.1 Clostridiales bacterium | reverse complement strand
TCCCCGTCGTTGCGGACTTCCCCAAACAGGTATACCGTCTTTCCGAGCCAGCTTTCCGTGACCATCACGTTCTGCCGGAGAATCGTCAGGTCCGACGTCACTTCCACCGGAATATCGCCCGCGGGGGCGTCCTCCGCTGTGGAGAACACGGGAATCATCAGACAGATTGCCAGGACCAGAACCAGCAGCTTCTTCATATTCAATTCCTCCTTCGGACTTGTTACCTGTATTCTATCACCTGGCGGCGGATTATTCAATGTTGCGAACGTATCCACAAAATGGTAAAATATGTACATACCAATTTTGAGGAGGAGAAACGGATGAAGAAACTGATTGTACTGCTGCTGGCCCTGATGCTGCTGGCCGGAACCGCGCTGGCGGAGGACGGGCTCTATATCTCCGAGGCGCCGAATACCTCCGGCTTTTCCGGAAAGTCGCTGACCCCGGAATCCTATCCGATGGCCCGCCTGACTCCCTTCGCAAGCCAGATCGTGAGCGGAAAAGCGGACGCGGTTTTCCTGAGCTTTCCCGGACCGGACGGAACAAATATCTGGGATGTTCAGTCGGACCTGGTCACCTATCTGGATTCGGAAAACCTGATCCGGTATGATTACATCATCTACAAGATCAATTCCTACGAGGAATTCATCAACAAGGCGGAAAAAGAAGAGTATATCCTGCTGGACGGGTCAGACGGCAAAGCCGCCTATATCAGTCCAGAAGCGTATACTCCTTCCGCGCGCGGCATGATCGCCACGAAGGAATTCGACAAGAGCTCCAAGCTCGTAATCGAAATCTCGCTTTATAACGCGAAAGATGAAACCGTGGAAAGCGTGTCCGAAAAACTGACCGGGCTGATCACCGCTGAACTGGACCGGCTCAGCGCCTTGATGACCTATGAGACCATCAGCCCCTACTGGAGCGCCGGGCAGTATACAGGAGTCCGCTTTGTCACCTATTCCAGGAAAGAAGGCCCGATGTGCGCTGTGGATTTCCCGGCGAGCAGTTTCAACGGCTCCGACTATACCTTCCTTCCGTACTATTACGGCGGCAACGGATCCCGACTGAAAGGCGCCTATATCTACGGCGACGGACAGTACGCGGAAGTCACCCTG
Organism: Clostridiales bacterium; assembly: GCA_024695415.1. GTDB lineage: Bacteria > Bacillota > Clostridia > Christensenellales > Aristaeellaceae > Aristaeella. Next base: position 24,994 of record JAILIE010000090.1, on the reverse strand, counting down.
GAGTTGGGCGACTACGCCTATCCGATTCAGAAGCTTGCGGACGGAGATGAAAACACCGCGGAATACACCCTCGCCAGCGGAAAAACCTGGACCATTTACTGCAATAAGTCCTTTGAGGGTACCGATATCATTGGATGGTATGCTTCCACCGCCCCGGAAGGGCTGTCGGAATCCGAGGACAAGACGTTCTACCTGACCGTTCAGTACAGCACCAGCTACGATATCAAGTGGACCAGCGTGGAAGAGCTTCTCCCGATCCTGGAAACCTGGGACGCGGGAATCCAGGTGATCCCGGAATAATCCGGACCCGACAAAAAAAGCGGCTCGTCGTGAGCCGCTTTTTTGCCGGGTTCGGATTACTTTTTCTTCTCCAGGACGATGGCGTTGTCGCCCTCGGACAGGGTCAGCTTATCGCCGTCCAGTTTGATGTCCAGCTTGGAGCCTTCGGAAACCAGCTTTCCGTCCTCGATCGTGTAGGTGGTTTCCTGGTCTTCGGACTGGCCCATGAATTCCATGTGCATGGTCATCTTGCCGTTGTCGAAGGTCAGTTCGACCGTAGCGCCTACTTCCTTGATCATGGCCATGGCCGCCGCCATATCCTCGCCGTCCACATCCTTGCTGGAGGCGTCCACCAGGGTCCAGGTGCCGTTGATGTCCAAAGCTTTTTCAGCTACCTGCGCATCCTCGGCTCCCTTGTTGGCACAGGCCGTCAGCAGGACGACCATGACCAGCAGCAGGGATACAATCGCGATCTTTTTCTTCATACTCTTCTCCATCCTTTCCTTTTCTGTCTGCCGACTGCGGACCGGGAAAGTATACCATACGCCGTACCATCACGCAACCGATGCAGGATAAGCGCCGCGGTCAGTCGAAATAATACGGTGGAAACACCTGTCTGACACGGAGGCGCACGGCATGCTGAAATCCATTCTGTCTGTATTCGGCGGGGCACTGGGACTGATCCTGAAGTTCGTCCTGGTGATCGCGCTGTTCGGAGTAATCGGCTACTGCCTGGTCACCCTGATGATGGAACCGCTCCTGTGGGGCGGGCTGATCCGCATCGGTGTGATCATCCTGGCCGCGGCCGCTTTCTGGTGGCTGGTCCGGCACCGGCCGAAAGATGACGAGTGAAAAAAGGAGGGTTTTCGGATGAGCGAACTGGAAAGGGAAAAGATGGCGCGGGAATGGAACGACACCGTTCCGGATCCGGAAGAGGAAGCGCCCGGTGAGGCCTGGGAGGAAACCTATCCGGACGGAAGCCTGAAGAACGAATGCTGGAAAGAGGAAGACCGCCACGCATGAAAAGACGACTGACCGCCCTGCTCCTGCTTCTGTGCCTGCTGACGGCAGGCCTGACGGCCCGCGGGGAAAAATACCGGGCGGACCCGGAGAATGACGCGCATTTCAAGGCGCTGATGGAACTGCTGAAAACCGCGTACGAGAAACCGGCGCAGCGGGATGAGGCCGCCGAGGAAGCGGAACTGGAAGCCATCGCCGGAATCAGCGAAACCGACGGCTTGATCGCCCGGGATGTCGCGGATCACTGGCGGCAGGTTTACCTGGATCCGGATTACCGTCTGTATATGTACAAGTCCGGTGAAAAAAACGCCTCCGAGCTGGAGGAAGCCGGCGTGGAGTTCGGCTCCACCCATGCCTTTGTGGTCCTGGGCTACGCGCTGCAGGACGGGAAGATGACCAACGAGCTGAAAACCCGCTGCCGGGCCGCCGCCGCAGCGGCCCGGTCATACCCGGATACCATCCTGGTCTGCACCGGCGGGGCCACCGGCTCCAACAACCCGAAAAAGAATACGGAGGCCGGCCTGATGAAATCCTTCCTGGTAAAGGAATGCGGTATCGACGCGGACCGGATCTTCGTCGAGGACCAGGCGCTGAGCACGCACACCAACGCCCTGAACTCCTTCCGGATCCTGGAGGAACAGGGCATCCGCACCGTGACCATCGTCACCTCCGATTATCACCAGCGCTGGGGACAGGCGGTTTTCAACGCGGTCTTCTCCTCGATCCTCCGCACCGGGGGAACGGAGATCCGCATCGTCCTCAACTACTGCTGCAAGGTGAAGAGATCCTCCACTTACCGCAATGACGACCGCTACGCCGCCTCCCAGGTCCTGATGCTTCTGACTGGAAACTGACATCCCGGGCATCAAAAAACACCGCCAAATCCGGCGGTGTTTTTCGATGCGTTTCCCGTATCTCAGTCTTTCTTCTCCGGAGCCAGGAATTTGTACACCACAGCCGCGAGCGCACCGCCGGCCAGCGGTGCCAGCAGGAAGACCCAGATGCCGTCCAGCTTTCCGGCGATCAGGGCCGGACCGAAGGAACGGGCGGGATTCACAGAGGTTCCGGTGAAGCTGATTCCCAGCAGGTGCACCAGCACCAGCGCGCCGCCGATCACCAGGCCGGCCACGGCGCCGTTGCTTTCCTTCGATGTCACGCCCAGGATCGCGATTACGAACACGAAGGTCAGGAGCACCTCAACCAGAAAGCTCACGCCCGCGTCGCCGTTGTACAGGCTGTTGCAGCCGAGCTTTCCGACGTCCCCGACAATCGCGTAGAGCAGGCCCGCGCCGGCGATCGCGCCGAGGAACTGGGCCACGATGTAGCCGCAGAAATCCTTCACGCTGATCTTTCCGTTGATCAGCATCGCGATGGATACGGCCGGATTGATATGGCAGCCGGACACGTTCCCGATGGAATACGCCATCGCCACGATCACCAGGCCGAAAGCCAGGGCGGTGCCGACCAGGCCGGCAGCGGCATTCTCAGGGGTGCAGATCTGCCCGGCGGTGCCGCAGGCAACCAGCACCAGCACACACGTGCCGATGAACTCCGCCAGGTACTTACGGATGTTTTCCATGTTCTTCTCCTCCTTTATCAAGCCGTCTTTCCGCGGCCCGGGTCAATTGTACACCGAAACCCCGGTTTCCGGAAGGGAAAATTAGTCGTTTTCCCGCACAAAGATTGTCTTTGTCCGCCTGGTATGGTAAAATCGGAACCGTAAATTCCCTGAAAACCTCCAAAGGAAGGATGAATGCCCTCATGAAGAAACTCCTGTCGCTGCTTCTGGTTCTCTGCATGCTGCTCGGCGCCGGCGCCGCCTTCGCGGACGACGCGGTGGAAGCCGGATCCGTATGGTACCTGCGCCGGATGGACCGGGCGGATGATTCCGTCGATTTCTACCTGGCTTCCGGGCTCGATATGTTCCTGATCCTGCAGGAAGGCGGCCGCGCGGTCCTGGTGACTGACAATGAAGGGGAGGCGACCGTGGACTCCCTGGCCCGCTGGTCCCTGGAAGGCGATCAGCTGACCGTGACCGAATCCACCGGATACGACGATATCTTTACCGTGGAAAACGGCGAACTGAAAGCCGAAACGGAAAACGGTACCATGGTCTTTACCCGGGAAGCTCCGGCCCTGCCCGGCGCGCCGGACGAACAGTACCGCGGCGAATGGCACATGATCACCACCGCTTCTCCCCAGGGTGTCAAAACCACCCTCTTCGGCACGCGGAACGGCCTGATCATGAACCTGGGTGAAGACGGTTCCGCCTCCGTCACCGACGGCTACACCGAAGACGCGACGACCACGAAAGGTGTCTGGAGCGTGAGCGAAGGATATATCTACTTCAAATCCCCCGGAAGCGTCGCTTCCATCTTCTATCCGGACGGCGATTACCTGATCTGGGAAGACACCAGCGGCAACGTCGCGGTCCTTTCCACCACCGCGCCGGACGGCACGGTTTCCGCCCTGCCTGAAGCGGTCGCGGCGGAATCTGTCGATGGACTGGACGGCAGCTGGATCCTTCTCTCCGCCCTCGATTCCAACGCGTCCTCCGACTATTCCGGCTCGGATCCCGCTTCCCGCGCGAAGCTGGAAATTTCCGGCGGAAAGATCATGGACATCTCCATCAATGAGGACGGGACGGAAACCCGGACGGAAATCCCTGTGGAATTCGTGAATGGCGTCCTGGCCGGCACTGAAACCCAGGAAGGCTACACGGTGGGCTACCAGTTCGCCCTGCTGGAGGACGGCACCCTGGTATGCCGGATCAGCCTGGACGAAACGGTGACGACCATCATGGTCTACGAGCGCTACGAGGCGGAGGCCGCCGGGGAAGCGGCGCCCGCTGATGCGGAAACCGCGGAAGAAGCGGCCCCCGCTGAGACGGAAACCGCGGAAGAAGACGCGGCTCCTGCCGAAGAAACCGCCGAAGCGGAATCCGCTCCCGCGGAAACCACCGACGCGAATCCGTAAAAAACCCGAATCCATCATTAAAGCCCGCCGGACGATCCCGGCGGGCTTTAGTCATTATTGTATGCAATTTCTCAAGTTGGACCCGAAGGGTTCCAAAGGACGCGCAGTTCAGCGTTGCCAGTGGCAGCATTGTGCTGAACAAGCGGCGAATAAGGAAAGCCCTTTGGTCGAGCCCGCAGGCTCGAAACCGGGTTAATTTGACGACGAGGACGAGGAGGAGGACGACGCGGCCGCGGCCCGGTCGTGCATCATATGCTGCAGCGCGACGAGGATCGCGATGACCGTTTCCTCTTCTTCCGGCTTGTAGATGTCGATGCAGTACTTATCATGCAGGGAAATGAACTTCTGGCTGATGACCGCGATCACGGCGCCCGCTTCGTCATAGAGCTGGAAATTCAGGCCGGCGATGTTGCCGCGCAGCTGCCATCCCAGGCCTTCGATGTTCGTGATGTCCTGGATCAGGTGCCAGAGCTCGTTGGACAGCTGGAAGTGCCGCCCGTCCGCCATATCGACGAAATGCCGCTCGTGCAGGGTCCAGAATTTGCGCTCAATATGCGCCACCTGGGTTCCGTCCGCGCGCGTGACGTCCGTCTTGTCACGGATGGAGAAGAATTTGGAGTTCGCCTGGTAGACAATCTGCTCCTGATCGTCCGTAATGTCGATGTGATGATGCAGCGTGAACACCTTGGTGGTGGTAAACAGGGACCGCGCCGGCGTACCGTATTCCGCCACGTTGTTGACATTCGCTGCCTCACCGGCTTCCCGGAAACGCATATGCTTTGAAAAAACGCCCATATACCTTCCTCCTTCTGCTGCGGCCGCCCGGGCCGCTGCCTGCAGACAATATACCATATTCCCTTTTTCCGGGCAATGCTGTTGTTCCCGCGCTCTTCCGGCCGGGACGGCTTCCCATTTTCCCGAAACGTGGTATAATGACGCGACCGGATGACGGAAGGAGGAAGGCAGACGTGCGCGGAAACAAACGGATCCCTGCGCTCATTCTCGGTATCGGGATGCTCCTGGTACTGCTGTCCTCCTTTGCCTTTATCGCGCTGGAAGCGGACCACGACTGCCGCGGCGAGGACTGCGAAATCTGTGAGGTGCTCTCCCGGATCGAAGCCCTGCTGCAGCACATGGCTGTATACAGCCCGCTCCTCGCGGTGTCTGCCGTATGCGCAGCCGCGCTGCGCTTTTTTCGTCTGCGCGGGGGCGCGCGGGTTCGCCGCGCTGTCACGCTTGTTTTCTGGAAAGTCCGGCTGAATAATTAACTGAATCCGAAACAGGGTTTTCTTTCGCGCGGCGGAATCATTCCGCCCGTCCGGGGATTCGTATGCCCCGCGGGGAAGGCCCTGTTTTTCTGCTGCCCTTTTTCAGTCAATGATTCAGAAAAACCGGAGGAATATCCATATGAAAAAAGTATACGCAATCCTGACCGCCCTTGTCCTGCTGTTTTCGTGCGCGCTTTCCGCCCGGGCGGAGGGTCAGCCCGTCCGCATCGTGACCACCATCTTCCCGATCTATGACTGGGTCCGTGAAATCGTCGGGCCCGACAACGGCAGCGCGGAAATCACCATCCTGCTGGATACCGGCGTGGATCTCCATTCCTACCAGCCCACCGTACAGGACATCGTAAAGATCTCCTCCTGTGACGTGTTCATTTATGTGGGCGGGGAATCCGACGAATGGGTGGAAGACGCGCTGGCCGAATCCGTGAACCCGGACATGAAGGTGATCAGCCTGGTGGAATCCATGGGCGACGATCTCCGGATGGAGGAAATTGTGGAAGGCATGGAGCATGAGCATGAGGACCACGATCATGAGGAAGATCATGACCATGAAGAGGATCACGACCATGAGGACCATGACCATGAAGAGGATCACGACCACGAAAAACATGACCATGAGCATGAAGAGGAAGCGGACGAGCACGTATGGCTGAGCCTGCGTGCCGCGAAAAAGCTGGTGGGCGTCATCGCCGGCGTGCTGGCGGAAGCGGATCCGGACAATGCCGGGGCGTACCGCGCGAACGCCGGCGCCTACGCGGAAAAGCTGGACGCGCTGGACGCCCGCTACGCGGAAATGGTAAATGCCGCCGCGTATAAAACCGTTCTGTTCGGCGACCGTTTCCCCTTCCGTTACCTGACGGAGGATTACGGTCTGGACTACTACGCGGCCTTCTCCGGATGCTCCGCTGAAATCGAGGCCAGCTTCGCAACCATCGTGTTCCTGGCCGGGAAAATGGACGAGCTGGGACTCCCGGCCGTACTGACCATTGAAAACCCCCGGACCCGGATCGCGGAAACCATTGTGGAGAACACCGCCGGAAAAACCGCGAAGGTGCTGCACCTGGATTCCCTCCAGGGAACCACCGCCGCGGATATCCGGGCGGGCGTCACCTACCTGGGCGTGATGGAAAGCAACCTGGAAGTGCTTCAGGACGCCCTGAACTGAGAGCAAACCGGTTTACACACTGCCGGGGAAGCCGGGCCGGAAACGGCTCCGCTTCCCCGGCCTTTCCGGAAGGAGCAATGATATGGCTCAGCTGACTTGCAGCAACCTGACGCTGGGATATGAAGGGCATGTGGTCCTGTCCGGCCTGAACTTTTCCGTCAGCGCCGGGGATTACCTGTGCATTGTCGGTGAAAACGGCTCCGGCAAAAGCACGCTGGTCAAAACCATGCTCGGGCTCATGAAGCCCCTCGGCGGCCGCGTCACCCTGGGGGACGGGCTGCGGGAAAACGAAATCGGCTACCTGCCCCAGCAGACCGCCGTGCAGAAGGACTTCCCCGCCACGGTGCGGGAGGTCGTGCTGTCCGGATGCCAGGGGCGGGCCGGCATGCGGCCGTTCTACAACCGGCAGGAAAAGGCGCTGGCCCGGGAAAGCATGGAGAAAATGGATATCACCGCACTGGCCGGGCGCTGCTACCGGGAGCTTTCCGGCGGACAGCAGCAGCGAGTGCTGCTCGCCCGGGCGCTGTGCGCGACCCGGCGGCTGCTCCTGCTGGACGAGCCGGTTTCCGGCCTGGATCCCATGGTGACCCAGGAAATGTATGCCCTGATCCGGCAGCTGAACCGGGAGGGCATCACCGTCATCATGATTTCCCATGATATCGCCGCTGCCGCGCGCTTCGCGTCGCATATCCTGCACGTGGGAAACACCGTCTTTTTCGGCACCCGGGAGGAATACCTGCGCAGCGATATCGCCGCCCGCTTTCTTGTCCCGGAAGGGGGTGACCGGCCGTGATCGAATCACTGGGCCTGTACTTCTCCTTCCCCCTCGTCCGCTACGCGCTGATCGTGGGCGTGCTGATCGCCCTGTGCTCCTCCCTGCTGGGCGTCACGCTGGTGCTCCGCCGCTTCTCTTTCATCGGGGACGGGTTGTCCCACGTTGCCTTCGGCGCGATGGCCATCGCAGGCGTACTGCACCTGACGGACGATATGCTCTTCGTGCTCCCCTTCACGGTGCTGGCGGCCATCCTGCTTCTTCGGACCGGGCAGAACACGAAGATCAAGGGGGACGCGGCGGTCGCCATGATTTCGGTCGGCGCGCTGGCCGTCGGCTACCTGCTGCTGAACCTGTTCTCCGCGTCCGCCAACCTTTCCGGGGACGTATGCTCCACGCTGTTCGGTTCCATGTCGATCCTGACGCTGACCCGGACGGAGGTCTGGCTGTGCGCCGCCCTGTCCGTGGTGGTGCTGGTTATCTTCATCCTGTTCTATAACCGGATCTTCGCCGTAACGTTCGACGAAGATTTCGCCCGCGCCGCCGGAACCCGCGCGGAGGCGTACAACCTGCTGATCGCCGTGGTTATCGCGGTGATCATCGTCCTGGCCATGAACCTGGTGGGTTCGCTGCTGATCTCCGCGCTGATCATCTTCCCGGCGATGAGCGCCATGCGCGTGTTCCGCAGCTTTCGGGGCGTCACCGTCTGCTCCGCCGTGCTGTCGGTTGTCTGCGCGGTGCTGGGAATCCTGATTTCCGTCATTGTCGGGACCCCGGTGGGGTCCACCATCGTCGCCATTGACATCGCCGCGTTCCTGGTATGCTGCGCGGTATCCGGAATCAAAGGAGGAATCCGTAAATGAAAAGAATCCTGTACATGCTGCTGGCCATAACGCTCTGCGGCCTGCTGTGCGCCTGCGGCGCGGTGGAAACCGCGGCGGAAACCGCCGCGGAACCGCCGGCCGTCGACCTGGACCTGACGCGGATGAGCAGCACGGTGATATTCGCCCAGATTAACCGGATGATGATGGTTCCGGACGAATTTATGGGAAAGGTCATCCGGGTGTCCGGCGAACTGGACGTCTGGCAGGATCCGGAGACCGGCGTGGTCTATACCTCCTGCATCGTCTGGGACGCGACCGCCTGCTGCCCACAAGGTCTGGAATTCCTCTGGGCCGGCCATGACTACCCGGACGGTTTTCCCGAAGCCGGCACGGCCGTGACCGTCACCGGCCGCTTCGAAACCTACATGGAAGGCGCAAATATGTACGCGCGCCTCGCGGACGCCTCCCTGGAGTGGGAGCCTTAAAACCCGCCAGCAAATCCATGCTTGTAAGAAATCCCCGGCATCTGTATAATATCGCGGTGTAATCCCATCCTGTTTCCGGAGGAACGACAAGCATGATCTGCAATTCCATTCTCGACGCCGTAGGCAATACCCCGATCGTCCGGCTGAACCGGATCCCGGAGGAAGGCAGCGCTGAAATCCTGGTGAAGGTGGAGGCGCTGAACGTCGGCGGGTCGATCAAAACGCGCACCGCGCTGAACATGCTCGACCAGGCGGAAAAGGAAGGCCTTCTCACGCCGGACAGCATCATCGTGGAACCCACCAGCGGCAACCAGGGAATCGGCCTCGCGCTGGTCGGCGCGGTCCGCGGATACCGGACCATCATCATCATGCCGGACTCCGTCAGCGAGGAGCGCCGGAAGCTGATCCGCCACTACGGCGCGGAAGTCAAGCTGATCCACGACGCCGGGGATATCGGAAAGTGCATGGAAGAATGCCTGCAGTGCGCCATGGACATGAAGGCGCGGAACCCGAAGGTGTTCGTCCCCCAGCAGTTTGAAAACCCGAACAACACCCTGGCGCACAAGAAGCATACCGCCCTGGAAATCATGGCCCAGGTGGCGAAACCCATCCACGGCTACTGCAGCGGCATCGGCACCGGCGGAACGCTGACCGGAATCGGCGAGGAGCTGAAGGCGCAGTATCCTGACCTGGAGATCTGGGCGGTGGAGCCGGAAAACGCGGCGATCCTCGCGGGCGGCACCATCGGTACCCACATCCAGATGGGCATCGGCGACGGAATCATCCCGGCGATCCTGAACCGGGAAATCTATGACAACATTTATGTGGTCACGGACAGCGAGGCGCTCGACACCGCGCGCCGCCTGGCCCGGGAGGAGGGCCTCGCCTGCGGCATCTCCAGCGGCACGAACGTGGCCGCCGCCCTGAAGCTGGCCAAAAAGCTCGGCCCGGGGAAAACCGTGGTCACCGTGCTGCCGGATACCGCCGAGCGGTACTTCTCCACGCCCCTGTTCGGCCTGTGACCGAACTGAAACGCCCGGACGGTATTCCGTCCGGGCTCGCCTTTTGCCTCCGCCGCGGCACGCGGCGGATTTATTCTTTTTTGTCCTTTTCGCCGTCCTTTTTGACGGTCTTCTTCGCGGGCTTTTTCGCGGGCGCTTTTCTGAGAACCTCCGGGTCCGCGTAAAACTCCGCCATATCGTCCAGGCGCAGCAGCATCGGGGATCCGCCGCCCGCCGCGCCGGTGTCAATATCGATCCAGGTTTCCGTCCGGAAGATCTTTCCCCACTCCCCGAACATATACCCCGTGGGCGTATGTCCCAGGATCGTCATCCTGTCCGGAAAGTATTTCACATCCGGCGTCGGCCGGGTCCAGAACAGTTCGTCCGGCTCATAGTCGTCCAGGTCCCGGTCCGGGGCAAAATTACCCAGGCCGGAATGCACCAGCACGAAGTCCTTTCCGCCGGCGGAAACCGTGGCGTAGAGCGGCAGGTTGCGGATGAAGTTAAACAGCACCTTCAGCTCCTCCGGGCTTTCCTGGAGCAGGCGCAGCAGGGACAGTACGGTCGGCCGGGCGCCGTTGCGCGCCCACTGGTGGTAGGCCCGGACCTCGTCATCCGAAAACTGCGGCTCCTCGTCCGCGGCGATCTCGTCAAAGAGAAACTCGCAGGAGAGCAGCATGTCCTCATGGTTGCCCATCAGCATCCGGACATTGGGCCGCCGCATAATCCACCGGAGCATGGCGACGCCGCCTTCCCCGTTCCGGTCAATCACGTCCCCGAGGATGTACAGCTCGTCCCCGTTCCCGAATCCCGCCTTCTCCAGCAGTTTCAGGAAGCGGTCCAGGGGATAGCCGTGCATATCGCTTGAAACGTAAATCAAGTCTTTTCCCTCTTCCCCCGCGCATTGCTGCGGTTTTTTCTTTCCTGTCCTGTTATCATACACGAAAACGGCCCAAAAGAAAAGTTGGCCGCGCGCATGAAAGGGCGCGCGGCCGGAAAGGGGGATAGAGGGGGAGTTTATTCCTGCGGTTCGGTCACCAGAATCGTCATGCCGACCGGCAGGAGGGATTCGTCTTCAGGAATCAGTTCAATCTCCGCGGACGCGTCGTCGCTGTTCATCAGCACCTTGCTGACGCGGCAGGGACGGAGTTCCTCGTGGGGATCGTCGCCGCGGATATAGGCCATTTCCTGTCCGGCCGTAAACAGGCCGGCGTCATCGGCGGAAACGGTCATCCGGATCGCGCAGGATACGGCGATCTCCGCCAGCACCTGCTCCCCGGTTACGGAGCTTCCCGCCGAAGCCTTCACTTCCGTCACGATGCCGGAAGCGGGTATTGTGATTTCGTTTTCCTCCGCGGAGGAAACGGAAAAGAGCCATTGCCCGCGCTCCACGCGGTCGCCCGCCTGCACCCGCAGGTTCCGGATGACGCCCTTCGCGCTGACCGTCAGCGGATCATGGGAAGTCACAGTTCCCTTGCCGACCCGCAGGGCGGCGGTATATTCCGCGTCCCGGTACAGATAGACGGTTTCCCCGACATACAGTTCCCCGCCGGTGGCTTCCGCGGTGAACTCCGCGCCGGAAATCTTCGTTACGACCGCTGTCGCCCGGTGGCTTCCGTCCGCGGTGCAGCGGACATACAGCGTTTCCCCGATGTGGATCAGGGCGTTTTCTGGCGTCTGGGCGGTATCCTGGACCGTGCAGGTCAGGGTGTAGAGGCTGGTCGGGGAAATCTCCAGCACCGTTCCGTTGATTTCCTCCCCGTCCTCCGCGTGCATGGCCGCCACCGTGCCGTCAAACGGCGCGAAGGTTTTATCCATCCGGACGGAGCCGGCGGCGTCCCCTTCGGCCGCGGCGGCGCCGGTTTCCAGGGAGAAGCTTTCCAGCGTTCCGTCAGCCGGCGAAGTGACCTGGACCGTTTCCAGCGCGGTCACCGTTCCGTTCCAGCTGTCCGCGCAGGCGCCGGCGGTCCAAACGGCCAGGGCCAGGCACAGCAGCGTGGCTGCGATTCGTTTCATCATCGTCTTATTCCTCAGTCGTCAGTTCGGAAAGCCGGTATTCCCGGTCCTCCACCCGGACCCGCCATTCGCCTTCCTGCCTTGTCAGCAGGAAATCCGCGGAAACATATCCCCGGGCGCGTTCCCGGCCGTAGGCGGAGCCGGAAAGTTCCATATCGGTTTCCAGCATGGTTTCCGCGTCCGGGCTGATCAGTTCCACCTGCCGGACACCGGAAAGGTTCAGCGTTTTCAGCACATCCATGCCCACGTTCCACGCGTCCTCTCCGTCGGTCCGGAGGATCAGCGCGTCCTCTTCCAGGGTGGCGGTGAATTCGTTCCCGCCGCAGTCCAGCGCCAGTTCCTCGTCCCCCAGGACCAGGACCTGCATGCTGCCTTCCGCCGCGGTCAGCTCCACGGTGCCGTAGGCGCGCGTGTCCCCGCTGCCCTTCGCGTGGGTGGTCGTCAGGGCCTTGCCGGCCGTAATCCGGGCGGTCTGCGTATTCGTTCCGGTTCCGCCCTTCCATGACCCGCCGGAGGGTCTCCCGCCGGACGGTTTTCCGCCCCCGGAGGGGAATCCGCCGGAAGGCCGGCCTTCCGGCCCTTCCTCCCCGGGTTCCCCTGCCTGCTCTTCAGGCTCCGTGGGTTCATTCCCGGGTTCCTCCGGCTGCTGCGGTTCCTCCGCCGGCTCCTGCGCGGGTTCTTCCGCCGGCTCTTCAACCGGCTCCTGCGCGGGCTCCTCAGCCGGTTCTTCCGCGGGTTCCCCCGCGGCTTCCTCCAGCATCAGCCTCAGGTTCGCGCTTCCGGCCGCGGCGCCATCGCTCCGGGCGGTAATCTCCAGGGTATATTCCCCGGCCGGCAGGTCGACTTCGACAATCTGCCAGGCGGGGGCGGTCACCTCCGCCGTCCGGATCAGGCTGTCCGGACCGCACAGGATCACCCCGTACATGTCCGCGCCGGTATCGTTCCAGGTGACGCGCAGTATTCCGCCGTCCGAGCGGGTCAGGTGCCAGATGCCCTGCTCGTCCTTCGTTCCGCCGGGAATCTCCGGGCGGATCTCCGCGGGCCGCAGGTCCGTCGGCGTGGCCGCGCTTTCCGCGGCGGCGCCCGCCCACAGCGCGCACAGCGCCGCCAGGAGGACCAGGACGGTCAGCGCCTTACGGATTCGCGTCTTTTCCGTCCGCATTTTCCTCAACCGCGCTTTCCTCATTGTTCATTCCTTCTTCCGCGGAACCGCTGTTCCCGGCCGGGAATCCCGAAGACGGGCCTTCGCCGTCGCCGAATCCTTCAAAGCCTTCCGGGAAACCTTCGGGGAACCCTTCCGGCTTCTCCCCTTCCGGGAAACCTTCCGGTTTGGTTCCGTCCCAGGCCGGACGCCCGGATTTTTCAGTCTCCGCGCTGTCGGCGTCTTCCGCTTCCTCCGCGGTTTCTTCTTCCGCGGCGTCCGCTTCCTCTTCCGCGGTTTCCTCCGCGGCCGGTTCCTCGTCCTCGACGGTGTTCACCACCACGCTCATGCCGAACTTGACGTTTTCATCCGGCACGAAGTCGATCAGCACGCGGTAAGTCGTTTCGCCGCTGCCGCCGTTTCCGCCGGCGGATTCCGCGACCGCGGACACCAGCTTCACAGTGCCGGTATAGGTCTTGCTTTCATCCGCTTCCAGTTCGATCTCCACCGGATCCCCTTCATGGATCATGCCGCGGCTGTCCTCCGGAACGGAGGCTTCCACGCGCATGGTGTCCATCGGATAAATGACGGCGGCCACGCTGTCCTTCTGGACGCCGGAACCCCGGGAAACATTCAGGCTGCCGATCACGCCGGCCTGGCCCGCGGCAATTTCCGTCCCGCTCATATAGAATCCGTCAAACGTGCCGTCCAGGGTTTCCAGCAGCAGGTCTCCCCGTTTCACGGTATCCCCGTCCTTCACGGCGATCTTCACGATCGACCCGGAGGCGGAAACGGCGGTCGGCGCGGTGCGGGACACGGTGCCCCGGCCGATCTTCCGGGTATTGGTATAGGCTTCGTCCCGGTAGATATCCACGGAGTCCCCGGGAATGAAGGTGCCGCTTTCCACCCGGACCTGGTAATCGGTGCCGGAGATGGAGGTGATGACGCCCGAGCCGGAACGCGCGGAGCTGGAGCGGCAGATCAGGTATACGGTCTCGCCCACATGGACGAACTTGGTTTCCGTGGAATTGTACGCGTTGCTGGTCGACGCGGATACGCTGTACACGGAAGTGCCTTCCAGGTACAGCACGGCGCCGTAGCGCTCCGCGACGGTGGAGGCGGAGTCACCGGGCTGGCCAAAAACGCCGGTCACGGTTCCGTCCTCCTCCGCGTAAACCTTGGTGGTCTTCATGGAGTACAGGATGTCGTCGGCGCCGACCTCCTGGCCGACTTCGGCGTTCACCGCGCCGACGGTTCCGCCGATGGGGGCGTAAACCTGGACGGTTTCGCCGGCGGTGACCGTGCCGGACATGGTCAGGGTATCCGCCAGCGCGGCGGAAAGAAGCAGGGCTGTGCAGAGCACCAGGGCCAGGATTCCGGTCAGGATCTTCTTCATGGGAATGACTCCTTTCAGTTGGTCGTTATGTTCAGATTGCCCGGAGGGCGTCGATGGGATTGAGGCGGCTGGCCTTGCGCGCCGGCGCCCAGCCGAAGACGATACCCACGGCGGCGGAGAAACCCACCCCCAGGATAATGGCGCCGGTGTTCAGCACGAAGGATGTGCCCAGCACGTTGCAGAGGATGGCCGACAGGATCAGGCCGGTCACCACCCCGAGCAGTCCGCCGATCATCGAGAGCAGGAAAGACTCGATCAGGAACTGGATCTGGATGTGCCGGGGCATCGCGCCGAGCGCCTTCTTCAGGCCGATCTCCGTCGTCCGCTCGGTCACGGTAGTCAGCATCATGTTCATGATGCCGATGCCGCCGACCACCAGGGCGATCGAGGCGATACCGGCCAGCAGGGAGCTCATCATGCTCATCATGGTCTGCATCGTGTCCTCGATCGAGCTCATGCTCGTCACGCTGAAGCAGTCGTCCTCATAATCGAACTGCTTATCCATCAGGTTCTCGATTTCCTCCGCGGCGGCGTCCGAGTTCACGCCTTCCGCGAGGTATACCGTGAAGCTGCTGACCTCCGCCGTGTTGTTGATCTTCATGGCGGTGGTATAGGGGATCAGGATGTCCGGGCTGCCGGAGAAGATGGACGCGACGCCGCCGCCGGAGTCCTCCTCGTAGCGGCCCACCACCGTAAAGGGCAGGCCGGAAATGTAGATCGTCTCGCCGATCGGGTTCACCCCGAAGAAGAAGGTGTCCACCATCTCCTGGCTGATGACGCACACATAGGTGTTGTTGTCGTCATCGATAAAGTTCAGGGGTCGTCCCTGGACGATCAGCTCGTCGTTCGTGATAAAGTAGTAGGCGTTCTTGCCGGAAACGGAAACGTTGGATTCCACCTTTTTGCCGACGGAAACCCGTCCGTTCAGGCTGACGGAGGGAACGATGCCGTCCACGCTTTCCAGCGCGGTGATCTCCGCCATATCCTCCGCCGTGACGCCGCTCTTCAGGTCGCTGCCGGTGATGGACACGCTCAGCGTTCCGGCGCCCATGCTGGAGAAGGAGGTCGCCAGGGATCCGGACACACCGGATACCGTCGTAATCAGGGCGATGACCGCTGTGACGCCGATCATGATGCCCAGCAGGGTCAGGAAGGAGCGGACCTTGTTGCCCCGGATGTTGTCCAGGGACATCACCACGCATTCGCGCAGCATCACGAAGCCGCTCCGGATTTTCTTAAGCATCCCGCGCTTCGCCTCCTTCCAGGATCTCTCCGTCAATGATCCGGACGATCCGATGGGCGTGGGCGGCGATATGCATGTCGTGGGTGATCATGATGATCGTCCGGTGCTCGTCGTTCAGCTCCCGGAAAAGTTCCATGATCTGGGCGCCTGTCTTCTGGTCCAGCGCGCCGGTGGGCTCGTCCGCCAGCAGCAGGGAGGGATTCCCCACCAGCGCCCGGGCCACGGCCACGCGCTGCTGCTGGCCGCCGGAGAGCTGGGTGGGCAGGTGGTCCATCCGGTCCGCCAGCCCCACGCGCTCCAGCATTGCCTCGGCGCGGCGGCGGCGTTCCCGGGGCGGAACGCCCGCGTAGATCAGGGGCAGCTCCACATTCTTCCGGGCATCCAGCCGCGGCAGCAGCTGGGAATTCTGGAAGATGAACCCGATTTCCCGGCTGCGCAGCCGCGCGAGCTCCGCCTCGTCCATCTCGTCCACTTCCCGGCCGCGCAGGACGTACCGTCCCGCGGTGGGCGTATCCAGGCACCCGATGATGTTCATCAGGGTGGACTTTCCGCTGCCGGAGGGACCGAGCACGGAAAGATACTCCCCTTCCTCGATGGACAGGGTGATCTTCTTCAGGATATGCACCGCCTCGCCGGCCATGTAATAATCCTTGTCGATGTCCTGCATCGAGAAGAAAACTTCATCCGCCATACATCAGTTCCCCCGGTTTCTGGAGCCCGGAGTGCCGGAATTGCTTCCGCCGGAGGGCCGGTCGCTGCTGCCGCCCGGAAATCCGCTGAAATCACCGCCGCCGAAACTGCCGCCGCCCGGCATTCCGCCGCCGGAAGGCATATTCACCTGCTGGCTGCCGAAGAGTCCGGACAGGATGCCGCCCACGGTGCTCTCCTCCTGCTTTTTGACCACATAGACCGTTTCCCCGTCACTGACACCGGCCTTGATCTCCACGTAGTTGCCGTTGGAGACGCCGACCGTCACGGGCGTTTCGGTCATCGTGCCGTCCTCTTCCTGCTTATAGACGAAGGCGGTGTTGTCCGCGGCGGTGGAGATCGCGTCCATCTTCAGGATGACCACGTCCTTCGCTTCCTCCTGGGGAATGGTGACCGTCGCCTGCATGCCGGGATAGATATAGTCGACCGAGGAGGTGTCCACCTTCACGACCGCCGTGTAGTACGCCACGTTGTTGCCGCTGTAGCTCGAATAGTCGATGCTGTCGATCACGGCGTCAAAGGTCTGGCTGATGGAGGATACGGTCACCCGTACGCTCATGCCCGGGGCCACTTCCCGGATGTCGCTCTCGCCGACCCGGAAGGAAACCTGCATATGGTCAAAGTCCACCACCTGAACCAGGCTGCTGTTGCCGCGGACCTCGTCGCCCTTTTCCACGTCCACCTTGTTCACCGTGCCGTCGAAATCCGCGGTCAGGGTGGTGCCGTCGCTCAGGCGGACCAGCTTGTCGCCTTCCTTCACCTTGTCACCGGCCGCGACATACACTTCGCGCACCTTGCTTTCCGCGGTGGCGGTATAGGTGGTGTTGTTGATCAGCTGCATGGAGCCGGAATAGCTCAGGGAGTTGGATATGCTCCCGATGGCGGCGGTATAGGGATCATAGGTGACCCGGTAGTCCGCCTGCAGCTTGCGCACCACGATAAATCCCGCCAGGCCGAGAACGCCCAGCACAAGCACCAGCGCGATCAGCCGCCGCAGGATCTTTCTTTTCTTCTTTCCGGAACGCTTCGCTTTCTTTTCCTCTTTCACGTCGCTCATTCCGAGACCTCCTTACCCGAATCAAACAGAATTGTCCAATACGTAATGTAACCGACAAAAATGAACTGCGCATAAACGGAATATGACGGTTGTGTGAAAACTACAGATTATGGCATAAAGCCGGAAAATATGGTATGCTTATCGGCGGAAAAAAACCGGAAGGAAGAACGGGAGACAGCGGCATGAGAAAAATCCTGGCACTGCTGGCGGCGGGCATGCTCGCGCTGGCCGGAATCAACGGAGCGATCGCGGAGGAGGAAACCAACATGAGCGGAACCACCCTGAAGGACCTGGGCATCACCCTGCAGACTTCCTATAAGAAAGAATCGGAAAACAATCCCCTGTACACCCAGCGCTTCGGCGCGGACCCGGGGGTCATGGAATACAACGGACGGCTGTACGTCTACATGACGGACGACATCGTGGAGCATGACGCGGACCGCAATGTCATCGAGAACACCTACAGCCGGATCCGGACCATCAACTGCATCTCCTCGGACGACCTGGTCAACTGGACGGACCACGGCCGGATCCACGTCGCCGGCTGGGACGGCATCGCCAAATGGGCCCAGAATTCCTGGGCGCCCTGCGCCGCCCACAAGACGATCGACGGAAAGGAAAAGTTCTTCCTGTTCTTCTGCAACGGCGGAAACGGCATCGGCGTACTGACCGCGGACGATCCGGCCGGCCCCTGGCGGGACGAGCTCGGCCATCTGCTGATCACCCGCGCCACCCCGAACTGCGCGAACGTGACCTGGCTGTTTGACCCGGCGGTCATGGTGGATGAGGACGGCACCGGATACCTGGCCTTCGGCGGCGGCGTACCGAACGGAAAGCAGGCGGCCCCCGGCACCGGACGGATCGTCCGGCTGACGGAGGATATGCTGCACCTGGACTGCGACCCGGTCACGCTGGATATCCCGTGGCTGTTTGAGGACTCCGGCATCAACCGCGTCGGCGATACCTATATCTATTCCTACTGCTCCAACTGGCAGACGGGCGGCAACACCCTGAACCTGACGGACGGCGCCATCCAGTACATGACCGCCGCCGATCCCCTCGGGCCCTACACCTACGCGGGGGAACTGTTCCCGAACGAGGGCCGCTTCTTCGGCATGTACGGCAACAACCATCATTCCATCGCCTGCCTGAACGGGGAATACTACCTGTTCTATCATAACCGCCCGGTGGAAAAGGCCATGGGCATCACCGGCAACTACCGCAGCCCGCAGGCCGACCGGATCGAGGTCCTGGCGGACGGATCCCTGAAGGGCGTCACCGGCACCATGAAGGGCCTCAGCCAGCTGCATCCGCTGGACGGCACCCGGCTGACCGCCGCCGCGACCATGTCCCACCAGGCCGGCGTCACCGTGGCCGACCCGGATGAGAACGGTGTCTGCGCCGTCACCGGCGATACGGGCGCCTGGACCCGCGTCACCGGCGTCGATTTCGGCGCGGGCGTGAGCGAAATCACCGTGACCGCCGGAGCCAAAGAAGACGCTGAAATCCTGATCCTGGCCGGTTCCCCGGACGGCCCGGTGGCCGCGCGGATCCCCGTGTCCGGGGACCGGACGGAATACACCGTTCCCTTCTCCGCCGAAGGCGTGCAAAACCTGTACTTCGTGTTCGCCGGCAGCGCGGAACTGGTTTCCTGGCAGGCGAAGTAAGACTGTTGTAATTGATTTTGCATTTCTGTGTTGACATGTTAAATATACCGGGCATATAATAACCTCACAGAATACGGATATGAGGTGCGCTATGCCTGACATTCCTTTCGCCGCGGTGCTGAAGGCTTCCCGCCGGAAAGCCGGCCTTTCCCAGAAGGACCTGGCGGATGCCCTGGGCGTGACCCGGAACACCGTCATCAACTGGGAATCGGATAAATGCCGGCCGGATTACGCGGTTCTTCCCGCCCTGTGCCGGGAGCTGGATATCCCGCTGCATGCCCTGTTCGCCATGGAGCCGGAGCCCGCCCTTTCCGCGCTGGAGGGGCGGGTGGTCGGCAATCTCCGCCGGCTTTCCCCCGCCGCCCGCCGCCTGGCGGACAAGGCGGTCCAGGCCATGGCGGATGAGGAGGCCGCCGCGCGGGAAGCCTCCCTGCGGGAGAATTACCGCCTGTTCGTGGTCCGGCCCGGGGCCGCGGCCGCCGGCGCGGGTTTCGACACGGCGGACGCCCTGCCCTCCCGGGTTTTCCTGCGCAGGACGCCGGCCAACGCCGGGGCGGACGGGATCGTCCTGGTCCGCGGCCGGAGCATGGAGCCCGCCTGGCATGACGGGGAATACGTCTACTACCGGAAGGCGGAATCCGCCCGTCCCGGGGAGGACGTGATCGTCGATACGGACGACGGCGCGGTCATCAAGCGCGTCAGCGCGCAAAATACCCTGTATTCCGTGAACCCCGCTTTCCCTTATCCCCCGAAATACGACGGAAACACCCTGGCCGTGCGGGGGAAGGTGCTCGGCGCCGTCAGCGCGGCGGACTGGCCCGCGCCGGAGGACGGGGAACTGCTGGAGGAGATTTTCGCGGACGAGATCCGCAGGTTCCGGGAAACCCACGGCCTGTGGGACGGCGCGGAGGGATGAAGCCATGACGGAACGGATTTATGTCAACGTCAATTCCGACTTTGACTCCACCGGATATATGCGGCCCCGGACCATCACCTGGTCCGACGGGCGCACCTTCCGGATCGAGGCGGTGAAGGACTTCCGCCCCGCGTCCTCCCTCGGCCGCGGGCGGACCGGGGACTGCTATACCGTGGTGATCCGGGGCGAGGAGCGGCGCCTGTTTTTTGAGAAGTCCAGCGAGCTTTTCGCCGCCCGCGTCGGCCGGTGGTTTGTGGAAAGGGACATCTGATTCATTAAAGGAGAAGGCCTGTGGAACGGACGTATATCGCGATCGACCTGAAAAGCTTCTACGCTTCGGTGGAATGCGCGGAACGTCATTTTGACCCCCTGTCCACCCACCTGGTGGTCGCGGATCCTTCCCGGACGGAGAAAACCATCTGCCTGGCGGTATCCCCCAGCCTGAAGGCCTACGGGATCTCCGGCCGGGCACGGCTGTTCGAGGTCGTGCAGCGGGTGAAGGAAATCAACGCCCGCCGCATGAAGGAAGGAATCCGCCGGGGCGTCATCCGGAAAAACGAGGAGGGGCAGTACGCCTTCACCTCCTTTTCCTTTGACGCGCCGACCCTGGAGGCCAACCCGAACTTCGGACTGGAGTACTTCGTCGCCCCGCCGCGGATGAAGCTCTACGAGGAATACAGCACCCGGGTCTTCAGTATCTACATGAAATACGTCAGCTCCGAGGATATCCACGTCTACAGCATCGACGAGGCTTTCCTGGATGTAACGGGCTACCTGAAAACCTACGGCCTGACTCCCCGGGAACTGGCCATGACCATGATCCGCGAGGTGCTCTATACCACCGGCATCACCGCGACCGCCGGCATCGGGACCAACCTGTACCTGGCCAAGATCGCGATGGACATCGTGGCCAAGCACGTGCCGGCGGACAAGGACGGCGTCCGGATCGCGGAGCTGGACGAGCAGCGGTACCGGGAACTTTTGTGGTGCCATCAGCCGCTGACGGACTTCTGGCGCGTGGGCGGCGGCATCGCGCGGCGGCTGGCCGCCTTGCAGTGTTTCACGATGGGGGACATCGCCCGGATGAGCCTGAGCCGGGAGGACCTGCTCTACGGCGCGCTGGGGATCAACGCGGAGCTGCTGATCGACCACGCCTGGGGCTGGGAGCCGGTCACGATTCCGTATATCAAGGAATACCGGCCGGAAACCACGAGCCTCTCCTCCGGCCAGGTGCTGAAGGTGCCCTACGAGATCCGGGACGCGCGCCTGATCGTCCAGGAAATGGCGGAGCTCCTGGCCCTGGACCTGGTCCGGAAGCATGTGGTAACCCGCCAGATCACGGTAACCATCGGATACGACCGGGAAAGCCTGACGGTGCTTCATCCCGGAAACAGCATGAAGGACACGGTCTACGCCGTGGCGAAGACCGGCCGGGTTTTCCGCGGCACGGTCATGGCGGACCCGTACGGCCGCCCGCATCCGAAGCACGCCCACGGCACCGGCAACCTGGACCACTGGACGGCCAGCAGCCGCCGCCTGATGGAAACGGCCACTGCGGTTTTCGACCGGGTGACGGAACCGGACCTGCTGGTCCGCCGGATCATGATCGCGGCCTGCAACCTGATCCCGGAGGATCAGATTCCCCCGGAAGGCCCGGAACAGCTGGACATGTTCACAGACTATGAGGAGCTGTCCCGGCGCCGGGAGGCGGAGCGCCTCTCGGAGGCCAGGGAAAAGCGTCTGCAGCAGGCGACGCTGAAAATGCAGGAACGCTTCGGAAAGAACGCGGTGCTCAAGGGCATCAACCTGGAGGAGGCCGGCACGACGATCGAGCGGAACTGCCTGATCGGCGGGCACAAGGCGTAAGCAAAAGTCATCAGGAGGCACGCATGGCCAGAGGTATTACGGAACAGGAACCGGACCCCCGGGTAGTTTACGCGGACATCATCCGCCTGCCGCATCATCAGTCCCCCGTCCGGCCGCATATGTCCATGCACGACCGGGCGGCCCAGTTCAGCCCCTTCGCCGCCCTGTCCGGATACGAAGAGATGATTTCCGGGGAAGAGGAGCGGACCAACAGCCGGGACCGTTCCCCCGGCTGGACGGTCGAGCCCGGGGACACCGATTGAACTCTCTTTGTACTTCGCTTGACTTTACTCTGCTAAAGTGTTATGGTAATGAAGCGTTCCGGCGGAACGCTTCAATCAATTTGTAAAGGATGTCTGATTTATGAAGAAACTGCTTGCCCTGCTGCTCTGCGTCGTAATGCTTTGCTCCCTGACCGCGGTCCTGGCGGACGACTCCGACCTCGCCTATGTGCAGGAAAAGGGCGTTCTGGTCGTCGGTATCACCGATTTCGAGCCCATGGATTACAAGAAGGACGGCGAATGGATCGGCTTTGACGCCGACCTGGCCAAGGCTTTCGCCGCTTCCATCGGCGTCGATGTGGAATTCATCGAGATCGACTGGAACAGTAAGATCCTGGAGCTGAACAACAAGAATATCGACTGCGTCTGGAACGGCATGACCCTGACCGACGAAGTACTGGAAGCCATGGAACCCAGCAACGGTTATGTCATCAACGCCCAGGTCGTCGTCATTCCCGCTGACAAGGCGGATGCCTTCCAGAGCGCGGACGCCCTGGCCGGTCTGATCGTCGCCGTCGAAGCCGGCAGCGCCGGACAGGCCACCCTGGAAGAGCTCGGCCTGGATCTGACCGTGAACGAAGTCCAGGACCAGGCGACCGCCATCATGGAAGTCGCCGCCGGCACCTCCGACGCCGCGGTGATCGACCGCCAGATGGCCGTTGCCATGACCGGTGAAGGCACCAGCTACGCGAACCTGACCTTCGTGCTGCCGCTGAATGAGGAAGTGTACGGCGTCGGTTTCCGCAAGGGTTCCGACCTGGCCGCCCTGCTGAACGATTTCTTCGCCGCTTCCTGGGCCGACGGATCCATGCAGGCGCTCGGCGAGACGTACGGCATCGCGGAAACGCTCATTCCGCAGGAATAATCATTCCGGTTTTACGGCAGGGGGCGCGGCGCGCCCTCTGCTTTTTCAGTCATAACACCGGGGAGGCGGACATCCGATGACTTTTGCTGAACAGCTGCCCATCGTCCTGAGATCGCTGAATACAGGTTTCCTGCAGACGCTGCGGCTGTTTTTTGTGACCCTGCTGGGCGCCATCCCGCTGGGGCTGCTGATCTCGCTGGGCACCATGTCCCGCCTGAAGGCCCTGAAGGGCTTCCTGAAGATCGTCGTGTGGATCGTACGGGGATCCCCGCTGATGATCCAGCTGCTGATCATTTTCTACTTTCCCGGCCTGGTATGGAAGAACAATATCTGGGGAAGCGGTGAAAGCGGCCGTTTCCTTGCTGCTTCCGTCGCGTTCATCATCAACTACGCCTGCTATTTCAGCGAGATCTTCCGCGGCGGAATCCAGAGCATTCCCGCCGGACAGGAGGAGGCCGGCCTGGTGCTGGGCATGACCCGGACCCAGATCTTCTTCCGGGTAAAGCTTTTGCAGATGGTAAAATCCGTCCTGCCGCCGATCTCCAATGAAATCATTACGCTGGTCAAGGATACCTCCCTCGCCCGGATCATCGCCCTGCAGGAGATCATCTGGGCCGGGCAGGCGTTTATGAAGAGCAGCGAAGGCATTTCCGGCGCTATCTGGCCGCTGTTCTTTACCGGCATCTATTACCTGGCCGCCAACGGTATCCTGACGCTGCTTTTCTCCCGGCTCGAGAAAAAGCTCAGTTTTTTCCGCGCCTGAGCGCATGCCGCCCCGGTAACCGCAATCCGCAACCCACAGGAGGAAACCCATGGCCGTTCTGGAAGTCGAACACATCAGCAAGCGATTCGGGAGAACCGAGGTTCTCCGGGATATCAGCCTTTCGCTGGAAAAAGGAAAAACCCTTTCCATTATCGGTTCCTCCGGCAGCGGGAAAACCACACTGCTGCGCTGCCTGAATTTCCTGGAAACGCCGGACACCGGCGTCATCCGGGTCAACGGGGAAACCCTGCTGGAAATGCCCGACGCGAAAAACAAGCGCCAGCGGGAATCGGAACTGCGCCGCAAGCGCCTGCATTTCGGCCTGGTTTTCCAGTCCTTCAACCTCTTCCCCCAGTACACCGCGTTGGGCAACGTAATCCTTGCGGAAGAACTGCTGGCGAAGGACACTGAAGAATGGAAGCAGGATAAGGCCGCCGTCCGGAAACGGATCGAGGAGCACGCCCGGGGCCTGCTGGTCCAGATGGGCCTGGAGGACCGGATGAAGAACTATCCCCACCAGCTTTCCGGCGGCCAGTGCCAGCGGGTAGCCATCGCGCGGGCGCTGGCCCTCGGCCCCGACATCCTCTGCTTTGACGAACCCACCTCCGCGCTGGATCCGGAACTGACCGGGGAAGTGCTGCGGGTCATCCGCGACCTGGCGGACCAGAACACGACCATGATCATCGTGACCCATGAAATGGCCTTCGCCCGGGATGTAGCGGACCAGGTGATCTTCATGGACGAAGGCTGCATCTGCGAGCAGGGAGATCCGAAGGAGGTCTTCTGCAACCCGAAGGAGGAACGCACCCGCCGCTTCCTTTCCCGCTTCATGGAAGAATAAAAGCGCGCAAAAAAAGTCCTGAGCTAAAAAGCTCAGGAACTTTTTTGCCGTTCAATCAGGCATTGGCATGCTTGTTGATTTCCGCCTGCGCCATGCACTGCGCGACGATGCTCAGGCCGAACAGGGAGAGGATGAGGAACAGGACGCCCTGGTCGTTGCCCCCGTTCATTTCGCCCATCTTGTTGCCGAGTTTGTATACCCAGTAGATGCCGTAGATGCCGCAGGTGACCAGCGTCAGCAGGAACGCCTTGCCGCCGGAAGTGGTGGCATTGTTGGGCGCCAGCGCATTGGACTCATCGGTCATCTTGATGAACCAATAGATGCCGTAGATGCCCAGCGTCACGATGGACAGGATAATGCAAACAACGATGTTCCGGTTTTTGATTTCCATAATGAAACCCTCCTGTATAATTTGGCTTGGTTGCC
>JAILIE010000062.1 GCA_024695415.1 Clostridiales bacterium | reverse complement strand
CGGGAAACGGCGGAGTCGATGGATTCGCCGGCCTGGTCGAGGCGGCGGCGGGTAGCTTCGAGCATATCCGCGAAGCGGGCGAAATCCGTTTTGATTTCGCCCAGGAGGTGCCAGACCTCACCGCTGCGCTTCTCGATGGCCATGGTCCGGAAGCCCATCTGCAGGGCGTTCAGCATAGCGGAGAATGTGCCGGGGCCGGCAATGACGACCCGGTATTCCCGCTGGAGGGATTCCACCAGGTCCGGGGACTGGAGGGCTTCCGAATAAAGCCCCTCAATCGGCAGGAACATGATCGCGAAATCCGTCGTATGGGGCGGGGAAATATACTTGGAGGCGATCTTCTTCGCCTCCGAGCGGAGACGCTGGTCCAGCGCCTTGCGGGCGGCGTCGGCGCCCGCGGCGTCCCCGGCCTGGGACGCGTCGACCAGGCGGAGATAGTCCTCCTGGGGGAATTTGCTGTCCACGGGAAGGTATACCGTGCCGCCGGACTGGTCCGGCAGGCAGACGGCGAATTCGACACGCTCGGCGGAGCCGGGAACCACGGCAACGTTTTCCTCATACTGGCCGGGCGCCAGCGCCTGGCGGATCAGGTTCGCCAGCTGCATTTCGCCCCAGATGCCCCGGGTTTTGACGTTGGTCAGAACCTTCTTCAGGTCGCCGACGCCGGAGGCGAGGGTGTGCATCTCGCCCAGTCCCTTATAGACGGATTCCAGGCGTTCACTGACCTGGGCGAAGCTGGTATCCAGCTTCTTGTCCAGGCTTTCGGAAAGGCGCTGGTCCACGGTTTTGCGCATTTCCGCCAGCTGGCGCTCGTTCTCCAGGCGCAACGCGTTGATTTTCTCCTCCTGATTGCGGGTGGAGAGGAGCACCTGGCGCTGCATGCTCTCCAGCAGGGCGGACTGGCTCTGGCCCATCTGGGTCAGCGTGGACATGAGGTTCTGGTTGGTCTGCTGCAGGGAATCGACGGTCACGTCATGCTGGGCATCCAGGTCGTCCAGGATCTGGTTTCCGAGCATGGCCATGCTGTGTTCCCGCTCCAGGCGGTCCTTTGACTGCTGATGGGTCAGCAGGGACTGGCGGACCAGCAGGACGACCAGCAGGACCAGGCAGCCGATCAACAGGGCGGTTTCAGTACTCACGCGGGTCTTTCCTTTCTGAAATCTTTACATAAGTATTATCGAGAATTTACAATTTCCGGAAAAATGCCCCTGAAAGGGGTTGCGCGGCCGCCAGACTATTGACGAAGGGAGGTCCGGCCGATAAACTGACAATACAAACAGATAACTGAATCGGGAGGGATTTGTTGATATGAAGAATAAAAGATTCCTGGCTTGTTTCGCGGCCCTGGTACTGCTGGTAGTTTCCCTGCCGCTGTACAGCCTGGCCACGACTTACGCGCGCGTGATTTCCAAGGATGTCCTCTATCTGCGTACCAATGCGACCACGGACAGCGAGGCCATCGGAAGATACCGCACCGGTACCAAGGTGGAGGTCCTGTACAACGGATTCCGTAACTGGGTCCGTGTCCGGACACCCGACGGGAAAACCGGATATATGTACCGGAAATACCTGAGCAATTTCACGGCTGACGAATCGGTCAAGTCCGGTGGGACCCGTTACATCAAGTCCGCTAATGGAGGATCCGTGAACTTCCGCCAGAAGGCGTCCGCCCAGGGCAAGGTCATTGCCCAGCTCCGTCCCGGCACGAAGGTGACACTGCTGACGGCCGGTAAATCGTGGAGCCAGATCTGGTATAACGGGAAGACAGGGTGGATTAAGACGAAGTATCTGTCGAAGACGAAGTAAGGGATTTCGCGGCTGCGGCCGCGACCAGGGCTTTCCGATCGCCCTGGACCTTCGGCAGAATGTCCTTCGGTGGATTAAGACGAAGTATCTGTCGAAGACGAAGTAAGAGAGAGATAAGGGGGCTTTCCGGTCGATCCGCAAGCTCAAAGGTCGCAACTCCCCACAGGTGAGCTTGCTCCCTTTCGCTTGATCTCAGCTCTGATGAACTTTCCGCCACTGGCGGTCATCAGAGCTTCGTCCCCTTAAGATCCCCTTCGGCCACCATGTGGCAAGGGGAGATTCCCAGGATGACAACTGAAATGAAGCTACCCGGCAGCGACGCTGCCGGGTTTTTGATGCTCAGATCTCCCGGCGGCCTTCCATGGCCTTGAGGAGGGTGACCTCATCCGTATACTCCAGGTCGCCGCCGACGGGAACGCCGTGGGCGATGCGGGTGCAGCGGATGTTCATGGGCTTCAGCAGGCGGGCGATGTAGGAGGCTGTGGCCTCACCCTCAACGTCCGGATTGGTGGCGAGGATGACTTCGGATACCGTTTCGGATTCCAGGCGGGTCAGGAGCTCCCGGATATGGATATCGTCCGGGCCGACGCCCTCCATCGGGGAAAGGGTGCCGTGAAGTACATGATACAGGCCGCCGTACTCATGGGTGCGCTCCAGGGCCGCCACGTCCCGCGGATCCCGGACCACGCAGATCTGGCCGTTATGGCGGGCGGAATCCGCGCAAACGGAACACAGGTCAGCGGCCGCGTAATTGCCGCAGACGGAGCAAAAGCGGATGGCCTTGCGGCCTTCCCAGATCGCCACGGAGAGGGCGCGCACCTCCTCCAGGGACATGGAGGCGATGTGGTAGGCGAAGCGCATGGCGGTTTTCGGACCGACACCGGGAAGCCGGTGCAGTTCCGCCGCCATGGTTTCGATCGGTTCAATGATTTCGCTCATCTCAGAACAGACCGCCCATTCCCGGAGCCAGGCGGCTCATCGCGGATTCCTTCGCCTCTTCGCCCTTGCGGAGGGCTTCGTTCACCGCGGCCATGATCAGGTCCTGGAGCATTTCGATGTCGTCCGGATCCACGACCTGGGGGTCGATGGTGATGGAGGTGATTTCGTGTTTGCCGGTGACTTTGACGGTCACCATGCCGCCGCCGGAGGAAGCTTCGTATTCAGCAGCTTCCAGCTGCTCCTGGGTTTCCTGCATCTGCTGCTGCATTTTCTGGGCCTGGCGCATGAGCTGCTGCATGTTGGCGCCGCCGCCGAAGCCGCCGAAATTCTGTCTTCCCATAGTAAAAGTCTCCTTTCAATAATTACGTATATTATTCCTCCGGTTCCGCCGGGGCGTCAACGGAAGTGAGGGAGGTAACGACGTCGTCGAGGATGGCCATGACATAGGGCATGCCCTTGCCCTGACGGTTCTGGAGGAGGATTTCGGCCTTCGCCAGCTTGGTGACCGGGCTGCGGGCCTGGGAGATCAGCAGGAAGCAGGCAGTGCTTTCCGGGATCTGCAGGATGCCGGCGATCTGGCGGCCGTTGGAACCGTTCTTGTTGAAGTAGAAGCAGCGAACGCCCTTGCCGCCGCGGTTCTGGGACTCGAAGTCCATCTGCGGAATCCGCTTGGCCCAGCCGCGTTCGGAGAAGAGGATGATCTCGTCCTTCGCGGAAAGCTGGGAGAACCACATGATCTCATCGCCGGACTCAACGGACATGGCCCGGACGCCGGAAGCGGTCCGGCCCTGGATCGGGACGCCGGAGAGCGGGAAGCGGATGCTCATTCCGCCCCGGGTGATCAGCAGGAGATCGTCCTCCGACGGTGCGGGACGGACGTCCATCAGGGAATCGCCCTTCTTCAGGGACAGCGCCGGATACTTGCGGGAACGCACGTCGTATTCCGCGGCGGCGCTGCGCTTGATCATTCCGTTCTTCGTGACGAAGAGGAAGTCCGGCATATCCTTCAGCTTCGCCGGTTCGGCGGTCAGCATCAGGAGAGCCTGTTCCCCTTCCTCCAGGCCGGCGAGAACGCCGGAGAGGAGCTGGCCGCGGTCGCGGGGCTTGCATTCCGCGAGCTTTCCGACCTGTACCGGGTAGCAGTTGCCCAGGTTCGTGAAGATATACAGGGTTTCCGCGGTCGTGGTCTGCAGAAGGAAGCGCGCGCTGTCCGGGAAGCTCTCTTCCGCGGTGGGCAGAGGGCTGCGCTTCAGGAAGGCGGGGAGCACCCGCTTGAGGTAGCCGCCCTGGGTAAAGATGACGGCGGCGTCCTCGGGTACCGGCGTGTTGTCCGGCAATTCCACCGGCGCGTCCTCCGGCGGCTCCAGCGTCGTGCGGCGCTCGTCCTGGAACTGCTCCGCCACCGCTTCCATTTCCTTGCGGATGACTTCGCGGAGCTTCTTCTCGCTCTTCAGGATGCCTTCCAGGCGGGAGATCAGCTTCAGGATATCGGCATATTCCTTCCGGAGGTTCTCGATTTCCAGGCCGGTGAGCTTCTGGAGGCGCATATCGAGGATGGCCTGAGCCTGGACCTCGGAGAGGGCGAAGCGCTCCATCAGGGCGGCGCGGGCATCCTTCGGGCTCTTGCTGGCCCGGATCAGGGCGATGACCTCGTCCAGGTTGTCCAGGGCGATCATCAGGCCTTCGAGGATATGGGCCCGGGCCTTCGCCTGTTTGAGCTCGTATTCCGTCCGCCGGGTGACGACCTGCTTCTGGAAGTCCACGTAGCAGGAAATCAGCTGCTTGAGGTTCAGCAGGACCGGCTTGCCGTTCGCGATGGCGACCATATTGACGCCGAAGGTGACCTGCAGGTCGGAATACTTATAGAGGTAGGCGAGGATTCGCTGGGGATCCGCGTCCTTCTTCAGCTCGATGACCGCGCGCATGCCGGTCCGGTCGCTCTCGTCGCGGATATCATAGATGCCGCTGAGGGCAGCCTTTTTATCCTCGGAAAGCTTCTGGATCTTCTCCAGCATCGCGGACTTGCTGATCTGGTAGGGAATTTCCGTGATGACCAGCAGTTTGCGGCCGGAGCTCCCTTCCTCAATACTCACGCGGGCGCGGAGGGTCAGCTTGCTGCGGCCGGTTTCATAGCCGCGGCGGATCTCATCGTTCTGCACGAGGATGCCGCCGGTCGGGAAGTCCGGGCCGGGCATGATCTTCATCAGGTCGTCCAGGGAGATCTCCGGATCGTCCATCTGGGCGATGACCGCGCGGACCGCCTCGCCGAGGTTATGGGTCGGGATGTTCGTGGCGAGGCCGACGGCAATACCGTTGGCGCCGTTGACCAGCAGGTTCGGGAAACGGGCCGGGATCATATCCGGCTCCTTCAGGGTATCGTCAAAGTTCAGCCGGAAAGGGACCGTATCCTTCTCGATATCCCGGAGCATCTCCATGGCCAGGGGCGTCATGCGGGCTTCTGTGTACCGCATGGCGGCAGCCCCGTCCCCGTCGATGGAGCCGAAGTTGCCGTGACCGTCGACCAGGGGGCAGCGCATGGAGAAATCCTGCGCCATATGCACCAGGGCGCCATAGACAGAGGTGTCGCCGTGGGGATGGTATTTACCGAGGCAGTCGCCGACGATACGGGCGCACTTGCGGTGCGGCTTATCCGGCGTGGTGCCCAGTTCCATCATCGTATAGAGGATGCGGCGCTGGACGGGCTTGAGGCCGTCCTCCACCCGGGGGAGGGCACGCTCGAGGATGACGTGTTCCGCGTAGGGCATCATGCTGTTGTGCATGACGTCCTCCATGTTGATATCAATAATGCGGGAAGGATCGTCCTTTACGATAGGGCTTTCCGCGTCTTTCCGTTTCGCCATGATCAGACCCCTCCTTCCGCCAGCTTCGCGTCAAAGGCGGCCGCCGCGGCGTCATCCCGGCGGGAGGCAGCGCTCTGGTTCAGCTTTTCGTCAAAGTGGTCCTGCTTGTTGAAGTCCGCGTGCTCGCTGATGTAATCCCGCCGGGGTTCCACCTTGTCGCCCATGAGGACGGTGGTGAGCCGGTCCACCTGCGCGGCGTCCTCGATGGACACGCGCATGAGCTTGCGCCGGGAAGGGTCCATGGTGGTTTCCCAGAGCTGCTCGGGATTCATTTCGCCCAGGCCCTTGTACCGCTGGAGGGTGTAGCCCTTGCCGGCGGTGCGGGTGGCCTTTGCCAGTTCCTTGTCGTCATAGGCGTAGATGACATTGGAACCCTTCTGGACCTTATAGAGCGGCGGCATGCCGATATAGACGTGGCCGCCGGTGATCAGGTCCTTCATATAGCGGAGGAAGAAGGTCAGAAGGATCGCGCGGATATGCGCGCCGTCCTGGTCCGCGTCGGAGAGGATGATGACCTTGCCGTATTTCAGGTTGCTCAGGGAGAAGCCCTCGTCGATGCCGGTGCCCAGGGCGGTGATCAGGGAACGGAATTCCTCGTTCGCGAGCACCTGGTCCAGGTGCTTTTTCTCGACGTTCAGCGGCTTGCCGCGGAGGGGGAGAATCGCCTGGAAGCGGCGGTCCCGGCCCTGCTTGGCGCTGCCGCCGGCGGAGTCGCCCTCGACGATGAACAGCTCGTTATCCTCCCACTTGCGGCCGGTGCAGCTGGACAGCTTGCCGACGAGCGGTGCGGCCTCCAGCTGGCTGGCCTTGCGGATATTGTCGCGCGTTTTGCGGGCGGCTTCCCGGGCCTGGGCGGCACGGATCGCCTTGGAGACGATGGCGGTGGCCACTTCCTGGTTCTTCAGGTTGTCCAGCCAGTCGGTGAGCTGCTGGGAGATGATGGCCTCGACCACGGGACGGACCTCGCTGTTGCCGAGGCGGCCCTTGGTCTGGCCCTCGAACTGCGGATTCTTGACCATGGTGGTCAGGACGCAGGTCAGGCCCTCGCGGAAGTCCTCGCCGGCGAGGTTGTTGTCCTTCTCCTTCAGGAGGCCGGTACGGCGGGCATAGTCGTTGAAACACTTGGTAAAGGCAGCCTTGAAGCCGGTTTCATGGGCGCCGCCCTCCGGCGTGTTGATGTTGTTGACATAGGAGAAAAGGCTTTCGGTGAAGCCGTCGGTATACTGGATCGCGGCGCGGCAGATGACCGTGTCGCGCTTGCCCTCGAGAAAAATCACGTCCTCATGCAGGGCGTTCTTGCCGGCGTTCAGGTAACGGACGTAATCGGAAATGCCGCCCTCGTAGCAGAATACGCGGGTGCGGCTTTCGGCGTCCGCCAGGCGCTCGTCCGTGAAGGTGATGCGGATGCCCTTATTCAGGTAAGCCAGCTCCTGCAGGCGGCGGGAGACGGTCTCCGTGCTGAAACGGACGTCGTCGAAGATCTCCTCATCCGGGAGGAAGCGGACCAGGGTGCCTTTTTTGCGGGTATTGCCCAGGACCTGCAGCGGGCCGGTGGGCTTGCCGGCCTCGACCTTTCCGGTGGCGGGGTTCAGCTGGGACGTGAAATCCATGCGGTAGTGCGTCCAGTTGAGGTAGACGTCCACGGAGAGCCACTTGCTCAGCGCGTTGACGACGCTGGCGCCGACGCCGTGGAGGCCGCCGGAATAGGCGTAGTTTTCATTATTGAACTTGCCGCCGGCGTGCAGGACGGTGAAGATGACTTCGACACCGGGGATGCCCATGGTGGGGTGGGTATCGACAGGCATGCCGCGGCCGTTGTCCCAGACGCTGGCGGAGCCGTCTTTATGCAGTGTGACAGTGACTTCGTCGGCAAAGCCGTTGGAAGCTTCGTCGATGGCGTTGTCCACGATTTCCCAGAGAAGATGGTGAAGGCCGCGGGAGGAAGTGGTGCCGATGTACATGCCGGGACGCATGCGGACGGCTTCCAGCCCTTCCAGGACCTGGATGTTACCGGCGTTGTAGGTTTGCGATGCCATGGGGTCACTCCTTAGGACAGATATCGATATATAGACAGGATATTATACCATGGAATGGGGAGGAAGGGAAGGTGTTATACAAGATTTAGTTCAGGCTGGGGCCTGAACTAAATCTTCAGGTAGGAAGTAGGAGGTAGGAGGTAGGAAGTAGGAGGCAGGAGGCAGGAGGTAGGAGGGAGGAGATGAAAACCTTGTTCAAAGGATGGGGGTATAGTATAATATATAAGGTTATGGACAAGGGGCGGGGCCCGGAAAGGCGGAAGAGAATGAAGAGAATACTGGCGGTTCTGGCCGCGGTGATTATGACGATGGTGTGCTGCGGGGCAGCGGGGGAGGAAGTACAGATGACGGAAACAGAATGGTACCGGCAGGCGCTGAAGCGGGCGGAAATGAGCCTGGGAAACAATGCGCGGCTGAAGAAAGTGATTGAGAAAGCCCAAAACGGGGAGAACATTACCATTGCGACGATCGGCGGGTCGATTACCGAAGGCGCCGGCGCGAAGACCTATCCGGAATGCTGGGCATCCCGGCTGTGGAAGCAGTTCGGCACGACATACGGCACGGAAAACGGCGCGAACGTGAATTTCGTGAACGCGGGCGTGGGCGGAACCGCCTCCACCTTCGGCTATATGCGGTATCAGCGGGACATCCTGGACCGGGTGCCGGAGAGCGACGCGGACGGGCTGCCGGACATCGTGGTGATCGAATACTCGGTGAATGACTGGGAGGAGCCTACCAATCACCGGTGCTATGAATCCATGGTGAAGGAAATCCTGGACGCGCCGAACGAACCGGCGGTGATCCTGCTGTTCGCGGTGTTCCGGAACGGCTGGAACCTGCAGGAGGACCTGCGGAAGATCGGCGACCGGTACGGCCTGATGATGGTATCCATCCGGGACGGCGCCTATCCGCTGATCGGAAACGAACTGACCTCGGAGGAATTCTTCTTCGACGAATACCATCCGACATCCCTGGGCCACCGGATTATGTGCGACTGCATCATGCAGACGATCGCCGACGCCGCGGAGGCGGACACCGACGAGCCCGCGGATATCAACGTGGATCCGGTGTACGGCACGGATTTCATGGGCCTGAAGACGATCTACGGAAGCACGGAAAGCGAAGAATTCACGATCGAGCGGGGCGGATTCTCCCGGACAGACAATTCGTCCTACATGAACAAGCCGGTCGGCCAGGTCTGCGGAAAGAACTTCCATCATGACGCGGAATGCGCCGACGAACCGCTGAAGGTGACCGGCACGTTCCGGAAGTGCCTGGTGGCCTGGAAGGCGTCCGGGGACGCTGCCTTCGGCGCGGCGGAAATCCTGATCGACGGCGAAGTGAAGATGACCGTCCAGGGCGGGGAAGGCAAATGGGGCCAGAGCGAGGTCGTGCTGGTGCTGGACGAGGCGGAAGCGGCGGAGCATACGCTGGAGATCCGCGTGACCGATCCGGCAAAGAAGTGCACGATCACCGCGATCGGCCTGGAATAATATCGGGAGGAAAACAGATTATGAACGCACCTTTTTCATCCTATCTGGCCGGAATCGCGCCGGGGCTGAAGGAACTGACGGCCCTTCTGCGGGAACGGTTTGATTACGTATCCATCCTGTCCACCGATTCGGTGGGCTTCCAGACGGCCATTTCCCAGCGGGCGAAGTCCGTGAACCGGGAGACCATGACCACGGAGCGCGGAACGGTCGTCCGGGTGTACCGGGACGGGCTGTATTCCGAAGCCGCGCTGACCGGCTTCAATCCGGACAAAGTCCGCGAAACGGCGGAGAGCATCACCGCGGAGCTGGAAGCGCAGTTCCGGCTGCTGAAGGCCGCCGGCGTGCAGCCGTACGAAACCGGAAAGCTGCCGGACGAGAAGCGGACCATCTTCGCGGAAATGGAAACCGAACGCCTGCCGGAGCAGGAAGACCTGGCGGAACTGGTGAACCGCCTCTCCGCCATTTCCGACCGCGGTATGAAGGAAGGCGAAGCGCAGGGGATCAGGATGATCGACTGCAACACGCGGGCTTCCTCCACGCATATCTGCAAGCTGTTCCTGACAGAGAACCAGGATCTGCGCCAGTCCTATGTATACAGCGAGGGCGTGATCATGGCGCTGGTAGCCGGCGAGGACCGGACGGAGATGTCCTATACCGCCGTATCCGGGCGCTGCGGTCCGGAACTGTTTGACCATATGGACGAGAAACTGCCGGAAGCGATCCGGATCGGGAAGGACCTGCTGGCGGCGGAACACGTGGTTCCCGGGGAATACGACGTGATCACCGCGCCGGAAGTGACCGGCCTGATCGCCCACGAAGCCTTCGGCCACGGCGTGGAAATGGACATGTTCGTCAAGGGTCGTGCCCTGGGCGCGGATTATATCGGAAAACGCGTCGGATCTGACAACGTGACGATGCACGAAGGCGCGCTGTGCGCGGTGGACGTGACCTCCTATGCTTTTGACGACGAGGGAATCCCCGCGGGCGACGTGACGGAAATCGAGAACGGCATCCTGAGGGCCGGCATCTGCGACGCGCTGAGCGCGCTGCGGCTGGGCACGGTGCCGACCGGAAACGGGAAGCGGGAAAGCTTCTCCCACAAGGCCTATACCCGGATGACCAACACGATGTTCGATTCCGGCGACAGCACGCTGGAGGAGATGATCGCGAGCATCCGGAAGGGATACCTGCTGGAGGGAATGCAGTCCGGCATGGAGGATCCCAAGCACTGGGGTATCCAGTGCATCATCGACCGGGGATATGAGATCATCGACGGCAAACTGACCGGGAAGATCGTTTCCCCGCTGGTGATGACCGGATACGTGCCGGACCTGCTCGGATCGGTGAGCATGGTATCCCGGGACCGGGAGGTCTTCGGAGCCGGCGCGTGCGGCAAAGGACACAAGGAATGGGTCAAGGTGGCGGACGGCGGTCCCTACCTGAAGGCGAAAGTGAGGCTGGGTTAAGATGGCGGAGAATCAGGCGCTTGAAAGGCTGCTGAACATACTGAAAGCCTCCGGGGCGGACGCCTGGGAGGTCACGGACGAAGAAGAAAAAGGCTGGGAGTTCTACCTGATCCGGCACCGGCTGGACCAGAACCGGGTGAAGGACCTGGAGAGCTTCTGGGTCAAGGTTTACCGGAAGACGGATGAGTTCCTGGGTTCCGCCGGGGCCAGCGTGCCCACGGACGCGAGCGACGAGGAAATGAAGCGGATCGTGGCCGGGCTGTATGAGGACGCCGGCTATATCCGCAACCCCGTCTATACGCTGAACCGGCCGGAAAAGGACGCCCCGGCGGAAACGCAGGAGGACGTCGACATCGAGGCGATCAGCGGGGACTTCCTGCGGGCGGTCGCCGCGCTGCCGGAAACGGAAAGCGAGGACCTGAACAGCTGCGAGATCTTTGTCAGCCGGAAGGCGCGCCGCTTCCTGAACAGCGAGGGGATCGACGTGACCGCGGTATATCCCTCCTCGATGGTGGAGGCGGTGGTCAACGCCCGGAAGGACGGGCATGAGATCGAACTGTACCGGCTGTACGAGTGCGGCACCTGCGACGGGGACCAGCTGATCCGGGACCTGGCGGAAACGATGCGCTACGGGCGGGACAAGCTGACCGCCGGGGCGACCCCCGCGCTGGAGAAGGCGGACGTCGTCCTGTCCACGGACGCCGCCCGCGAGGTCTACTACTACTTTATCGACCGGCTGAACGCCGCGACGGTGTACCGCGGAATCTCCGACTGGAAGATCGGGGATATGGTCGCGCCGGAGAACCTGAGCGTGCAGGCGGTCCGGTTCCTGCCCAATTCCTCCCGGAACACCGCGTTTGACGACGAAGGCGCCCGGATCCGGGATATGGCCCTGATCGAAAACGGGAAGGCCGTTCATTACTGGGGCAGGCGGCAGTTCAGCCAGTACCTGGGCATGGAGGACTCCTTTGACGCGTCCAACTTTACGGTGACCGGCGGCACGGAATCAGCGGCCGCGATCCGCACCGGGGATTACCTGGAGATCGTGGAATTCTCGGACTTCCAGGTGGACGAGATCACCGGGGATATCGCCGGGGAAATCCGGCTGGGCTACCTGCACCGGGGAGGCGAAACGGTATCCGTCAGCGGCGGATCCGTATCCGGCAGCATTATGGAACTGATGAAGGATATGCGCTTCTCCGTGGAAAGCCGGCAGTACGACAACCTGCTGATTCCGGCGGTAACCCGGCTGAACGGCGCCACTGTGACCGGAGCGGAATAACCCCGCGTCCCTTGACAGGGAGGGGGAATCCGCGGATAATGGCGGTATTGACGAAGGGAGATGTGCGCATGAAGCGCTTTCTTTGCGGGCTGCTGTGCCTGGTGCTGCTGGCCGGGATCCTGCCGGTGCTGGCGGAGGAAGAAGACGACCAGCTGAGCCAGGAGGAACTGGACGCGGAACGGGCGGAGCTGGAGCAGCTGGACGCCGAGGACGACAGCATTTATGAAGTGACCGGCAAGGTCTATCCGGAACCGACGCTGAAGGATTTCAACTCCTCCTCGCCGGCGATCTATACGGGCATCATCGGGGGGAAATACAGCATTTACTCCCAGATGGATACCGATTCGAAGAAGGTCCAGTCCAGCAACGGCAGCAGCCGGGGCGTGGACATCCTGTATGTCGGCCTGAAGTGGCTGATCGTCCGCACGAAGGACAACAAGATCGGCTACGCGAAGCGCGAATGGTTCGTGCTGACGGACATCAAGACGGTGGATCCGGTGAACACGCCGCCGTTCAACTGCCAGAAGCACGCCTATATCGCGACCACGGCGACCACCTGCCATGTCCGCAAGACCATGGATCCCTATAACCCGGCCGTGGAGGACGACGGAAACAACTGGGTCGTGCTCAAGCCGGGAACGAAGATCACCATCTGGCAGTTCTATGACGGCTGGGCGATGGTGAACTACATGCGCAGCTACGGATATATCGATCCGAACGAGCTGACAGACCTGAAGCCCGTCAGCCCCACGGACGAGGTGCTGTATGACGACTGCCCCATCGCGGCCTATACCAGTTATTACAAGATGGTGCAGACGGAAATCAACCTGAACCGGATCCACAACATCAAACTGGGCTGCCAGTACATTTCCATCGTGGTGCAGCCCGGGCAGGAATTCAACGCGAACAAGATCATGGGCCGCTATAACGCCAGCAAGGGATACCGGAAGGCCGGCGTGCTGGTGGAAGGCACGACGACGCCGGGCTACGGCGGAGGCACCTGCCAGGTGTCCAGCACGCTGTACAACGTGCTGGTGCAGCTGCCGAAGATCCAGATCAAGCAGCGGCGGGCGCACGGCGGAAGCGGCGCGAGCTACCTGCCGATCCACTGCGACGCGGCCGTGGGGAACGCGGAACTGAACCTGCGCTTTGTGAACGGGTATGATTTCCCAATCCGGATTGAAGCGTGTTCGAATGATGACGGGGCGTTGTCGATTCGCATTTACAGGGCGGATTCGACAACCTGAGGGGAGAGGTTTCGCGGCTGCGGCCGCGTCCGCATCCTCAATGGTCGTGACTCCACACTG
Organism: Clostridiales bacterium; assembly: GCA_024695415.1. Taxonomy (GTDB): domain Bacteria; phylum Bacillota; class Clostridia; order Christensenellales; family Aristaeellaceae; genus Aristaeella. Next base: position 14,010 of record JAILIE010000062.1, on the reverse strand, counting down.
TGGAGATTACTCCCTTTCGGATGACCTCAGCTCTGATGAGATTCCCGCCACTGGCGGTCATCAGAGCTTCGCCCAAAGGCTTTCCGATCGCCCTGGACCTTCGGCCCGCATTATTGAAGGCGAATTTCGCAACCCGAGTATCAGGCAGAGGCTACGGCCTCTGTCTTTATTTGGTTTTGGAAGGATAGGGAAGGTTATTTTTCGGGGAAGAAGGTTTAATGGGAAGGGAGAATATGGTATAATTCCGGTGTCCCGAAAGGGAGAAGGAGGAGTACCTGAATATGATAGACCTGCAGCATGTAACCAAGACGTACGCGAAGAACAACACCAAGGCGGTGGACGATCTGACGCTGAAGATCGAGGGCGGAGAACTTTTCGGATTTATCGGGCCGAACGGTGCCGGAAAGACCACGACCATCAAGCTGATGACCGGCATCCTGAAGCCGGATGAAGGCACCGTCACCATGGCGGGCCACCGGATCGACCAGGAGCGCATCGAGGCGCAGCGGCTGATCGGTTTCGTTCCGGACGGGAACGACCTGTACGACCGGCTGACCGGTATGGAATACCTGAACTTCATGGCCGACATCTACCAGGTGGACGCCGCGAAGCGCAAGGCGCACATTGAGAAGTACCTGGACATTTTCTCCCTGGAGGACGCGATCAACAACCAGGTCCGCTCCTATTCCAAGGGCATGAAGCAGAAGCTGCTGGTGATCGGCGCGCTGATTCACAATCCCCCGGTATGGATCCTGGACGAGCCGCTGGGCGGACTGGATCCCCGCGCGGCGCACCTGCTGAAGGAAGAGATGATCCGCCACTGCAAGGAAGGGAACACCGTGTTCTTCTCCACCCACGTGCTGGAAGTCGCGGAGAAGCTGTGCACCCGCATCGGCATCATCAACCACGGCAGCCTGAAGGCGCTGGGCACCCTGGACGAACTGCGCTCCGGCGAAGTGGACGCCAGCCTGGAGGAACTGTTCCTGGAGCTGACGGGTGAGGGAGACGGAGGCGAAGAGGCATGACGGGCTTTTTCCCGCTGCTGAGACTGCAGCTCCTGAGCCGCTTCGCGGACTTTAAACCGAAGAACCTCAAGGCCCAGATGAAGGAAAAGAAGGGCCGCACGATCGGAATGCTGATCGCGATCGCATTCCTGATTATTTATCTCGGCGTGATCATGGTGATCGTTGAAAAGGCGGTCCTGGACGCGCTGATGGACATGCCGGCGCCCCTGCCGGCGATGCCGGAACTGCTGGTGACCATGGCGGTGGTGCTGACCACGGCCGGTACGCTGATCATGGCGTTCTTCTTCATCATGAGCAGCCTGTACCTGGGCCGGGATACGGCGTATATCGCTTCGCTGCCGGTCAAAACCCGCACGGTGCTGAGCGCGAAGCTCGTCCAGGTATGGGTTTCCGAAACCTGTATCGACGCGGTCGTCCTGCTGCCGGCCTGCATCCAGTACGGGATCCGGGTTGGCGCGGACGCCGGCTTCTACCTGCGGATGGTGATCGTATGGCTGCTGGCGGCGATGCTGCCCATCGCCATCGTCTCCTTCGTATCCGCCCTGCTGATCCGGATCTCTGCGCTGTGGAAACACCGGGAGATCATGACCACGGTATTCGGTATCACGTTCTTCGTCCTCTACATGATCCTGATGATGAACGTCGGCCAGATTACCGGCGGAAATCAGGAAAGCACGAACCTGATCGTGAACTTCTTCCAGAGCAGCCATGAACGGATCAGGTCCCTGAGCGGCATCTTCCCGCCGGCCGGATGGGCGGCGGACAGCATGGTGAACGGCGACTGGAAACTGCTGGGCCTGTACGCGCTGGCCAGCATCGGTTCCATGGCGCTGGCGATCTGGCTGCTCGGCTATGTCTACCGAAACCTGAGCCTGCTCCAGACTGAAACCCCGGCCGGAAAGAGCCGGAAGGGCGGCGTCCGGGCGGGTGATTTCCGGAACGGAAGCGCCCTGAATGCCTGTATGAAGCGGGAGTTCCTGCAGATCCTGCGCGTGCCGAGCTACGCGACGAACATCCTGCCGATCGCGATCATGCCCCTGGTGATGACGCTGATGATGTATTTCATGGTCGGCAAAAACATCGGGGACAACGGCGAAAGCATCCAGATGGTTCTCGGGGCGATCCCGAACCACGCGATCATCATGGGCATCCTGGCCGCGGTGATGGCGTACATGGCGGGCATGAGCCCCGCCCTGTCGACTTCCGTCAGCCGGGAAGGCAAGGGGCACGATATGCTCCGCAGCCTGCCGATTGACGCCCAGACGCTGGTGCGCGCCAAGTTCATCGTCGGCTACGGCCTGTCCGTGTTCGGCGTGGCGGCGGCGACCATCGCGCTGATCGTCATCTTCCCGAAACTGATGACGGAAGCGATCCTGGCCCTGATCCTGTGCCTTTTGTTCTGCTACATCACCTCGGCGCTGGCGCTGATGCGGGACGTGAAGAACCCGCGGCTGGACTGGGTGACCGAGCAGGAAGCCGTGAAACAGAACTACGGCGTGCTGATCGTGATGCTGATTTCCTGGGGGATGCTGGCCGCGCTCGGCCTGCTGGCTTTCGCGATGATCCATTTCATGGGATGGGGGCTGTGGCCCGTGTTCGCGGTGCTGGCGGCGATCCTGGGAGGACTCAGCGTGCTGGTGCACGGGAAACTGATCAATACAGTGGAAAAATTCTACTTTTGCGGGTAAAATAACAGGGAGGGTGTGATGCCCTCCCTAAACCCCTTTCAGTGTCTGCTTCAGAAGAGGAGAATGATCGCATGAAACGGATCGTATGTTTGCTGGGAGTCCTGGTGCTGGCGCTGGGAATCGGATGCGCGGCGGCGGAACAGCGGGTGAACCTGCCGGACAGCAAGTACAGCCTGGCGCTGCCGGACAGCATGGAGTACCGGGACGGAAGGGAAGGGAGCGACGAGAACTTCTCGTATCTCGACAGGAATTCGGCGCTGACCGCGCATTTCTCCCACCGTACCTCCGGAAACACGACGCTGAAGGAAGTGGCGGAAAAGCTTCGCGACGCCGGGTACGACATCCAGATGACCCGGGTGAACGGGCTGGAGATGATCGTGTACCGGGCGGAGTCGACCACCGGCGACGGGATGAAGGCCATCGGCTACATCCTGAAGGACGGAAACGATATCTGGGAAACCTGGTTCTGGTACGCGACCCAGAATGAAGCGGACATGACCAAAACCATCATGGAGAGCATTCAGGAAACGGGGACAGTATGAGTTTTACACACCTGCATCTGCATACGGAGTACAGCCTGCTGGACGGCGCATGCCGGATCCCGTCGCTGGTGAAGCGGCTGAAGGACCTGGGCATGGATTCCTGCGCCATAACGGACCACGGGGTCCTTTATGGCGCTGTTGATTTTTATACCGCCATGACGGACGCGGGCATCAAGCCGATCATCGGCTGCGAGGCGTATGTGTGCAGGGACCGAACGGACAAGTCCGCCATGGGCCGGGAAAACAGCCACCTGATCCTCCTGTGCGAAAACAATACCGGATACCAGAACCTGATGTACCTGATCAGCGAAGGCTTCCTGACCGGGTACTATTACCGGCCGCGGATCGACTATAACCTGATCCGGGAGCATCACGAGGGACTGATCTGCCTGAGCGCGTGCCTTTCCGGAGACCTGCCGAAGATGCTGCTGAACGGGCAGGACGAGAGCGCGCACGCCTATGTGCGGGAGATGCAGGAGATCTTCGGGAAGGACAATTTCTTCATCGAGATCATGGACCACAACCTGCGGGACGAGAAAACCGTGCTGCCGCGGCTGATTGCCCTGGCGCGGGAAATGAACGTGCCGCTGGTGGCCACAAACGACTGCCACTACCTGGAGAAAAAGGACGCGGAAGCCCAGGAAGTGCTGATGTGCATCCAGACCGGCAAGACGCTGGAGGACGACCAGCGGATGCGGATGGAAACCAGCGAGCTGTACGTCAAGAGTGAAGAGGAAATGCGCGCGGTTTTCAAAAACGTGCCGGACGCGGTGGACCGGACGAAGGAAATCGCGGACCGCTGCAACGTCACCTTCGAGTTCGGCGTGACCCGCCTGCCGAAGTATCCGGTGCCCGAAGGGGAAACCGCCGACCAGATGCTGCGCCGCCTGTGCGCGGAGGGCATGAAGCGCCTGTATCCGGACGCGAAGGAAGGGGACGAGCCCTGGAAACGCCTGGAATACGAACTGTCCACCATCGAGCATATGGGCTATGTGGATTATTTCCTGATCGTATGGGACTTCATCCACTACGCCAAATCCCAGGGAATCATGGTCGGCCCCGGCCGCGGCAGCGGCGCGGGATCCATCGTGGCGTACTCCCTGGGCATCACGATGCTGGATCCGCTGAAATACCAGCTGCTGTTTGAGCGCTTCCTGAACCCGGAGCGCGTGACCATGCCGGATATCGACGTGGACTTCTGCTACGAGCGGCGGCAGGAAGTGATCGACTATGTGGCCCGGAAATACGGCGCGGACCACGTGAGCCAGATTATCACCTTCGGTACGATGGCAGCGCGCGGCGTGGTCCGGGACGTCGGCCGGGTGCTGGGCATGAGCTACCAGGAGACGGATACCGTGGCCAAGGCGGTGCCGATGGACCTGGGCATCACGCTGGAGAAGGCGCTGAGCCTGTCACCGATGCTGCGCCAGATGTATGACGAGCAGCCCCGGGTGAAGGAACTGATCGACACGGCGATGACTCTGGAAGGTATGCCGAGGCACGCCTCCACCCACGCGGCGGGCGTCCTGATCACCGGAAAACCGGTGGTGGAGTTCGTACCGCTGCAGCGGAACGATGAGGTCATCACCACCCAGTATCCCATGGGCATCATCGAGCGGCTGGGCCTTCTGAAGATGGACTTCCTGGGCCTGCGGACGTTGACGGTGATCCGGGACACGCTGGACATGATGAAGGAAGCCGGCGTCAGCATGACGCCGGAGGAAATCCCGCTGGACGATCCCAGCGTATATGAGATGATCAGCCGGGGAGACACCGACGGCGTTTTCCAGATGGAAGGCGCGGGCATGACGGGCTTCCTGACCAATATGAAGCCCAGCTGCTTTGAGGACATCATCGCGGCGATTTCCCTGTACCGCCCGGGTCCGATGGATTCCATTCCCCGCTATATCGCGGGCAAGACGGACCCGTCCAGCGTCAAATACAAGACGGAGAAGCTGCGGCCGATCCTGGACGTGACCTACGGGTGCATGGTGTACCAGGAGCAGGTCATGCAGATCGTGCGCGACCTGGCGGGCTACAGCTACGGCCGGAGCGACCTGGTGCGCCGGGCGATGGCCAAGAAAAAGCATAAGGTCATGAACGAGGAGCGCGAGATCTTCGTTCACGGCCTGACGGATGAAAACGGCAAAGTGACCGTTCCCGGATGTATCCGGAACGGCGTACCGGAGGACGTGGCCAACGAGATCTATGACGAGATGATCTCCTTCGCCAGCTACGCTTTCAATAAGTCCCACGCCGCGGCATACGGCGTGGTGGCCATGCAGACGGCCTGGCTGAAGCGGTACTACCCGGTGCAGTTCATGGCGGCGATGCTCAACAGCGTCCACGGGAACACGGGCAAGATCGCCGGATACATCCAGTACTGCCGGGGCCGCGGCATCGCCGTACTCCCGCCGCAGGTCAACCGCAGCCGCTGGAAATTCACGGTGGACACGGACGCGGACGGAAAGCCCGCGATCCTGTTCGGGCTCGGCGCGGTCAAGGGCGTCGGGGAGAACGCGGTGCGCGGCATCGTCCGGGAACGCGAGGAGCGCGGGCCCTTCCGGGATATTTTCGACTTCTGCCGGAGAATCGACACCGCGGAATGCAACAAGCGCGTGACAGAAAGCCTGATCAAGGCCGGGGCTTTTGACAGCATGGGCGCGAACCGCCCGCAGATGCTGGCGGTATACGAAGGCGCGATGGACGCGAACCAGAATTCGCGCAAAAAGAACGTCAGCGGGCAGGTCAGCCTGTTCGACATGTTCGCAGGGGAAGAGGACGCCCCGCTGGGCGGATCGGAAACCACGCTGCCGGACCTGCCGGACTGCCCCGGAAAGGTTAAGCTCCAGATGGAAAAGGAAGCGGCCGGCGTGTATATGACCGGCCATCCCCTGGACGACTACCGGGATATCCTCAGCCGGATGACCTTCACGACGGCCCGCCTGGAGAACGCGGAGGAAACCCCGGACGGCGCGCGCGACCTGGACGGCATGTTCGCCGATATGGGCGGCATCCTGACCGAGGTCAAGGGCAAAGCCACCCGCAAGGGCGACTACATGGCCTTTGTGACGCTGGAGGACATGACCGGCCAGGTGGAGTGCCTGGTCTTCCCGCGGGTGTATGAGCGGTACCAGCCGTTGATCCGGGAGGACGAGGCGGTGGTCGTCAGCGGAAAGATCAGCGTACGCGAGGAGGAAGCCCCGAAGCTGCTGGCTGAGAGGATCACGCGGCTGGAGGAGTGGGGGCGGCATTCCGCCGCGCCGGCGCAGCCGGAGAAGAAACTGACGGACGCGCAGGCGGCGGAGAAGGCCGGAAGGAAGCTTTTCCTGCGCCTGGAGCGGAAGGATATGGACCGGGTCCAGGCCATGCTGGCGCTGGACGCGGGAGACGTGCCGGTATACATGCATATCCCGGCGGAAAAGATGACCCTGCTGTGCCCCCGGACCGGATGGTGCAGCGGCAGCGAGGACTGCCTCCGGCGGCTGCGGGAAGCGCTGGGAGAGGCCAATGTGGTGATGAAAGGATAAGCGCATGATAGAACTGGACCATGTGACCAAACGGTACGGGGCGGTTCAGGCGCTGCGGGACGTTTCCTTCCGGATTGAAAAAGGGGAGACCGTGGGACTGCTGGGCCGGAACGGCGCCGGAAAGACCACGGCGCTGAACCTGATCACCGGCTATTTTCCGCCGACGGAAGGTACGGTGACCATCGGGGACCGGTCCATCCTGGCCGATCCCCGGCACTGCCGGCGGATGATCGGCTACCTGCCGGAAAGGCCGCCGCTGTATGACGAAATGACCGTGGAAAGCTACCTGCGCTTTGTCTGTGAGCTCCGGGAGGTCGAAAAAAAGGAAATACCGGCCCATATCAGCGAGATCATCTCCCTGTGCGGGCTGGAGGAGGTGCGCCGGCGCGTGCTGGGGCACCTGAGCAAGGGATTCCGGCAGCGGGCCGGGATCGCCCAGGCACTGTGCGGCTCGACGGAGATCCTGATCCTGGACGAGCCGACCGTCGGGCTGGATCCCCGGCAGACCGTAGAGATCCGGGACCTGATCCGCGCGCTGAGCGCGGACCGGACCGTGATCTTCTCCAGCCATATCCTGTCGGAGGTGCAGCAGCTCTGTTCCCGCGTGATTATCCTGGACGAGGGACGCATGGTGCGGGATTTTGACCGGAACGAGCCGGAAAGCGCGGAGATCCGGTTCCGGCTGAAGATCGCCGGGGACGGGGAAAGCGTGATGAAACGGCTTCAGCATTTGGATCCGGAGATCCATGCGGAAAAGCTGCCCGCGGAGGAAGACGGAGTGACCGAGGCGCGGGTGGTGCTGCCGCGGGGCGGCGACGGCGGAGCGGCAGCGGACCGGTTGTTCCGGACGCTGGCCGCGGCCGGGCTGGCGGTAAGGGGAATGAGGGAAGAGAAGGAAACGCTGGAAGAAATATTCATTTCTTCAGTTAGGAAGTAGGAAGCAGGAGGTAGGAGGTTTAGTTACCTTTTACCCCGGAGATTCTGTATTTACCGGATTTGCTGAGAAAAGGGAAAGGAGGAGACCGGCATGAAAGCAATATGGAAACGGGAAATGCAGGGGTATTTCTTTACGCCTGTGGGATACGTGTTTCCGGGCGTGTTCCTGACGGTGGCCTCCGTTCTGTTCTATATGGAAATCCTGAGCCAGCGCAGCGGTGATTTACCGTCTTTTGTCAGTGAGATGAGCTATCTGTGGATGCTGCTCAGCCCGGTGCTGACGATGCGCCTGCTGGCGGAGGAAAGGCAGAAAAAAACGGACCAGCTGCTCCTGACCAGCCCGGTATCCCTGCCGGGAATCGTGATCGGGAAATACCTGGCCGCGGTGACGATGCTGCTGATCGTGTCCGCGCTGACGCTTCTGTACGTGCTGATCGTGGCGATTTACGGAACGGTGTACCCGGGCGAGCTGGCGGTCAATTACCTGGGATTCATCCTGCAGGGATGCGCGTTCGTGGCGCTGGATCTTTTCCTGAGCAGCTGCGCGGCCACCCCGGTGACTGCCGCGGTGCTGGCCTTCGGCGCCAACTTCCTGCTCTGGATCCTGGACCTGCTGGAAACCGCGGTGCGCGCCGAATGGATCTCCGCGGCACTGAAGTTCATGTCCCTGTACAGCCGGAACGAGCCCTTCATGATGGGCCAGCTGAGCTTCGCGGGCATCTTCTTTGACCTGTCCTTCATCGTGATCTTCCTGGCCCTGGCGGTATTCCGCATGGACCGGAGAAGGGTCGGGAGGTGAAGCGCGTGAAGAAGAAGAGACTGTTCCGGGGAGAAAAATGGAGATACGGCAGCGTATCCGCCCTGCTGCTTATCCTGCTGATCCTGTCCCTGATCGCGCTGAATATCGGCGCGGAGGTGCTGGAAAAGAAGAACGGATGGCGGCGCGACTATTCCTTCAACAGCATCGCGACAGCCAGCCGGGCTACGCTGGACCTGGTCGATGACCTGCCGCACCCGGTGAAGATCTACGCGCTGTTCCGCAAGGGCAACGAGGACGCGCCGCTGCTGGAACTGCTGGACCGCTATGCCGCCCTGAGCAGCCGGATTACCTGGGAACAGGCGGATCCGGGACTGAATCCGGCGCTGCTGAGCCGGTTCGCCACCGAGAGCCAGACCCCGGAGGAGGACAACCTGATTATCTGGTGTGAGGAAACCGGACGGTGGCGGGTGCTGGGGCCGGAGGACTATGTCAGCCTAAGCATGGACGAGACGGCCGGAGAATATTCCTACGCCGGATGGACCTATGAGGAGAGCATTACCCGGGCGATCGAATACGTGACCCGGGATACGGTGCCGCAGGTGGTCATTATCCAGGGCCACGGGGAACTGGACGGGGATTCGCTGGCGGTGCTGGACAATCTGCTGACAGCGAACCTGTACGAAGTGGTATACAGGAGCCTGACGGATCCGGACTATACACCGGACCCGAAGGACCTGCTGGTTTTCCTCAGCCCGCTCCGGGATATTTCTGAAACGGAGCTGAAGATCCTGACGGAGTTTGCCGCGAAGGGCGGAAGCTTCCTGTTCACATGCGATTTTTCCGATCCGGTGGATTCCATGCCGAACTACGCGGCTCTGCTGCGCAGCTACGGCTTCATTCCGCTGGAGGGGATTGTGCTGGCGGACACAAACGCGCCGGAAACCTGCTATGACGGGGTGAATACCTACCTGCTGCCGGAGATGTGCTCCACGGACATCACGATGGACATGATCGCCTCCGGCGCGACGTCCATCCTGCTGCCGGGCGCGCGGGGGTTTGAGAGCCCGGACGAAACGGACCGGAACCTGATTACCGCGGCCCTGCTCCGCAGCGGCGATACGTCCTACCGGAAGGCCCTGGACGCGCAGACGGTCAGCATGGACCGGGCGGAAGGGGACCCGCAGGGCCCGTTCGACCTGGCGCTGCAGGCCCGGCGGATCACCGCGGAAGGATATGTGTCCCGGGCGGTCGTGTTCGGATGTTCCATCGCGCTGACCGACGAGACGGTCTATTCCATGACCGACATCCGGAAACTGATTATCCGGACCACGGAATTCCTGCTGGATACCGGGGCGTCCGACCTGAATATCGAAGCCAGGACCGCGCTGCGCCCCGCGCTGGGAACAGGCGGAACCGGCCTGGGATCCGTGATGCTGGCGGCGCTGCCCGCCGCGGTGCTGGCGGCCGCGCTGCTGGTGCTGCTGCCCCGCAGAAACCGGTGAAGGGAGACAACCCGGACTGTCCGGGATCACACGAAACATGCAGAAAGTCGAAAGAAAAAAGAGAAGAAGCCTGAAGCACGGGCGGCTGGCCTGGCTGGTGATCGGCGCGGCAGTGCTGGCCGGAAGTGTGACCGCCGCCGTGCTCCTGTCGCGCCCGGACGGGACAGAACCGGCTGAGCGGCACCAGAACCGGGCCGGGACGCTGGTGCGGCGGGAGGCAGACGAACTGGAGTCCCTGACCATGGACCTGCGGGGAGCGGAAACGTGGACGATCCGCCGGAACGCGGAAGGGCAGATGGAGCTGGAAGGCAGCGAGGGATGGATCGCGGATTCCCAGAGCGCGGAGCGCCTGGTGGACGCGATGGCAAACCTGGTATACGAGGACATCCTGACGGAAGACCCGGCGGAATACCGGGACGCCCTGGACGCCTTCGGGCTGGACGAGCCGATGATCGCGGCGGAGGCTTCCTTTACGGACGGAAGCCGCATATCCGTTTCCATTGGCAGCCAGACGGGCCTGGACGAGGGATGGTACTACCTGACCGTGGACGGGGACGACCGGCTGTACGCGGTTTCCCCGGGCCTGGTGGACGACCTGAACACGGAGAAGGACCTGCTGCACGCGGTCCGGCAGCCGGAGATCCATGAAGCGCTGCTGGACCGGATCGAAGTGAACCGGACCGGCGCGCAGGCGGTCTGCTGGGAACTGCAGGGACAGATTACGGACCGGGACGCGGGGACCAACTGGATGATTACCAGCCCTATGCGCTATCCCGCGGACGAGGAAACGATCGGGAACCTGAAGCAGAGTGCGGGGAACCTGCGCATGGGCGTGTACCTGGGGGACGCGACGGAAAGCAACCTGGAGAAATACGGCCTGAAGGAACCCGCGGCGGAGCTGGTGCTGCATATGGCGGCCGGGTCCACCGGGACCGTATCGGACACCGGGATATACGATATCACCGACCGGGAAGAAAGAACCGTTCGTTTCCTGATCGCGGAAAGCGAAAACGAAATGATCGATTATGTCCGGTTTGAGAATGAAATCTATTCCGTCAGCCACTTTACGCTCTCCGCGTTCCTGGATGCGGACGTCCTGTCGACGGCTGCCCGCTACACCGCAGCGGTGCCGCTGGAAAGCCTGGAAAGCATGACGATTGAGCGGGACGGGGAGATTGCGGCCTATACGCTGAACCGGGCCGCGGGCGGGGACGCGGAAAACGAGGAGGAACGCGTGACCTGCTTCCGGAACGGGGAGGAAGTTTCGTATGAGGCGTTTGAGGCGGCCTATACGCGGCTCCTGACGGTGACGGTGAGCGGAAAGCTCCCGGCCGGGGCGGAATGGAAAGAAGCGCATACAAAATATACGTTCCGCACGCTGAGCGGCGGAACGCATACGGTGGAACTGTGCGATTGGGACGGGGTTCATGACGCGGTGGTCATGGATGGGATGTGTGTGTTCTACTTAATCAAAGACGGGATGGTATTTGATCGGATTGAATCATAATCAGATTGCGATGATGTTCTTTCCGGTGTAGGTGACTTCGTATTCCTGACCGGAGGTGAGGTCGGGAAAGGGAAGGGCATTGTCCCAGTAGTAGAGCTGTTCGCGGGAACCGTGCTTGTCCGGATCGCCGAGGAAGATCAGTCCCCGGCAAGCGACGCCGTCGACCATGGAAATGTCGGATTCCGCCCGGACAAATTCCAGGGTCTGGGTGTGCGTCCGGCCGGTCAGCGCGTCGCGGACCAGCCGGCGGTAGCGGATGAGCGGGAGGCAGAACAGGTCAATCACGAAAATCGCGATGAATCCGGCCAGCAGGACGGAGACCATGGTCAGCCACTCGATCGCCGGATGCACGCAGGCGGACCAGACGGCGAGCGCGGCCAGCAGCGCGCAGGCCACGGCCAGCAGCGCGAAACGCCTTTTCAGGCGGCCCTCGATCCCGGCAAGGGATTCAGCGGTGTACAGGTTCTTTGCCATAACGCACCTCTTGGATTGAAGAAACGCCCTTCCTTGTGCAGGGGAAGGGCGTTTGTGCTTGATGTGTCAGGGAATAATCAGACCAGCTCGAGAATGACCATTTCGGCGGCGTCGCCGCGGCGCGGTCCGAGCTTATAGATGCGGGTATAACCGCCGGAGCAGTTCTTTTCGGCGTTGCGGGCCTTGTACTTGGGTCCGATCTCCCGGAAGAGCTTTTCCACCACAGGATGCTTGTTGTCCTTGGTGCGCTCCTTGTATTCCGCCTTGTTCTCATCGGCCTTCTTGGTCTCTTTCAGATCGTACAGATAGGCCATCATCAGGCGGCGGGCATGCAGCTTGGACGGGGCGTCGTTCACGACGTCCAGCGTAACCAGCTGGCCCTTGTCGTTGTGGGTTTCCTTGGTGGTGGTAACCGTATTGTCGCATTCGCGCACAGCCAGCGTGATCATCTTATCGGCGATCCGGCGGACTTCCTTGGCTTTGGACTCAGTCGTCGTAATCCGGCCGTTCCAGATCAGATTGGTCACCTGATTGCGGAGCAGCGCCTTGCGCTGATCAGCCGTGCGACCCAGCTTGCGTTGGTTAGCCATTGGCTTTTCCTCCTGTTGTGTTAGTCATCATTGGGCCGCAGGCCGAGTCCGAGCGCGCTGAGCTTCTGCTCAACTTCTTCCAGACTCTTCCGGCCGAGGTTGCGAACCTTCATCATGTCTTCCTGATTCTTCTGTACCAGCTCAGATACGCTGTTGATGCCGGCACGCTTCAGGCAGTTATAGGCACGGACGGAAAGATCCAGTTCCTCAATGGTCATATCGAGGACCTTGTCCTTCTTCTCCTCTTCGGGCTGGACCATGCTCACGGGCATGACCTGGTCGGTCAGGCTGATAAACAGGTTCAGGTGCTCGGTGAGGATCTTGGCGGCGCTGGAAATCGCCTCTTCGGGCTTCAGCGTGCCGTTGGTCCAGATTTCAAGGGTCAGCTTGTCGTAGTCGGTAATCTGGCCGACACGGGTGTCTTCCACCATGTAGTTGACCTTCTTCACCGGGGTGAAGATGGAGTCGATGGGGATGACGCCGATGGGCATGCTGGCGGTCTTGTTCTTGTCGGCGCTGACATATCCGCGGCCCCGTTCCAGGGTCAGCTGCATCTGGAGATGCGCGTCCTCGTTCAGGGTGGCGATATGCAGATCCGAATTGACGATTTCCACTTCGTCATCCGTCTTGATATCCCCGGCCTTCAGTTCCATCGGACCCTTCACATCAATAATCAGCTGCTTGGGGCCTTCCGAGAACATTTTACAGGCCATGGACTTCAGGTTCAGGATGATCTCCGTGATATCTTCCTTCACTCCCGGGATCGTGGAGAACTCATGCTGCACACCTTCGATGTGCACGGATGAAACAGCCACACCGGGGAGGGAGGAAAGAAGCACACGGCGCATGGAATTGCCCAGGGTATGTCCGAAGCCGCGCTCCAGGGGCTCGACAACAAACTTGCCGTAGCAGCCGTCCTGGCCGACCTCGACGCATTCGATGCGGGCTTTTTCGATTTCGACGATCATTTCGTTTTACCCTCCATACCGCGTCCGGCCCCCAGGGCTTTACTGTTTCCGGGGAAGGGACGCGACTCGCTGTTAGTTCGGTCGACAGTTCATCATTAACGGGAGTAATACTCGACGATCATGTTCTCCTGGACCTGCAGGTCGATATCCTCGCGGGTGGGAAGGGCGGCAACGGTGCCGGCCAGGTTCTGGGCGTCAAAGGTCAGCCACTTGGGGATCAGCACGGTGGTGCCTTCCCGCAGAACCTTGAACATTTCCATCTCTTCGCTGCGCTTGCGCAGGGTGATCTTGTCACCGACCTTGACCTGGTAGGACGGGATGTCCACCTTCATGTCATTGACCCGGATGTGACCGTGATTCACGATCTGGCGGGCCATGCGGCGGGTCTTGGCCAGGCCGAGACGGAACACCACGTTGTCCAGGCGCAGCTCCAGCAGGCGGAGCAGGTTGTCGCCGGTGATGCCCTTCATGTTGGCGGCCTTCAGATA
>JAILIE010000084.1 GCA_024695415.1 Clostridiales bacterium | reverse complement strand
TTTCCGGTCTTTGTCGCCACCTTATCCATCGATGCTGTTTCTCCTGTGTCAGGTCGATAATCTGAAGATGATATCCTTCCAGGTCAAAACAGGGCATACAAAGATCCAGTATGTCCGGCGTGTTCGATGTGGCTGCTGAAGACGGAACACCCAGGATGGAGATTATTACCCCGCCATAAGGAGGCAGTATGTCTGTTTGACCGCCGGATTCCAGATAGTGTTCATATCTCTCATAGTAATCACTGCTTCCGCTGCAATGGATCAGCAGCGGATAATTGAGATAAGGAATCAATTCTGATGGAAGGGATTCAGCCGTATATCCATAGTCAGCCAGTGTGCCGCAATACATCCCTATATGAAATCCTCCTGAGATGTGTTGAATTGCCAGCAGGTCACCAACGCGAAGAAGCGCTGACAATTGTTCCCCGGTAGCTTTTGCGGCTCCGCGGATGATGCATTCTTTGTATAGTGACCGGTTCAGCAGGTCAGAGATCTTGGGATGCTGCTCATATCCCGTTTTATCGTTAATCCAGCGTGTAAAGCCCACACAGTCCATTCCATACAGATACTTCCTGTCTGTATGGTAATAATCCGAGTTGCTGCTTGGATAGACAGGTTTCAGGATTGCGCTCGCGTGACGTCCGCCCCAGAAATACGGGCATCCAAGCGGAAACCTTGATTCGATTTCAGTTTCATTGATTTCGTTATAACGTTTCAGGAATGGATTCCCATCTTCCAGAAACGTGAACGCGCTGTCGAGGAATTTCGACCGTTCGGCTGAGCATGTTACGGGCAGCACAAGCAGAACAAGCCAGCAAATGATGATTCTTCGGATTTTGTTCATAGTGCACCCCGTCAGGATGATAATGAAGTTGCTTCAAACGGAATCAACACGACAATCATATACCCTCCGGATAATAAGAATGGCCTGTTCGCGTTTTTCTTTTATCAGTTTACCAGAAAGCATGCCAATCTTCCATCCTAAAATGGTTTTTTCGTCTCCCTCGCTATTTCCTGTTATCAGCAATATGTTTACAGAGGAAAGCCTTGCAAAGTTGTTATTCTGCAAGGCTTTTGTTATAATGCAGAAGCAAAAAGAATAACCCCCACGCTGTGGTGGAGGTTATCTTTGGCAGGGGCAGAAGGATTCGAACCCTCAACAAAGGTTTTGGAGACCCACGTGTTACCATTACACCATGCCCCTAAATCGCAACAAGCGAATTATACGGGAACAGATGAGGATTGTCAAGGACCAATTTTGACGGAAAGCAGGAGTTTGATCCATGGCTTGCGTGCTGGTGTTTAACGTGTCGGATCCCGGAAAAATCAACGAACTGGACGTTCTGGCGCTTCGCCTGGGGTTCACTGTGCGGACGGTCTCCCCGGACCGGCAGAAATGTATTATTGACGATCTGCTGGCGGGAAAGGATACCGTTTCCGGCGGTACGCCGTCATTCCGGGATGAAATGCTGGTCATGGATGGTTTCAGCCACGAGGAACTGAACTTCCTGCTCAATGAGCTGATCCGGACCGGAAACCGCATCGCCCTGAAAGCGGTGGTCACGCCGACCAACCGGACCTGGTCCGCCGCTGTGCTGCACGCGCAGCTGGTTGCCGAGGATTCCCTGATGAAGCGTTCCGGGGGTGCGAAATGAGCCGGAGAACCATTCTCGGAATTGTCGCGGAATATGATCCGTTTCATAACGGTCACCTGCTCCACCTGACCGAATCCATCCGCCGGGTCCGTCCGGATTCGACGTATATCGCGCTTTCCCCCTGCTTCAAGCAGCGGGGCGATCTTTCTGTGCTTTCCCCGCTGGACAGGGCAGCCTGCGCGGTGAAATGCGGCGCGGACGCGGTGTTTGCCCTGCCGGTGCTCTGGACGGTCCGCGACGCGGAGCATTACGCGCTCGGCGCGGTGGCGATGCTCTCCGGCCTTGGAATCACCCACCTGGCGTTCGGCGCCGAAACCGCCGACCTCCCGGCGCTGAATTCTGCCGCGGCCCTTCTGGAAGACCCGCCGGAAACGTTCCAGGAACGTCTTCGGGAGGCGCTTTCATCCGGTTCCGGGTATCCGGCCGCCCTGTGCGCCGCCGCTTCGTCCGTCAGTGCGGAATCCGGCGCGATCCTTTCCTCTCCGAACAACATACTGGCCGTCTGCTATCTCCGCGCAATCCGGAAACTGGAAGCGGAGATTACGCCTGTGCCGGTTCAGCGCTCCGGTGCGTATCATGACCCTGCGGTTCAGCCGGACTCCCCTTCCGCTTCCGCGATCCGCGGCGCGCTTTATCGCGGCGCGTACGCGCACGTATCCGGGGCGGTTCCCGCCTGCACGGCGGAAATCCTCTCCAAAAGGTTCCTGGACAGCTGTGTTCCGGATCCGGCGGTTGCCGACACGCTTCTGCTGAGCACGCTCCGGGATCCTTCCATGGCTTTTGACCGCCTGCCGGATATTTCCGAAGGCCTGGATACCGCGCTGAAGGCCGCTTCGGTTTCCGCTTCCGGCCGGTCCGACCTGATCCGGATCCTGAGCGGCAAACGTTATCCGGCCGCGCGGATCAGCCGGCTGTCCGCGATGGCCCTGCTTCGCGTGGACCGGGAGAAGGTGGATTCCCTGCCGCTTCCGTCCGTGACCATGCTCCTGGCCATGAGAAAAAACCCCGAAATGACTTCGGGGTGGAAGGACCTTCCGGTCCGTATATGCGCTTCTTTCCCGGAATGGCGTAACCTGGCGGATCCGGAGGACCTGGCCGCCTGGCGGATCTGGGCCCTGGCCGCCGGAGCGCCGGATACCCTTCCCTTTACGGAAAAGATCCTGTCGGTCTGATAAATCAGCTGATGCCGGAGAGGATCCTCCGGGCCACGTGCACGCCGCTCGCGCTGGCGTGGGACAGGCTGTGCGTCACACCGCTTCCGTCACCGATCACATAAAGCCCGGGATACTGGGTTTCCAGGTTCTCGTCCAGTTCCACTTCCATATTGTAGAACTTGACCTCCACGCCGTAGAGCAGCGTGTCGTCATTCGCGGTGCCCGGGGCGATCTTGTCCAGGGCATAGATCATTTCGATAATCCCGTCGAGGATCCGCTTCGGGATCACGAGGCTCAGGTCGCCCGGCGTCGCCGCCAGGGTCGGCGTCACGAAGGATTCCGAGATCCGCCCCGGCGTGCTTCTCCGTCCGCGCACCAGGTCCCCGAACCGCTGGACGATCACCCCGCCGCCGAGCATGTTGCTCAGCCGGGCGATGGATTCGCCGTAGCCATTGGAATCCTTGAAGGGTTCGGAGAACTTCTTGCTGACCAGCAGGGCGAAGTTCGTGTTGTCCGTATGCTTCGCCGGATCCTCGTAGCTGTGGCCGTTGACGGTCACGATTCCGTTCGTGTTCTCACTGACGACCGCGCCGTGCGGATTCATACAGAAGGTGCGGACCCGGTCCTCAAACTTCTCGGTCCGGTATACGATCTTGCTTTCGTACAGTTCGTCCGTCAGGTGACGGAAAATCTCCGCGGGAAGTTCCACCCGCACGCCGATGTCCACGCGGTTGCTCCGGGTCGGGATCCCCATTTCCCGGCAGATTCCCTCCATCCATTTGCTGCCGCTGCGGCCGACGGAAATCACGCACTGCCCGGCGGTCACCTTTTCCCCGTTACCGAGCGTGGCCTCATATCCTTCGTCGGTCTTCCGGAAATCCGCCACCGGCGTGTCGAAGAAGAAATCCACCTTGTCATTCAGGTCCTGGTACAGGTTCTCCAGCACGACATAGTTGATATCGGTTCCCAGGTGGCGGACCTGCGCGTCCAGCAGGTGCAGGCCGTTCTGCATGCAGAGCCGTTTGATGGCGCTGTTCACGGTGGAATACAGGTGGGTCCCCCCGCCGCCGTATTTCAGGTTGATTTCGTCCACGTAGCGCATCAATTCCAGCGCGCGTTCCTTGCCGACGTGTTCATGGAGGCTGCCGCCGAAATCGTTCGTTATGTTGTATTTTCCGTCGGAGAAGGCGCCCGCGCCGCCGAACCCGCTCATGATGGAGCAGGTTTTGCACCGGACGCACTCCTTCACCTTTTCCCCGTCGATGGGGCATTTACGCTTGTTCAGAGGATTGCCCAGCTCATATACAGCCACGCGGAGCGGTTTTTCCGCCTTCCGCGTCAGTTCATACGCGGTGAAAATTCCGCCGGGGCCCGCGCCGATAATCAGGACGTCATAGTTCATGGGTTACACAGCACTCCTTTGCGTTCATACGGGCTGATTATATCATTCTTTGAGGCAAAAGCAACCTGGACGCAAAAGCCTGATTCTTCAGGCGCGTTAAATCAGCCTGACCAGTTCGGAACAAAGCTGAACCAGATCATAGCGCACGCCTTCCCGGCTCCGCCATTTTCTGCCGTCCCAGTCCTCTCCTGTCAGATCATCCCCGCTGTAGATCAATGCTCCGTACGCGAAGTGGCGGAACTGGGCGACGGCGATACATCCCGCCTGCTCCATCTCGACGATCTTTGCGCCTTCCTGTTTCCGAAGCTCGATCCGGTCCGGGGTTTCGCGGAAAATGGCGTCCGTCGTCCATACCAGGCCGCGCTGGTAGGATACTTCCCGTTTGTCCAGATAATCCGTGATTTTTTCGGTGACGGCGGGATCCGTACAGATCACCCGGGACGCCGGGATGTACTGGTAGGAAAAGCCCTCATCCCGGATCGCGCCGTCCACGACCAGGATCTGACCGACTTCCAGGTCCTTCACCAGAACGCCGCCTCCGCCGCAGAACATCACCTTTGTGATCCCCATGGCGTTGAACAGATCCAGGTTCCCGCCGCACGCCGGGCAGCCTACCTGCCCAAGGGTCACAAGCACGTCCGGTTTGTCGGTAAACTTGTAAATGTCCACCGGATTCTCGCCGGGAATGACGCAGTGTTTCCGGATCTGCCCGGCCAGCAGCAGTTTGTCGATCACTTCGGGAAAAAATGTGATCACCATCTGATCCGTATCGAATCCGTCACCGGAAAAATGCGTCGGATTCAGTTTGGCAACCGGATTGTCATCGAATTCCATAACCGGCCAGCTGTGTTGATGAAGCATATTTGTTTCCCCTCCAAGACGTTATTGAACCGCGGACTTTGATCCCGGAAGCGATCATTCGATGTCCGGAGCCGCTTCCATACGTTTTCATACAGATGATACCATGAAAGCCGTGAAAACGAAACCATGATGGAAAAGGAAACGGAATCCGGAGCCAAATCATATTTCAGGTATTTTCACAATTCCGTTTCTATAGTATAATAAAATGTAATAGTTTAGACTTATTTGCTAAGGAGTGTGGATGGGTTATGCGTAAAGCGCTCTGCGGCCTGCTGGTCGTGATCCTGGTTCTTTCGTCCTTCGTTTCCGCCTTCGCGGATACGGAATGGGCCAAACAGAATCTTCCCAGTGACCGGCAGCCGGAATATATCGAGCTCGTTCCCTGGGACGAGCTTCCGCCCGACAATCCGGACCAGCATCATTACCTCCTGCTCGTCCTGGACCAGAAAAACCGGGACCCGCGTCCGGACGACGCTAAAAACCCCACGGAAGAAGCCGGCCACCGCAAGGATATTTATGGCAACACCGACGGCATCGTGATCCTGACGCTCGATACCCGGGCCAAACGGATTATGCTGACCTCGATCATCCGGGACGCGATTGTCGCCAAGCCGAACAGCACCGATACGCTGCAGAAGCACGGCCGCATCAACTATATCTACAACGACTACGGCCCGGAAGCGCTCTGCAAGGTCATCAGCGAACACCTCGGCTTCCGGATTGAAAAGTACATCATGTTCACCTTCTTCCAGGTCCGGGATATCGTCAAATACATGGGCGGCGTGGATGTGGAACTGAAAAAGGCGGACATCGACTATCTCCGTGACGCCTATGAGGTCAGCCCCGGATGGGTGGTTTCCGCGGACGGGCAGCACGATGTCGCCCGGGACCGGAAAGCGCCGGAAGGAATCTATCATCTTCAGCCGTGGGCTGCCGTCCTGTACATGCGGATCCGGAAAAACGACAGCAAGGGCGACCTGATGCGCACCCAGCGCGCCCGCAACGTGCTCAGCGCGCTGGCGGACAAGTGCCGCCTGTTTACCTGGGACGACTGCGTGGCGTTGGCCAACAACCTCGCCGAAAACAACAACAAGACCAACATGTCCCTGGAGGACATGATCGAGGCCGCCGGTTACGCGTGGGATCTCCGCAACGAAACCATTGAGGAGCGGCGCGTTCCCGAGGACGAAGACGTCCGCGCGATCACCTTCGCCAACATGGCCGCGAAGGAAATCAACTGGGTCAACGCGCGGCAGAAAATCCAGGAATTCCTGCATTACAACTTCCTGGTACTGGACGAAGACGATGAAGACTGATGGGAGTTTGAACGGATGAAATGCCCTGAATGCGGCCTGTGGAACCGTGCTTCCATGCCCCACTGCTCACGGTGCGGCACGCCGCTTAACATCGACGAGGCATCGAGGCTGGCCTGGAAGGACAACCTCCGCGACGGTGCCGCGCCGACCACCTACCTGCGGGCCGACGAGTTCGGCCAGACGGACGCCACTCCCGACAACCGGGATTCCCTGGCCCGGGAAATGCAGGACCTGAAGCTGCGGAAAAAGAAAGGCGCGGAGCTGCAGGACAAGATGCGGTCAAGTGCCCCGCCCACTCCGGACAGCAACGTGATCGTTACGGAAGGGACCGACAAAAACCCTTCCAGGACGATTGTCATGCCGCGGGTCTCCGAATCCGGCGCCGCGGCGATGCAGGAGTCTGAAGCCCGCCACAGGGTTCGTTTTATGGACGAATCCGGCGCGTTCATCGAGCCGCGGACCTATGACCCGCTCGTTCCCAGCTATCCCCGGGGAAGCTCCCCGGAACAGCCTCTTCCCCCTTCCCGCCTGCCCCGACGCTATACGCGCGACAACAAAGCCATATTCCGGACCGTGATGCTGGTGTTTGCTGTGCTGGCGTTCCTGGGCGGCGTGGTGTACCTGGGCTATACCCTCTGGAACAACCGTTCCACCCCTGTTCCGGAAAGCACCGCTATTATTTCGGCCACCCTGCAGAATGACCTGGCTGCGCACCAGATCATGATTCCCGGCGAAGACGGGCAGACGATCTATATCAAGGAACTCCACGCCAGCTATATGGTGGTCGACGGTTTCGCCACCATCGTGATTCCGGACCATACCTGGTACGACAACCTGGAAGGCACGCTGGACGACACGATGGACGTCACCCTGACGCCTTTCCTGAAGTCCTCCTCCGGGCGCCAGATCCCGATGGATCCGGTCAATTACACGATCGCGATTCCCCTCAGCCCGATCTCGCTGGATACGCCCGACACCATGCGGAAGACTGTATCCACCACCATGTTCACGATCAAAGTCGTGGTCCTTCCCGGATCCCGGGTGACCATCAACGGGGACGACTACAGCGATACGGTTTCCTCGGAGACCGGTGAACTGAGCTACAACGCGACGGTACAGCCGATCGGCGACAACGAGATCAACATCACCGTTCGTTCCCAGTACTGCCGGGACAACTCGATTACCATCGTCCTGTACCGGGCGCCCCAGGAGATCCCCCTGGACCTGGCGGTCGGAACCTACGGCACCACGGACCGTGATGTCATGAAGGTCACCGCAACGACGCTGCCCGGCGCCTATGTCACGGTCAACACGCCGCACTCCGACCTGGATATCACGAACCTGGATTCCACCGGCAAGTTTACCTTCAACGCGCTTTTCGACAAGATCGGCGACAACACGATTTCCATCACGGCCAGCTATCCCGGGAAAAAGCCGTCCACGGTCGAGCATACGGTATATTACCTGCCGCCGGCGGATATCTATACCGTCAAGGCGTGGCCAATGGACGAGGCGAACTACAGCGAACTTCTAAGCAATATGCAGGTCCGTGCGGAAAGATGCCAGATCTATGAGGTCAAAGGCGTCGTGCAGTATTCCGTTTCCGACAAGCCCCAGATGGTGGTGATCAACACCAGCGAGGACGGAAAATCCCGTCCGGTGCTGGTCCGGAACTATACGAAGACCACCTGGAAGGTCGGCGAATACTACCGGATCTTCGCGGACGCCTATTCGACGTATAACAGCATGCCGTGGCTGAACGCCCGGTATACCTATTAACCATGAACTGAAGGAGGCAGACGGCGATGAGACACGGAATCCGTTTCCTGCTGGCCGTCCTGATCATCTGCGCGGTGTGTTCCTCCGCGCTTGCCGACCCGATCCGGCTGGGAAGCGACCTAGCGAATACGGTGGTGATTCCGTATGACGAGGAGGATCCGCAGGCCGGACACTATTCCTATTCGTACTGTTTCCCTTACGCGGACGAATCGGATTCCCGCGCTCCCCTGATTAACGAGCTTTACGAATACAAGGTTTCCGAACTGGAGGAAAGCACCATTCCCCTGATGGCGGACGGCTATATGGACGCCGGGGAGACGGTGGAGGTGACCGAGACCTATACTGTCACCTGCAGTACGGACACGTATTTTTCCGTGCTTTTCGTCCGGAACACCGTGATCGGCGACTGGCAGAAAACCCGGTGGGAAGGAAACACCTTCTCCCTCCTGCACGGCGAACCCGGCTCCACCTTCGACCTGACACGGATCCTGGGCATCCTGGACGTCGGCGCGCAGGATGAGTTCATGGAAAACCGACAGACCCAGAAAGCCGCCGCGGCCGTCCTTACGCTGGTCATGGAAATGATCGGGGACAACGAGGACGATTTCCCGTTCTACGACGACGTCACGAAAGAGGATCTGCTGGATTACTTCACTCCCGCGGACGACTTTTACCTGGATGAGGACGAGAATCCGGTCTTCTTCATCCGCCCGGGAATTATCGCCGACGAGGAACTGGGCTTCGTCACTTTTCCGATTTCCGTCGAGGACATCCGGGACGAAATGTAAAACAGGAAAAAGACATGGCAATCCTGTATTAACAGGAGTATAATACTCGTGATTTTATTTCAGAAAGAAGGGTCTTTCATGCTGGATATTCAGGTGACGCTTTCCCAGAACCTCAAACAGAAACCCGCCGACGAATCCGCCCTCGGATTCGGCCGGATTTTTACCGACCATATGTTCCTGATGGACTACGAGCTGGGGGTCGGCTGGCACAATGCCCGCATCGTCCCCTACGGCGATTTCCCGATCGATCCCGCGGCCATGGTGCTGCACTACGGCCAGGCAATCTTTGAGGGCTGCAAATGCTACCGCCGCGCGGACGGCGGGCTCCAGCTCTTCCGCCCGACGGACAACCTGGCCCGTATGTCCCGCAGCGCTGAGCGTATGTGCATGCCCGCGCTGGATGAGGAAACCGCGCTGGAAGGCCTGAAGCAGCTGATCCGTATCGATCAGGACTGGGTGCCGCACCGCGAAGGTACGTCCCTCTACATCCGGCCGACCATGATCTCCATGGACGTGGGCCTGGGCGTTCACGCCTCGAAGAAGTACCTGTTCTTCATCATCCTCAGCCCGGTGGGCGCGTATTACAAAGAGGGCCTGAAGCCTGTCAGCATCTACGTCGAGGACGAATATGTCCGCGCGGTCCGCGGCGGCGTCGGTTTCACGAAGTGCGCCGGCAACTACGCGGCTTCCATCCTGGCCGGCGATATCGCCGAGAAGAAAGGCTTCTCCCAGGTTCTCTGGCTCGACGGTGTCGAACAGAAATACGTCGAGGAAGTCGGCTCCATGAACATGATGTTCGCCTATGGCAATAAGATCGTGACCCCGCGGCTGAACGGTTCCATCCTGCCCGGCATCACCCGGGACAGCGTGCTGAAACTCGCCCGCAACCTGGGATACGAAGCGGAGGAAGCCCGTCTCGACGTGAACGAGATCTTCGCCGATGCGAAATCCGGCAAACTGACCGAAGCCTTCGGCACCGGCACCGCGGCGGTCATCAGCCCGGTGGGTGTGCTTGCCCTGAAGGATGAAAAGGTCGTCCTGGGCGACGGCGGCATCGGCCCGATCTCCCAGAAACTCTACGATACCCTGACCGGGATCCAGTACGGCCGGCTGGAAGATCCCTTCGGCTGGATCCTGAAGATCTGATTTCCCCCGGAAAGGTAAATTATGCTCAGACAAGGTGATACCCGTCCCCTGCACTGGGCCGACAAAACGATGAGCGTTTTGCGGGCAGAACAGCTTGAGGCTTGCGAGAAAGATCTCGCAAGCCTTCCTGTCCATGGACTTTTTGACGCCGCTTGCGGGGATACGGACGCTGAAACCCTCTATGATTTTTCCTATTACGCCGCGGAAGACCGCGCGGCTTTCCGCGCTCCCGCCCTGCATACCGCCGAGGACCTGCGGGTCCGTGTCCTTTCCTCCATGGCGGCGGAAAGCGCGCTGCTTTCCCCGGAGGAGCATGACCTGCTGGTCCGCCTCGCGCTTTTCGGGGGCCGGCATACCCTGCAGGACTGGAACGACCTGATCCCGGCCCGCAGCCTTCTGCGCCGCCTCTGGTGCCGCGCGGAGTGGGAGGATGGCGTGCTGACGCTGCAGATGCCGCATCAGCTTTGCGCCACCGCCCTGATCCTCCTCGCGGGGGACGAGCACCGGCTGGTCCGGGACCATGTCGAAAAAGTGAACGAACTGATTGACAATACCCTGTACCTGATGGGCATGATGCAGGCCTCCGGCCCGATGCTCCATATGCAGTCCCTGTTGAAGGGCACTTTCGCGGACAACCGGCCGGACCTTGTGCTCCGCATGCTTCAATCCGCCTACGATTATGTGTATGACCGCAACGGCCGCCTGCTGCTCATTCATCCGGGCCTGGCGGATCCCGACCGGATGATCGGACAGATGGAATCCTTCTTTAGGACCCCGGATTTCCAGCAGCTGAACCAGGATACGCTCAGCAGCGCTTCCGACAGCGTCGCGGACCTGGAATCTCCCCTGTATGAAAGAATGCTTTCCACCCTCGCGGACGCGGTCCGTCCGGAGATCACCCCGGAGGACGCCGTGGAGGATCTGATTATCCTGGCGAAGCAGGGCGTTCCGTACGCGGACATGAAGGAAGTCCTGTCCTCCATGCTCGTCTCCCTGCCCACGGATGATATGCTCAAGGCGCTGAAGGATCTCAGCGGGCAGATTCCCCGCTGGCTTTACCTTTCCTCTTCCAGGGTGCAGTAACATGGGCCTCATGACTTTTGACATTACCGCCGTTTCCGACGGTGTGCGCGCCGGGGACTACCTGCGCGCCGCGCTTCCGGACCTTCCGGAAAGCACGCTTCGCGCCCTTTTTGCCTCCCGGGACGTCAAGGCCGGCAATGTCCGGATCCGCAAGGACTATGTCCTGCGTGAAGGGGAAACCCTGCGCGTGTATCTTCCGGACCGGAAGGAAGCCGGATCCTCCGCCTCCCTTCGCGTGGTGTATGAGGACGACGACGTCCTGCTGGTCAACAAGCCCGCGGGAATCAGCGTGGAGGCCGATTCCACCCCCGGCATACCGCTGACGGAGCTTTGCCGGCTCCATGCGGAGGAAAACGGCTCTGCCGCCTTTCCCCCGCAGCCCTGCCACCGGCTGGACAACCGGACCAGCGGGCTGTGCCTTTTCGCGAAGAATGAAAAGGCGCTGGAAATCCTGCTGGATGTTTTCCGAAGCCGGACGCTGGAAAAGTATTATACCTGCCTGGTCCGGGGCGTTATGAAGCCGCCGTCCGCCGAATGCACCGCCTTCCTCCTGAAGGACGCGGAACGCGCGAAGGTCCGGATCCTGGACCATCCCCTGCCCGGCGCCCGGAAAATCGTCACCGGCTATGAGACGCTGGAGAGCGGGCCGGTTTCACGGCTGAAGGTCCATCTGGTCACCGGAAGGACGCACCAGATCCGTGCCCACCTCGCTTCCCTCGGCCATCCCCTGCTCGGGGATGACCTGTACGGCGACCGGGAATTCAACCGGCGCACGAAGGCGCGCAGCCTGAAGCTGTGCGCGACATCCCTGAAAATGGATACGTCCGGCAGGCTACCGCAGCTGGACGGCCTTGTTTTTACGATTGATCCCCCATTCTGACTGCCTGCTCAAGGAGGTAACTGCCATGCTTGCTCAGCGTCCGCCCCTCGGATGGAATTCCTGGAACACCTTCGGTGAAAAAATCAATGACGCCCTCATCCGTGAAATGGCCGATTACATGGTGGATAACGGATACCTGGAGGCCGGTTACGAGTACCTGGTCATCGACGACTGCTGGTCCCTGCGCGAGCGGGGCGCGGACGGCCGCCTGGTGCCCGACCCGGCGAAATTTCCCTACGGCATGAAGGCCCTCGCCGACTACGTCCATTCCAGGGGCCTGAAGTTCGGCATGTATTCCTGCGCGGGCGTCATGACCTGCGCGGGGTATCCCTCCAGCTACGACCATGAGTACGTCGACGCGGAAACCTTCGCGTCCTGGGGTGTCGATTTCCTGAAATACGATTTCTGCAATTTCCCGGAAACCGGGGACTGCCGCGCCCGTTACCAGACCATGTCCATGGCGCTGAAATCCACGGGACGGGATATCCTGTTCTCCGCCTGCAACTGGGGCCAGCACGATCCCTGGAAATGGATGGCCGGCGTCGGCGCCCATATGTACCGTTCCACCGGGGACATTATGGATAACTACGCTTCCTTTACCGGGATTTTCAAGTCCCAGCTGGATAACCTGTGCATGAGCGGCTCCGGCTGCTTCAACGACATGGATATGCTGACCGTCGGTATGGGCGGCAAAGGCAACGTGGGCTTCGGCAAGGTCTGTTCCTACGAGGAATACCGGATGCAGTTCGCGCTCTGGTGCCTGTGCGGCGTTCCACTGATGATGGGCGCGGACCTGCGGGCTATTCAGCCGGAATACCGCGATCTGATGCAGAACCGGAACCTCCTGCGGATCGACCAGGATGAGGAATGCCGTCCGCCGATGCTGATCCGGAAAGGTTCCGTCTTTACCTCCAACCCGGATCCGAAGGAAGGCGAAATGCCCTGGCGTTCGATTCCCGATTCCTCCTATACGCTGTTCCGCCACCTCTCCGACGGCGAGTTCGCCCTGGCGTACATCAATCTTTCGGAAGCCGAAACCACGATTCACCTGGAAATGATCGATATCGGCCTGCCGGTCAACAGCGGTTTTGCGCTCCAGGTCACCGACGCCTTCACCGGCGAGGACCTCGGGCGGAAATCCGACTTCTTCAATCCGGTCGTTCCCGGCCGCGATATGCGCCTGTACCTGTGCAGGCTTGTGAAAAACAATGGATAAGGAAATGAACCAGGCCGGCAGTCTCCTGCCGGCCTGTACCGTATGCGGACGTCCGCTCATTCCGGACGAAATCGCCATGACCCGGAAGATGATCAACCGCGGAGCCCGCCAGTTCCTGTGCCTGACCTGCCTTTCCCGCCGTTTCGACGTTCCGGAGGACGTGCTGCGGGAAAAGATTGAGGAGTTCCGGGAAATGGGCTGCACGCTCTTCCTCTGAGCGGCGCGGGTCACGGGATGTACTTCAGGTCGATATTGTCCACCAGTCCGTTCGTGCCGATGTGGTATTCCAGCTGCACCCAGTGCGTGTCGACCGGATAGCGGTAGCGGATGATTTTCGTGTCGTCCTCCTGGACCCAGATTTTCCCGGTGCCCTTGTCCGTGGAATACAGGCCGCGGTTCCCGCTTTTGCTTTCCACCTGCAGCATATCCTTGTACTGGTCCACCACATATTTTTCCTGGTCGCCGACCTGTGTTTTCCGCGGGCCGGCCAGGGTGCCGGTGGTATGGAAGGAGACCTCGACCAGTACCCATGTCTTCTTGGACAGGTTCATCACGGCATATCCCCAGGGATAATCAAAGCGGCGGCATTCCGTCGTGAAGTTCTCCATCACCACCGCCCCGGCCGGGGTTCCCTCGCCGTACATCTCCTGGAATTCCATCTGGGTGGTCTGGTTGATTTTCAGCTTGCCGATGGCGTCTTCCGATGAGAACGCGGTCTTGGGTTTCGGGTTGGCTTCGATCTTGTATTTGACTTCCAGCATGTTCGAAACCTTCCGGTACTTATTGACCGCCACCGCCTTCAGGGTCACCCAGCCGTTGGCCAGCTGGATCTGGTCCCCGGTGTGGTAGATCGGGCTGTCCGAATCCGGGTTGGACCCGTCCACGGTATAGTAGATCACGATGTCGTCATCGTTCTCGTTATCCTTTCCGGGACGGAGCTTGACCTTCTGGCTGGTCTTATAGGTGTTGGGAGCCAGGTTGCACTGCGGCGCCTGCGGGCTCGGCATGATAATCTTGTAGGTGGCCCTGAGCTCATCCGACACGAGTTCCCCGTCGACCGCGACCGCGCGCAGGTAATAGGTGCCCTCGTCCAGCGTGATGGGTTTCGTGTACTTGGTTCCGCCGTAAGGCAGCTCCACATCCGCGTCAAAAGTGTAATACACGTCAAATCCCTGATAGGAAGTCAGGGAGAACGTTTTTTTTGTTTCATAGAACGCCGCGATCAGCGAGGTTTCCGGAGGTGCCGGAAGCAGGTCGCTCCGCAGCGTCTGGAAGGTGGTATCGCCGGTCTTTTCATACGCGGTTTTCATCAGTTCGCCGGCCTTGACCAGATCCTTCTCATCGTCGCTGTTCTGGAGAATCCGGATATGATTGACATACGCCTCGGTACGGGACGGGGTTTCGGTATAGATCGCCTCATACAGCGCGGACGCTTTATCCAGTTCCCCGGCAGCCTCGTAGGCGTTGCCGAGCATCAGCAGGCCGTCCACGTCGACGACCCCTTCCTTCTGGTCCTGGGCCTGGGCCCTTTCAAAGCACGCGATCGCGCCGTACACGTCGCCGGCGTTCATCTTTTCGTCGCCCACCGCCCACAGCGCGGAAGAGGAAATATCGTCCCCCATCAGGCGAATGACGATCTTCCCGATGGAGGTATCGTTCAACAGGGTCCACATACGCGCCTTGTTCTGGTTTCCCCAGAAGGTTTTGTCCAGGACGAGGCGGGTTCCGGCCAGCACCACGACCAGCGTGACGAAGGTGATGATGAAGATCTTGACCCAGTTGACCATTCCCCGCCGGCTGTTCCGGCCGCTGTCGCGCGCGGCCAGGTAGCGGGCGGCGGTCTCCCCATCCGCCTCTTCGTCATAGACGGAGCGCCTTCTGCGCTCAAAGGTCTCAGACGGGCGCTGCTGCCCCCGCCCGGTATCCGGAACCGTATAGTTGTCGAACTGGGTTTCCTCGTTTGTCCGGGTATCCCGGACAGCGGGCATTTCAATCGTGGCATGGCTGGCGCCCCTGCGCCGCCGGTTCTTTTCCGGATCCTCCTTTTTGGATGCCGGGCGGTTTTTGGCGGCTTCCCGGGCCTTTTTGCCCTGGCGGATCGCCTGGGCGCCTTGAGAGCGGAAACCGGAATCATGCTTCAGGATCTCCCCGCAGGCGGGGCATACTGTCTCTTCGCTTTCCGAGTAATATCCGCATTTCGGGCACAGCATCCGGCATTCCTCCTTCCTGTTTTTTGCGGCCTGTCCCTCAGGTCAGGTCCAGGTCCCTCAGCGCCTCGTATTCCGGATCGTCTTCATATTCCCGCTCGGGACAGGTACCCCCGAGTTCCTCGATCGCGTTCCGGATCTCAATAAAGGTCAGGTACGGCAGGCCGGATTCCGCCGCCGCTTCCGTCAGTACGGGAAGCGCGCGGTCGTCCCCGAGCCTGGCCAGGTATCCGGCGAAAAGCGCGCGCCGGTCCTTTCTTTCCCGGAAAAGACGGACCGCCAGCTGAAAAGTCTGTTCGTTTCCCGGGAAATGCGTCAGCACCTCCAGCAGCGCTTCCTGCCCGGCGTCATTCGCCTTGTTCAGCACCTGCAGGATCGGCTGGACCACCACGTCCCCCATGGCGCAGAGGCTTTCCAGGGCGTTGTCCTTCAGCTCGTCCTCCGCGTCCCGGTCCAGCTGCCAGTTGATATACAGCATCTTCGGCTGCGTGCTTTCCATCTCCCGCAGCAGTTCCACGGCCGTCATGCGCGCCTCGTCCGGCGCCTCCCCGTCCTTCAGCAGTTCCACCAGCCGCTTTTCACAGGGTTTCCCGACGAAGCTGATCTGCTCCAGAAGCAGGTCCGGCACGGGAACCCGCTCCTCACAGTAGCTCCGCATCCAGTCCACCAGGACCTTCGGATCCTCGAACTGCGTGAAATAGGATCCCGGCGTGACGCTGCCGAGCCATCTGGCGCGGGTGTTCAGGAAGCCCATGTAAATCCGGGGCATATCCGCTTCCAT
Organism: Clostridiales bacterium; assembly: GCA_024695415.1. Taxonomy (GTDB): domain Bacteria; phylum Bacillota; class Clostridia; order Christensenellales; family Aristaeellaceae; genus Aristaeella. The sequence goes on along the minus strand of JAILIE010000084.1, from coordinate 33,086 downwards.
CGCGTCGTAATCCGCGTATTCCGCCCCGTGGTTCTTCATCCATTCAGAGGTGTATTCCGCGAAGTGTTCGTCGAAATTGATGATCGGCATATTCATGGCGGTTTATTTCTCCAGTTTCTTTAAATCGTCCGTCGTGAAGAAGTATTTGCGGCGGCAGAAATGGCAGACCAGTTCCGCGCCCCGGTCGTCCCGGATGATTTCGTCCAGGTCGTTTTTTCCCAGGGAAATCAGCGCCTTCTCCATGCGCTCCCGGCTGCATCCGCACCTGTATTCCAGCGGTGTCCGCTCCAGGATCACGGGATCCAGTCCCCGGAACCAGTCTTCGCACAGCTGCTCAATCGGCGCGAATGTCATTTCCCGGCTGATATCCGCGAACATCGGGCTCCGCAGCTCCAGCTGGTCGATGATTTCGTCCGGGCATCCCGGCAGCGGCTGGATCAGCAGCCCGCCGGCCTTCAGCACGGTTTCCCCGTTCACCAGCACGCCCAGCGCGACCAGGCTCGGCTGCTGTTCGGATACCGTGAAGTAATTTGCGAAATCCATCGCGATCTCACCGCTGACGATTTCGCTCTGGCCGATATACTGTTTCTTCAGTCCCAGATCCTTGATCACGCTCATCCGGCCGCTATGGCCGACCGCGGTACCCACGTCCAGCTTTCCGTCCGCCCGCAGCGGAAGATCCAGCTGCGGATAGTCCGCGCAGGCCTTGACCGCCCCGTGGTCCGCGACGGCGACCAGGGTTCCGATCGGTCCGTCCCCCTTCATGGTGACGGTCACGGATTCGTCGTCCCCCTTCATCATGATGCCGAGCATCAGCGTGCCGGTCATCAGCCGGCCCAGCGCCGCGGTGCATACCGGGGACGTTTCGTGGATATCCGCGCATTTCTGAACCGTCCGCGTCGTTTCGCACAGCATGACGCGCACCTGGCCGGAACACAGGTCGATCTGGAGCATTTCATCCCTGTCTGTCATTGCGCGTTCTCCTCTCCCCGGATGGCGGCTACGTGCCACCGCTGGTCGCCTTCCTTCGGCGCGTTCAGCGTGTAATCCCCGTAGATGCTTACGGTCCGGAAACCGGCGTGCCAGAGGGCCTCCTTCAGGCTCTTTTCGTCCCAGGCTCGCTGGCGCTGGTGCTCCTCCATCCTGCGGTAGCTTCCGTCCTTCTCCCGGACAAAGAAAATCAGGTCGAGGTCCACCGTCTGCCGCTTCTCATTCCAGGTGTTCTGCCAGATATAGGTGACCTGTTCCCGGTCTTCGCCCATCAGGCCTGCACAGAGCACGTTCTTCAGCTTGTAGGGCGTGGAAACGTCAAAAATGAGCGCGCCACCCGGGCGGACAGCCCGCCAGGCGGAGCGGAAGAAGCTTTGCAGGTCTTCGTCTTTCAGCAGATAGTTCACGCCGTCGCAGGTCGCGATCACCGCGTCCATCGGGCGGTGCAGGTTCAGTGCCTTCATGTCCTGCTGGACAAAGGGAATGGCGATCCCCTGTTTCCGCGATTTCTGGGCCGCCTGCCAGAGCATTTCCCGGCTGATATCAACACCGGTCATCTGAAAGCCCAGCTTATGCAGCGGAATCGTCAGTCCGCCGGTTCCGCAGGCGCATTCACAGATCTTTCCCTGCCGGATACCGTAAATGGAAAGCAGGCGGGCATAATAGTCCGCCCAGCTTTCATAGTCCACATCATTCATCAGCTCATCGTAGAGCTCGGCAAACGCCTCGTACATGGTCAGTCCTTCCCATCCGGCTGTCTTTCTTCTTCAGGCTCCCCGTCATCCGCCCCGTCGCCGGTTTCCTCGTCGTCGTCCTTCTCCCGGAGGCCCTGGTTGACTTTGGCGCCTTCAATCCGGGTATTGATGAAGCGGTCGAACACGGCGTTGGTATAACTGGCGGTGATAAAGCGGCTCAGCCCGAATCCGATGACGCAGTAGTACGCGCCGAGAATCACCAGGCCCAGCATCATGTCGACGTTGAACAGCAGGACGGCGGCCGCCGCGATCAGCAGCGGAACGCAGTGCAGCAGGCGGATCCCGACGCTCATCGGCAGCCTGGCGATTCCCAGGATGATTCCGTTCCGCATGACGTCCTTGAGCTTCAGGTCGTAGGTTACCGTCAGCGGATGCATATAGGTGATGGAGAACGACCAGATGACGCCGACCACGGCCACCAGCACCTGGGGCACGATCATGAACAGCGACTGGGAGGACATGCTTCCGTAATAATCGTAACCGACATATACCGCCAGGGGCATGAATCCGGTAATCAGGCTGAGGACCAGAGAATACTTCCAGTTGCTCTTCAGGGCGTCCTTGAAATCGCTCCAGATGAACGCGTGCTCATCCCGGGCCCAGTTGCGGGTCACATAGCTGATGCCGGCGGTAAACGGGCCGGTGATCCCGATCGCGATAAACAGCCAGACCAGCATCGGGATAATGATCCTCTCATCCGTCTGCTTCCGGAGGGTCGGAACCGACTGCGCCAATTCCAGGAACTCCTCCCGGGAGACGCCCTCGTTCAGCTGCGCGTAGCGCTCGTAGTTCCGGGTGGTCAGCGCGACATACGAGGCGCTCTGGTAAAACTCCTCTTCCGTGGTGGCTGTGATCTCGTTACTCTCCGCCCACTGCACGTATTCCGGATAGGTCGCCTCCGACAGCGCGATATCGTTCATGGTGGTATAGAACCGCGATCCGAAAATGAAGATGATGATCATCGCCGGCAGCCAGATCAGGGAATACAGAAGGCTCAGCCGGCAGATACCGGACAGGCGGGTACGCAGGGTGTCCCGGAAAAGCTGCCATCGGGTTTCCGGAAGGTCGTCCCTGCGGAAATCCCCTTTCCCGCTTTTCCCGTAGAAATAGTTGTTCATCATCCTGCCGAACATGTTTCCACCCACCTGTCTGATTCAGTGATTATTTTCAGGCCATCAGCGCCTGGCTGGCTTCGCAGAGTTTCGTGTTCAGCGCTTCCGCCGCCGCCTGCTCCGGATCGTTGCTGTTGACGTACAGCTTGATCTTGGGCTCGGTGCCGGAGGGCCGTACGCAGACCCAGCATCCCTTTTCGAGTTCAAAGTACAGCACGTCGGATTCCGGCAGCCCGGTCGGCTCTTCTTTGCCGTTCTCCGTGCGGACGCCCCTCAGGTAATCGCGCACCGCCGTCACTTTCAGCCCGCCGATTTCCTTCGGGGGATTGCTCCGCAGGCCGGCCATGATCTCCTTCATCCGGGTCAGGCCGTCCTTGCCGGGCAGCGTGGTGGAAACCACCTTCTCGATGTAGTATCCGTACTCCCGGAAAATCTGCTGCACGCGGTCGTACAGCGTGATGCCTTCCGCCATGCAGGCGCAGGCCACTTCGCTGATCAGCAGGCTGGCGTTGACGCCGTCCTTGTCGCGGACGAAGGTGCTGCTCAGGAAACCGTAGCTTTCCTCAAATCCGAACAAGAACGTATGGTCGCCGCAGTCCATGAACTGTTGGATCTTTTCGCCGATGAACTTGAATCCGGTCAGCGTTTCGAAAATATCCACCCCGTAGCTGGCACAGATTTTATTGGCCAGGCTGGTGGAAACGATGCTCTTCACAGCCGCGCCGTCCTTCGGCAGGGTGCCGGCCTTCTTCCGGCTGGAGAGGATGTAGTGCAGCAGCACGCATCCGATCTGGTTGCCGGAGAGCAGGTGCCATTCGCCCGCGCCGTCCTTGACAGCCACGCCCAGGCGGTCGCAGTCCGGGTCCGTCGCGAAGATCACGCTGGCGCCGACTTCCTCCGCCTTCCGGAAGGCCAGCTCATAGGCGCCGGGATCCTCCGGATTCGGTACTTTGATGGTGCTGAAGTTCGGGTCCGGCATTTCCTGCTCTTTGACGATGGAAACATTCGTCAGGCCGATCTCCTTCAGCACGCGGCGGACCGGAACGTTGCCGCTGCCGTGAAGGGGCGTGTACACGATATTCAGCTTCGGACCTTCGGTCTTGAGCAGTTCCGGATTGATGCTCAGCGTCTTGATTTTCGCGACGTAGTCGTCGTCGACTTCCCTGTTGCCGATGTACTTCAGCAGGCCCTTGTCCAGCGCTTCCTGCTCGTCCATCAGGCGGCAGTCCGTATATCGCGTGGCGCGGATGACCCGGGTAATCCCGGCGGCCGCGTCCGGGCCGACCTGGGCGCCGTCCTCGCCATAAACCTTGTATCCGTTGTACTGGGGCGGGTTGTGGCTCGCCGTAATGACGATACCGGCGATGGCGTTCAGGTGGCGGACCGCGAAGCTCAGCACCGGCACGGGACGCAGCGCGTCAAACAGGTAGGCCGGTACGCCTTCCGCGCACAGCACCAGGGCAGTATCCTTCGCGAAGGTATCGCTGCAGCGGCGGCTGTCGTAGGCGATGACCACGCCGCGCGCCGCCTGTTCCGGATTTTCCAGCAGATATCCGGCCAGGCCCTTGGTGGCGCGGCGGACATTATACTTGTTCATCCGGTTCATACCGGCGCCGAGAACGCCGCGCATGCCGGCAGTTCCAAAACTCAGTTCCGTATAAAAGCGGTCCTCGATTTCCTTTTCGTCGTCCCGGATCGCTTCCAGCTCCCGGACGGTTTCCTCATCGGAAGCGAAATCCTTCAGCCACTGCTCGTAGTTTGCCCGGACATCCATCGTGCAACTCCCCTTTCAGAATCTTATGGTTAACAGAATTATTATAGAAGGAAAAACATTGTTTGACAAGGGAGGAATCCTGTTTCAGCACAGTGTGCCATGCCTTTTCCGGCTCAGGAATATGCGCCTGAGCCAGTAGACCGCGCGCGCGTTCCGGCTGATTTCACTCCGGAGAAGAAGGGCCGAATCGCGCACCAGCTGCGTATCGCTTTCCACCGGTTCCGCCTTCGAATAGCGGATCAGGGAAACGCATTCGCCGACCGGGGCCAGGGACAGCGTAAAGTAGCCGGTGCCGTCCACGCGGCGCAGCCAGGCCATCGGGCTTTCCCCTTTCTTCCGGTCCATCTTCTCCGCGTGAAGGATGTCCGCGATCTCCTGTACCCAGACCTCCATCCTCTCCTCCTCCGTCTTCCGGCGCTTTTCGCGGAACGCGGGGGACGTCAGACAGCATCTCGCGGTCAGCGCCGCGGCGGCCAGGAGCAGGAGCAGCAGCCACAGCCACAGCCACAGGGATCCTCCCGGATTCTCCCCGTCGCTGACCGGCGTCCTGTCGGGATCCTCCGGTCCGGAGGACGGGGTTTCGGTGGGCTCCGGCGGCTCGGCGGAGGGCGTGGGCGTTTCGTCGGGGGGATTCTCTGTCGGATTGTCCTCCTTTTCGCCTGCGGGCGGATCAGAGGGTTCCGGCGTCGGTTCGGGCGTGGGTTCCGGGGTCGGGTCCGGTCCGCCGGAGGACCCGCCGCCGTCCGGGGCGCCGTCCCGGCTCTGCCTCGGCGTGGCGTCAAAGGTCAGCCATCCGAACCCCTTAAAATAGACTTCGGTCCAGGCATGGGCATCCATGCCGGTGACGACCGCCTCTCCCCGGTCGTTCGGTTCCGCCAGGTATCCTTCCACATACCGGGCCGGCAGCCCGGCCATCCGGCACAGGACCGTCATGGCGGAAGCGAAATAGGTGCAGTACCCTTTCCGGGTATCCATCAGGAAAGAGGTGACAAAATCAATGTTTTCCGGGTGTTCCCCGACGTCCAGGGTATAGCGGTATTTCCGGCTCAGGTAGTTCTGCACCGCCAGGGCTTTCTCATAGGGGGTATCCGCGACGGACGTGATCTCGCGCGCCAGGTCGAACACCGGCTGTTCCAGGTGTCCGGGCAGGGACAGGTATCTTTCCTTCACTTCGTCCCAGTGGCTGTCCTCGTATCCGGAACAGATTTCCACCAGTGTCCCGATTCCCGGATCCCCCGCGGAGTACAGCGGCGCGGAAACGGAATAGGTGTCTCCCGCCTGCAGGTTCCGGGTTACGAACACCTCGGAGGAGTTGGAGAAATAAGGCACCAGTTCCCCGCCCGGGGTCAGCGAGCGGATCCGCTGCGGAACGAACAGCGTGGAGGCGCCGTCGTTCAGGATCCGGACGGAAATCGTGTTTTCGTTGCTCAGGGAATTCAGGACCGAGGCCGGCGGAAGGTTCTCGTCAAACAGGACAGAGCGCATTTCCCCGGTCCGGGTGGACTGCCAGAGGTATCTCCGTCCGCCGGTGGAATTCTTCCAGGCATGCCCGTCATACAGGTCATAGATGGTTCCGCGCAGGTAAGCGGTTTTTGGTGTCGAAACCTGCATCACCGTATGTTCGTCCGGATTCGGCCGGCCGCCGAGCTGGTCGGGGCCCTGCGGAGAGTAGCCCGCCGCATACAGGGTGAAAACATCCCGGGCTTCCGTAAAGAACAGCCGGTCCATAATGGACTGCCGGACCTCGTCCGCTTTGTCTTTCACCGGATTTGGGGGCAGTCCGCCGCCGGCGATCAGGAAGGCGGCGGCGGTGATCCCGGCCGCCCAGGGCAGGACCCGGAGAACCCGGGTTTCCTCAAACCGGCTGGCCAGGAGCATGGTCAGGAACGCGGCCAGAGCGCTCAGCAGCCAGGGAATCAGGTCCATCCGGTCCGTCATCCAGACCAGCAGGGCGGCGCCGCCGCACAGCAGCGCGGCCGGGATCGCGGTGGCCCGGCGCAGGGCGGCAAAGCAGCAGACGGCGGTCAGGACCACCGCGGCCAGGATCATGGCCGGTTCGGATATGAGCGGCAGCGCGGTTTCCGTGCCCTGAAAGCGGTGGCTCAGGGCAAGCATGACGTCGGAAAGAACCCGGGCGCCGCCGAAGAAGAACACGAGGAAAAGGATGCCGGCCGCGGCCCCGGCCGCCGCGCATATGGCGGAGATCTTCGTCAGCGATACCGCCTCAAAAACAAGGACCATTGCCGCGATCCACAGAAGAACCCGGGGCTGGACAAAGGATCTGTCCAGGATGCCCAGCACCGTCATGGTCACCCCGGCGGACAGGAGAAGCGCGACCAGTCCGTGAACCAGGCGTTCCGTTATTTTCTTTTTCACGCCGCGTCCCCTCCTTTCCGGTTTTTCGCTTTTTTACGCCCCGGCTTCCTGCCGGACGTCCGGCGTGACGTAGCTGACCTCGATTTCCGCATTCCGCAGGCGGGATACCAGCGACAGGACCTTCGGATCGTCCGGCGCGAAAGTCACCAGGTAAAGCCTCAGGTTCGGTCCGGTCCGGCGGACCCGGATCATGATGTCCACCAGCGCGGAATTCAGCCGGGACGTGATGACGGTCGCGAATCCGACCTTGCGCATCCGCCGGCTCTCCATCATAATCACCCGCTCAAAGCGGTCGGTTTCGGAGAAATCGACCCGCGCCAGGTACTCGAAAGCGTGGGCGGTGCCCATGCTTTTGTCCACGTCGACAGGATGGCTGCCGCTCAGCGGCATCCGGATGTTATGGTCGGTTTTGCACTGATCGGCAAAAACGGAGGCCGAGGTCTCCAGAATCGCGTCCCGCAGGTCCGCTTCCGCCTCGGGATGTCCCAGGGACGGCGGCCGGGAGCAGTCGGTCAGGATCAGGACGTCCTGCAGCGCGGGCTCCTCAAATTTCCGGACCATGAGCTCTCCCTTCCGCAGGGAAAGCTTCCAGTGGATTTTCTTCATGGCGTCCCCGGGCTGGTAGGCCCGGGTGTCCGACGGCGCGTTCAGGTCTTCCGTCGCCCGGGCCATGATCTCGCTCCCGGGATCGCCCGGAGCCATCCGCACGGGCTCGGTCGTGAATGTCTGCGGAAGGACGGTCAGCTCATACACCGCGTCCGGCGTTTCCACCCGCCGGCTGAAAATCCCCAGCAGGTCCTCGGCGGTGCAGGACAGGATGCCGGAGGAATAAACGCCGACATGGGCGGCGTGTACGGGCATCCGCAGGGTCTGGATCCTTCCCGGCAGGTCCTTCAGCCGGATTTCCCGCGCCTTTCCGTTTCCGGACGCGGACAGCTCCAGGATCACCGGCGCGATGGGAATCGGGCAGCGGTGGGACACCCGCAGAAGCAGCGACGCGTCCTCGCCGCGCCGGACGCCCCGGCCGGAAATCTCCGCGGAGACGCGCAGCGACGCCGACGCCCAGATCACGCTGGCCAGGCAGAGAAGCACGGTCAGCGCCACCATCAGGGCGAGCAGCCATAAAAGCGCGTTCCCCGTCGCCAGTGCCGCGGTCAGCAGCGAAAAGAACAGGGAAACGGGCAGAATCAGATGCATTTTCATAGTTTTACCGGTACGGCGGTATTCTGGAGGATGGTCAGCAGGACCTGCTCCGCCTGGATCCCCTTCATCTTCGCTTCCGGGGACAGGACCATGCGGTGGGCCATGACGGGCAGGAACATGTGCTGCACGTCCTCCGGCAGCACGAAGTCGCGGTTGTCCAGCAGAGCGCACGCCTGGCCGCCGCGGATCAGCGCGATGGCGGCGCGGGTGGAGGCGCCGAGCATGAGCGCGGGATCCTTCCGGGTCGCCGCGGCCAGGTTCGCCACATAGGAGCGCACCTCGGCGGAACAGTAGACCCGCGTCACCTGTTCCTGGAGCTCCAGCACGTCCTGCGCGGTGCAGACCGGCTCAATGGTATCCATCGGCTGGACGGTTCCGGAATACCTTTCCAGCACGTCCATTTCCTGTTCAATCGTCGGATAACCGATGGAAATGCGGAGGAAGAAACGGTCGACCTGCGCCTCGGGCAGCGGATAGGTGCCGACAAACTCCCCGGGGTTCTGGGTTGCCAGGACGATGAAGGGCTGGGGCAGCGGATGCGTGATCCCGTCCACCGTCACCTGGTGCTCCTCCATCACTTCGAGCAGCGCTGACTGGGTTTTCGGGCTGGTCCGGTTGATTTCGTCCGCCAGCACGATCTGGCTCATGACCGCGCCCTCTTTATATTCCATTTCCCCGGTCTTGAAATTGACGAGGGTAAATCCCGTCACATCGGAGGGCATCAGATCCGGCGTGAACTGGATCCGCCGGAAGGAGCAGTCCAGCGAGCGGGCCAGCGCACTGGCCAGCGTGGTCTTGCCGACGCCGGGCACGTCCTCAATCAAGACATGGCCCTTGCACAAAAGGGCGATCAGGGCGTACTCCACCGCCTCTTCCTTCCCGACGATCGCTTTTCCAATGTTGTGCTGAAGCGTATAAATCATCTGCCCGGGATTCAGCATTCATCCGTCCTCCTTTGGGTCCTGTTACCCGAATATTATACCGTGATTTGCCTGAAACCGCAAGGTATGGTATGATGGCAGCGCCGGGACCACAAGTCGGGCGGCGCTGTCCGCCGGGACCGGACCAGGTCCCGTGAAATCGCCTGGGGGGAATATCCATGTGCAAGGGTATCGGTATCGATCTGTGTGAAATTTCCCGGATGGAGAAACTGCTTACGAACGACCGCTTCCTGTCCCGCTATTTCACGTCCGCTGAAATCGCCTATGTCCGCGGAAAGGGCGTCTCCGCCGCGCAGACCGCCGCCGGAATGTTCGCGGCGCGGGAAGCGCTGGCCAAGGCGCTGGGGACCGGGATCGATTTTGACCTGCGGGAGGCGGAAATCGCGCATGATGCCGCCGGCCAGCCGCGGTACGCCCTTTCCGGGCGCCTGGCGGAACGCGTCGGAAACGACCGCCTCTTCCTCAGCATTTCCCATGACGGCGGCGTGGCGGCCGCGGTCTGCTTCATTGAGTCCGGGGCAACCCGCGCCTGAAAGGAGAATCCTTCCATGTCTGCTTTGATTTTCGGCCACCGCGGCGCGTCCGGTTACGCGCCGGAGAACACGCTCGAAGCTTTTGAGCTTGCCGCGCGCATGGGCGCGCAGGGCGTGGAGCTGGACGTCCATATCTGCGCGAGCGGGGAACTGGTCGTCGCCCACGACGAAACCGTCGACCGGGTTTCCAACGGAAGCGGCCGGATCATGGACCATTCACTCACCCAGCTGAAGCGCCTGACTTTCAACCGTACGCATCCGGAGGTCGCCGGCGCGCGGATTCCGCTGCTGTCAGAGGTTTTTGAGCTTCTCAGCCCCACCGGCCTGCAGATCAATATCGAGCTGAAGAACAGCGAGATCGACTACCCGGACCTGGAGCGGAAAACCCTGGAGCTGGCGGCCCGGGAGTTCTCCACCGACCGGATTATCTTTTCCTCCTTCAACCATTACAGCATGCTCCGGATGAAGGCGCTGGACTCTTCCCTCCGCTGCGGGCTCCTGTATGACGCGACGCTGGTCTCCCCCTGGGAATACGCAAAAAAACTGGGAATGGACGCCATCCATCCCCGTTATTCGGAAGTGCTGGTTCCGGGCGGCGAATGCGCCGAGGCCCATCGCGCGGGCATCTCTGTCAACACCTGGACCGTCAACAGCGTCCGGGACATTTCCGCCGTGCTTGCTGAAGGCGCGGATATCGTCATCACCAATTATCCGGACCTGGCCTTATCCCTGATGAAATAACACCGCTTTCGGCTGGCATACCATATCCCCCGCGGTCACGCGCAGGGCCTGCGCGTCCAGCAGGATATCCTCTTCCCGGTATCCTTCCAGGAAATCCTCCGGCCCGGAAATCGGCCAGTCCGCGTTGAATTCTGTTTTGTAATGCATCGGCAGCACGGTGCGCGCCGCCAGATCGTCCGCGGTTTCCCGCGCCGTGCGTCCGTCAATGGTAAAGAATCCCCCGACCGGAATCATCAGGATATCCGGTTTTTTCAGTATGTTCAGCTGTTCGGCGTTCAGCCGGCAGCCCAGGTCTCCCAGGTGGACGATCCGCAGGCCTTCCGCCTCGATCAGGAAAAGCAGCGTTTCTCCCCGCCGCGTTCCCTCCGCGTCGTCATGGAAGCCGCGTACGGCGGTGATCCGGACGCCGGTGTCCGGGGTATATTCCCCGGCCCGGTCGATCACCTGGCGCAGGTTTTCGAGGTTTTCCACGGCGTTGTGGTCATGGTGCCCGTGGGAGACCAGCGCGATGTCCGCCGCCTGTTTTCGTACGGGATATCCGCAGCTTTCGTCATACGGATCGGTCGCGATACGCAGGCCGCTTTCCGTTTCAATCAGGAATTCCGCGTGTCCGATGTGCCTGATCAGCATTCAGATTCCTCCCCGAAAAATCCCGGATCGACATCCGGTATCATTTCTCCGTTCCGAAGCGCCTCTGCCCATTGGGCATGCAGGATGCCGCACACCCTTTCATATTCCCGGCTTCCTTCCTCACCGGCCTTCACCAGGCTTCTCTCCGCGCTGTGTTCCGGGTCCTCCGCTTTATTTCCGTGGCGGCGGATCAGGGAGAGACAGCAGGCCGCCTCCGGGCCGTAGGGGCCGGAAAAGCCGTTCTCCGGCGGCCGGATGACCGGGCGGTCCAGGTAAACCCAGCCGTCCGCTGTTTCCGTTTTCCATCCCTCTTCCCTCGCGAGGGAGAGAAACTGGTCCACCGCTTCCGGGGACGATGAGAGCGGCAGGTCCGCCGCGTACAGGAATTCCGGCCGGCGGCTCCGGCGCAGGGCCGGCGCCCTTCCGTCCGCGCAGCGGTTCAGCATGGCCTGGATTTGGGTTCTCAACTGGTTCATTTCCATATCCGTCGCCCGTTACCGCTGCGTGACCGGTGAATCCTTCAGCGCGTCGGTCACCGCGTCGTATGCCTTTTTCATCATTTTGGCCTGGTCGCTGTCCATTCCGTCCGGCGCGCTTCCGCCGGAGGCAAGGCAGCGGTAATAAAACCGGCCGTCCTGTTTGTATTTCCATGTATAGACCGGGGTGAAGCGGAGCTCCCCGATCCGGGCCGCGCTGTTTCCCCGGACCGACACGGTCACGTGCAGCAGGTATCCGGAGAGCCTCCGGGCGCTTCCGCGTTCGGCGCTCAGCGTGGTTCCGAGGCTCCACGCGCAGGGTACGGAAGCGGTGCTTCCGTCCTCCCGGACGGCGCTCAGGTATTCCACGCCCTGCGGAATCCGACTGCCGGAACCGATGATCAGGTCGGCTCCCGCGTCCGCGATTTTCCGGGCCAGCGCTTTCTGGGCCTTATCCGGCGCTTTGCCGACCTTTCCCCAGCTGATGAGGACGATCACCGCCCGGGCGCCCTGGCTCCGCGCGGCGGCGATATCCGCCGCGATGGCCTCGGGATCCGCCTCCGGCACCATGCCGGACATATTGTTTTTGGCCATTTTCTTCCGGATGCCGGAAGCGATGGTGTCCGTATACTGCAGGATGACGTAGCGTACGCCGTTGGTTTCGGAAACGCGGACCTGGTTCTGGTCGTTTTCGTCATAGATACCGACGGGGCGGATCCCGCGTTCCAGCAGGTTCATGCGCGTATCGGAAACACCGTTTTCCGCCTGGTACCAGGACAGGGAAAACCCGCACGCCGCCATGTTGAATCCGGCGGCCTTCAGCATGTCCGCCATGTTGCCGGTGATCACCGTGTCGGATACCTTCAGGTCGTCGCTGATGATGTTTTCCAGGAAAACGACGTTCAGGTCCGACCGGAGCTCGCTTTTCAGCAGCGTCATGATGTCGGACAGGTCATAGGTCTTCAGCTCGGAAACGTAGCTGTTTTTCCGCACTTCCCCCTCGACCGCGGCGGTCCCGGCAACGGTCAGCGTAAAGCTGTATTCTTCCGGTTCCGCCGCAGGGGCGGCGGACGGCGCGGACGTCGGCGCGGACGCGGGCGGAACAGAAGGGTCCGCGGACAAATTCTGTCCGCGGACTTCGTCCGCCTGATCTTCCGGGCCCTCCGGCGCGACGGCGGTGTCCGTATGCAGATGGCTTAAGTCAGGCATCCGGCCGGAGGAGAGGCGAAGCCAGATCAGCACGGTTCCGGCAAGAACCAGGCAGGTCATGACCAGTACGGCCACGGTCCCGACTGAGATCCCGCGTTTGTCCTGCCTTCTCAAGCCGTCTCTCCTCCTTTCGGCGATATGGTTCTGTTTTCGGGGTTACCGGTTCAGCAGCACAGCGAGCAGTACGGATACCGCCATGACGCCGGCTATGACCAGCGCCGCGATCCGGGTGATCTCCTGTTTGCGTTCAGCTTTCGTCTTGGCCATTTCTCAGCTCTCCCTGTTGTTACCGTCTGTTTCGCTGCCCGTCGGGCGGTTTCCCCGCCGGCGGCGCGGCGCCGCGGATTCCTTCGGTGTTTCTTCAGCGGGGGCGGTCCCGGCCGCTTCCGGCTTCGGGGTCCGGGTTTCCTCACTCTTCGGGGCGCGGGTTTCTTCCATCCGGGAGGTCCTGCTCTCGCCGGGCTTGTAGGCTTTGTTCTCGCCGGGCTTGAAGGACGCGGTATAGGAATTGTCTTCCTCGGATCCGGAGGTATAGCGTCCGTAGGGATTATCCACAACCTTGGAATAGGGCTTCGCGGTTTTGTCACCGCCGGGGGCGGGCGCCGCGGGCTTCGGAACGGTCTGGCCGTTCTGGCCGGAATAGGTTCCGGTCCGGACCTTCGCGGCCTGCTGCGCGCTGGGCTGCACCTGGGGCCTGGGCTGCGCGCCGGGCATCGGGCTGCCCGCGGTCGTGGGACGGCTGCCCGCGGCCATCTGGCGCTGCTGCGCCGCCTTCTTCTGGGCGATCCGCTGGGCCGCCTGGCGCTTCTTCTGCTGGCTGGCGTAGATGGCGAATCCGCCGCCGGCCGCGCCGCCGATAAGGACGACACCGCCGAGGACCGCCGCGATCGTTCCGAGCGGGTTTCCTCCATTCCCTTTTTCCTGCTGGACCTCGAGGTTGTTCTCGGAAATCAGCGGGTCGGGCGTCGGGGATTCCGTTTCAGCGGCCGGCTGCGCCGTGCCGAGCTTTTCCCGGATGTAGGACATGGCCGTGGCGATGATCTCTTCCTTGTTGGCGTTGTCCTGGTAGGCGATCGCCAGGGTATTCTCCAGCTCCTCCTCCTTCAGGCTGCCGTTCCGGATTCTCTCCGCCAGGGAGTCCAGGTATTCGGTGTTCTTGATTTCATTCTCCGGCAGCGGTTCCGGCGTCGCGAAGGGATCGAAGGGAGCGTAGCTCACGTCGATGCCGCTGTCCGGGTTCACCCAGGTGTTCACCCGCTCGTCTTCCGCGGATACGAGTCCGGTGGGCGTTCCGGTTGTGACCGGGGCGGAGTTGTTGTTTCCGCTGTTGTCCGTCGCCTGCGGCGTATTGTTGCGGATACCGTCGGTATACATAGAGGAATTCAGGAATTCCTCCGCCTCGCCGGTGGTCATCTGCTTGAAATAGGAACCGTTCACATAGCCGGTCTTGCCGTTGTAGCTGACATGGTACCAGGTGGCGCCGTCGACGTTCACAGAGTCGTAAACCAGGCAGAGGGCGTATTTGCGCAGGGTGCCCAGCCGCTCGGACTTGACGGAGGCCTGGGAGCGGAAGTTCACGGAATCGGACACCACATATCCGTAGCAGCTCAGTGCCGTGGGGTCATAGGGGGCCAGGGTGATTTCCGCCTCGGGTTCAGGCGTGTTGTTCAGCTCTTCCAGGTAAGCCAGCACTTCCAGGTCGTTCATCATCCGCAGCATATCCGCGCGGATATAGCCCCACGTGCCGTCATACTGCACCGCGTGCCACGCGACGCCGTCGATGTAGTCCTGTCCGTTGACGTACACGATCTTGTTGGGCGGCAGGTCGTCGATGATGACGCTGCTGGTGCTCGGCCAGCTCCGGACGTAGGCGCCGTCGCCGATGGTGATGCCGTAGCCGATCCGCTGGACCGGTTCAGGCGTCGCGGTCGGAGGCGCCTGGGTAGGAACGTCCGTCGGGACTTCCGTGGGTACGTCGGTCGGGACGTCGGTCGGGACATCCGTGGGTACCTCAGTCGGCACTTCCGTGGGGACGTCGGTCGGCACTTCGGTCGGCACGTCCGTGGGTACCTCGGTGGGTACTTCCGTGGGAACTTCCGTCGGGATTTCCGTCGGGACTTCAGTCGGCACCTCAGTGGGCACCTCCGTCGGCGGAACCGAAGGCTCCTCCGTGATGACCAGCGTCGGCTGGGCCGGATCGCTGGTGACCAGGTCCGCCTCCGTATAGACGGGAGCGGGCGAGGCCTGCGCGGCGTCATACGCGCGGCTTTCGTCCAGCGTCATGGAGTTCTCCAGGAAGTTCCACTTAATGTAGCCTTCCCTGCCCTCATACATGACATGCGCCCATTCCTCATCCTGCTCGTTCAGCAGGAGCTGGATCAGGTAAACCCTGCTTCCGGACTTGATCTGTTTGATCCGCGTGGAATCCGTGGTGGCCTTCGCGCGGAAGTTGACGTTGCTGTTGGTGACGACATAGCGGTTCTGGATCGTGCCGAGCTCCACGGGTTCGGGCGTGGGAACCTCCGTGGGGACCTCCGTCGGCACTTCGGTCGGCACTTCCGTGGGCACCTCTGTCGGAACCTCGGTGGGAACTTCCGTCGGCACGTCCGTCGGAACCTCGGTCGGGACGTCCGTGGGGACTTCGGTCAGCACTTCGGTCGGCGCTTCCGTGGGCACGTCCGTCGGAACTTCCGTCGGGACTTCTGTCGGCGCGGGCGTCGGCGCGAAGATCGGAGCCGCCGTGGGCTGCGCCGCGTCATAGGCTTCGCTCTCGTCGAGGCTCAGCACGTCGAGGAATTCGCTCTTCAGGTAGCCTTCCTGGCCGTTGTACAGGACGTGCGTCCACTTGGCGCCGTCGTCGCCCAACACGGTTTCGATCAGGTATACATAATTGCCGAGCTTCAGCGTCTTGATCTTGCCATGTCCGGTACCGGGGCCGGTGCGGAAGTTGACGCTGTTCACGTTGACCACACCGTACATATTGACGAATTCACCGATGGTGAGCGTGTCCGCTTTGCTCCGCTCGGGCGCCTGGGTCGGAGCTTCCGTGGGCACATCCGTCGGAACTTCCGTCGGGATTTCCGTCGGAACTTCTGTGGGTACTTCCGTCGGGATTTCTGTGGGGATTTCCGTCGGAATCTCCGTCGGCGCTTCGGCCGGGATTTCCGTTGGTACTTCGGTCGGAACTTCCGTCGGGACTTCCGTCGGAACTTCAGTGGGTAATTCGGTCGGAACTTCCGTCGGAACCTCGGTCGGCACTTCCGTCGGCACTTCGGTGGGCACTTCCGTCGGCACCTCGGTCGGCACCTCAGTCGGCACCTCAGTGGGTACCTCAGTCGGCACTTCGGTCGGGACTTCCGTCGGCACTTCGGTCGGGACTTCCGTGGGAACTTCCGTCGGAACCTCGGTCGGCACTTCAGTGGGAACTTCCGTCGGAACCTCGGTCGGGACTTCAGTGGGTCCCTCAGTCGGCACTTCGGTCGGGACTTCCGTCGGGACTTCCGTGGGTACTTCGGTCGGAACCTCGGTCGGCACTTCCGTGGGTACCTCCGTCGGCACTTCGGTCGGGACTTCAGTGGGTACCTCAGTCGGCACTTCGGTCGGGACTTCCGTCGGGACTTCCGTCGGGACTTCCGTGGGTACTTCGGTCGGAACCTCGGTCGGCACTTCCGTGGGTACCTCCGTCGGAACTTCGGTCGGGACTTCCGTGGGCTCCTCGGTCGGAACCTCCGTCGGAACCTCGGTCGGCTCCTCGGTGGGTTCCGGTGTCGGCGTCACCACCGCGGGAGAGCCGGTGGTCGTCGAAATATACAGGCGGAACGTTTCCGTGGTGTCGTATTCCGTCGCCATGATTTCGATATACGCGGTATATTCGTCCAGCTGATCCCGGGCATCCGCCGCGTTATACAGGATGGATCCGTTTTCCGGCCAGAACGCATAGTCATGTCCAGGGGCGGACAGGCTGACCGCCAGCTCATACAGCGGTACGTCCGGGTCGACATAGGCCCAGAATGAACCCTCCTGTTCATAGACCGGGTACGCCTGGTACCAGCGGGTGTTTCCCTCCGCGTCCGTCCAGCTCAGCCCGATCTGGAGCTGTGCCCAGTCGTACGGCACAGCCAGGGCGGCGGGCAGGGCTGCAAGCATCAAAACCGCGGCAATCAGAAGGGAGACGGTTCTTCTCATCCAGCTCTTCATATCAATGATCCATCCTTTCGGATTTTTCTTTGAACGCAACAGGGATATTTTACCGCCTTTCCGCGGGGGTGTCAATGAAGCGGGACGGCCCGCGGCAGGAATCGGAAGCGTTCCTGTCGAAACAAATCCGGCGTTCGATAACTAAACGGAACGCTTTCCGTTTTCATTCCCCGAAAGGCGGTTTTTTATGTTTTCTTCCCGTTTTTTTCGCTGGCTGACCATACCGGAAGGCGCTGTCCCCGGAGAGGATTCCTTTTTCTTCTTCGCCCGCCCGCCGGTTCTGGAAACGGAGGATCTGGTCCTCCGGCCGTTGGCCATGCGGGACGCGAAGGATATCTACGCCTACGCTTCCGATCCCCTTGTGGCCCGCTACGTGCTCTGGGACGCGCACCGGAGCATATCCGAAACCAGGTCCTATATCCGGTATGTCCGCGGCCTGTACCGGCGCGGCCTTCCCTCCGCCTGGGCGGTGACCCTGCGCGGGAGCGGCCGGGTGATCGGCACCATTGGTTTCGTCAGCTATTCCCGCGCCGGCGGCACCGCCGAAATCGGCTACAGCCTGGCCCGGGACTGCTGGAACCGGGGATATGCCACGGAGGCCCTCCGCGCCGTTCTCCGCGCCTGTTTTGACCGCCTGCCGGAACTGTACCGGATCGAAGCCCGGCACGACATCCGGAATCCGGCCAGCGGCCGGGTGATGGAGAAATGCGGCATGACCCGCGAAGGGATCCTGCGCGGCCAGATTTATTACAAGGGAGAACACGCCGACGTGGCGGTCTGCTCCGTTCTTCGTCCGGACCTGCCGGAAGAACAGGTTGAGGACAGCGCCGAACCTTGATTCAGTCATTTCCTTCGTGTATAATATATAAGATGAGCATTTTCAAGGGAAGGAGGCCGGTTTCATGAATGAATACCGGGGCAGGCACGCCCCCTCGCAGCCATGGGCCGTGGCTTCCACCGCTTCCGTCCGCCGCGGGCGGCATCAGCGGCGCAACCCCCGCCGGAGGATCCGTTTCATCCTCCTGGCCATCCTGCTGCTGACCCTTCTTGCCTATCCCTTCATCGAATCAAAAATCCTGACGGTCGATAAAAAGCTGGTCGCCTCGAAGGACCTGCCCTCTGACGCCAACCACCTGCGGATCGTTTACGTCAGCGATATCCACTGGGGATTCTGGTATTCCGACGCGGACCTGGGCGGCCTTTTGTCCCGGATCAATTCCCTGCGGCCGGACCTGGTCCTTTTCGGCGGGGACTACGCCACGGACAACGCTTCGGCGATCCAGTTCTTCCAGCATCTCCAGAGCCAGCTGAAGATCCATACCCGTTACGGGATTTACGGCGTCCTGGGGGAAAACGACGTCGGCGAGACCGCCTTTGACCGGCAGCGCCTGACCGAAGCCATGACCGCCGCGGAAGTGACTCCCCTCGTGAACCAGACCGTTCCGGTGTACATCGGTTCCGGCAGCAAGATCCTGATCGCCGGCCTGGACGACGTCATCGCCGGAAAACCGGCGATCAAATCCGTCGCTTCCTCTGTTTCCGGTTCCGATTATGTCATTCTCCTTTGCCATAATCCGTCCGTGATTCCGGAAGCGCAGCGCGCGACCGATTCCTCCGGCTCACTGGGCTGGTTTGACCTGGGGCTGTTCGGCCATACCCACGGCGGCCAGATGATGTTCTTCTCCTCCCTGCTGGACATCGCCGGGGACGTACCCGACGGCTATCGTTCCGGCTGGCTGCGGGAAAACCGCTCCGAGCTCCTTGTTTCCCGGGGCGTCGGAACCTCGGTGATTCCCTTCCGCCTTGGGTGTTATCCCCAGATCCACCTGATTGAACTGACGACGTCTGACTGAGGTGTTTTGATGCAGAACGAATCCCTGATCCGGATCGACGAAGTCTCCTTCACCTATGAAGGCGCTTCTTCCCCCGCGCTGTCCCATGTGTCCGCGGATATCCAGCCCGGTGAATTTGTCGCGGTGCTGGGCCATAACGGCTCCGGAAAATCCACCCTCGCGAAGCTTCTGAACGCCCTTTATATCCCCACCGAAGGCACGGTGGCCGTATGCGGCTACGATACGCGGAAAGAGGAACTGGTCTGGGAAATCCGCCGGCGCGCCGGCATGATCTTCCAGAATCCGGACAACCAGATCGTCGCCACCCTCGTCAAGGAGGACGTGGCGTTCGGCCTGGAGAACCTCGGCGTACCGACGGAAGAGATGATTCCGCGGATCGAGAGCGCCCTGTCCGCTGTGCGGATGAGCAAATACGCCGACAGCGCGCCGCACCAGCTTTCCGGCGGCCAGAAACAGCGCGTCGCCATCGCCGGCATCCTCGCGATGGAGCCCTCGGTGATCATCGCTGACGAAGCCACGGCGATGCTCGACCCCTCCGGCCGGAAGGAAGTCCTGGATACCATCCGGATGCTGAACCGGAAAAAGGGAATCACCGTGGTCTGGATTACGCACTTCATGGAAGAAGCGGCCCAGGCGGACCGCGTGCTGGTGGTCACCGACGGCGAAGTCCGCCTGTCCGGAACCCCGGCCGAGGTCTTTGACAACGTGGACCTGATGCAGGAGATGCACCTGGATGTCCCGCCCATGACCGCGCTGGCCAACGCGCTCCGTCAGGAAGGCATGCCCCTTCCCGCCGGAATCCTGACGGTGGAAGACCTGGCAAAGGAGGTGGATCAGGTACTATGCCCATCGAAGTCCGGAACCTGACCCACTGCTATTCCCAGGGCAGCGCGCTGACGACCGTCGCGCTGAACGACGTTTCCTTCGTCGCGGAAGACGGGGAGTTTATCGGCATTGTCGGCCATACCGGATCCGGGAAATCCACCCTGGTCCAGCACCTGAACGGCCTGCTGAAGCCGACCTCCGGCCAGGTCCTTGTTGACGGCCAGGACCTGAACGGGGAGCATGTGGACCGCCGCGCGCTGCGCCAGCGGATCGGCCTGGTATTCCAGTATCCGGAATACCAGCTGTTTGAGGAAACGGTGGCGAAGGATATTGCCTTCGGCCCGAAAAACCAGAAGCTTTCCCCGCAGGAAATTGACGAGCGGGTCCGCTACGCCATGGACTGCGTTCACCTGGACTACGAAAAATACGCGGAGCGCAGCCCCTTCGAGCTTTCCGGGGGCCAGATGCGCCGCGTCGCCATCGCCGGCGTACTGGCCATGCGCCCGTCCGTCCTGATCCTGGACGAGCCGACCGCGGGGCTGGATCCCCGGGGCCGCGACCGGATCCTTACGATGCTGGAGGAACTGCACGAGCGGGAGCATGTCACCATCCTTATGGTTTCCCACAGCATGGATGACATGGCCCGCCTGGCCACCCGCCTGATCGTCATGGCGGACGGGAAGATTGTGGCCACCGGCACCCCGCGGGAGATTTTCGCGCGGGAGGACATGATGACCTCCATCGGCCTGGACGTCCCGGCCGCCTCCCGCCTCTGCCGCGCGCTGCGGGAGCGCGGCGTCAGCCTGCCGCCCGACCTCTACCGGCTGGACGAGCTGAAGGAACACATCCTCCGTGCCTGGAAGGGCGGAAAGGAGGAAGCGCATGCTGAATAACGTGACGCTTGGCCAGTATTATCCGGTCGACAGCCCGATCCACCGCCTGGATCCGCGCGTCAAACTGGTGCTGACCATTGCCTTTATTGTTTCGGTCTTCCTGGTCAAAGACGCGTCATTCCCAATCAGCTCCTTTATCGGTTACGCCCTGCTGCTCGGTTTCATCATCCTGGCGGCCCGCCTTTCCCGGGTGCCTTTCAAGCTGCTTTTGAAGGGCCTGAAACCGCTGCGGCTGATCATCCTGATCACCTTTATCCTGAACCTGTTCTTCACCGGCGGCAGCGTCGTCTGGGTGGAGTTCTGGATCATCCGGATCACCCGGGAAGCCTTCCTGCAGGCGCTCTGCTATTCGCTCCGCCTCGTTTTCCTGGTCTCCGGCACTTCCCTGCTCACCCTGACCACATCCCCCATCGCGCTGGCCGACGGGATTGAGCTTCTGCTGACCCCGCTGAAAAAACTGCGCTTTCCGGCCCACGAGCTGGCGATGATGATGACGATCGCCCTGCGCTTTATCCCGACCCTGCTGGAGGAGACGGATAAGATCATGAAAGCGCAGATGGCGCGGGGCGCGGATTTTGAAAGCGGAAACCTGATTTCCCGCGCGCGCTCCATGGTGCCCCTGCTCGTGCCGCTCTTTGTCAGCGCTTTCCGCCGGGCCGGCGACCTGGCCATGGCGATGGAAAGCCGCTGTTACCACGGCGGAGAAGGCCGGACCCGCCTGCGCGTCCTGAAAATCACGCGCGGCGACCTGCTGGCCTGCGGCGTGGTGGCCGTGTTGATCGCGCTGATTGTGGTGGAAGGCCGTTTCCTTCCGTACTGATTCCGATATCCGATTCCGGGAGGGATTTGCCTTGCCCCGCATTCTTCTGACCGTGGAATACGACGGTTCCGCCTACGCCGGCTGGCAGCGCCAGATTAACGGAACCGCTGTGCAGCAGGTGCTGGAGGAAGCCCTGTCTTCCGCCTGCGGTCATCCGGTCACCGTCACCGGTTCCTCCCGGACCGACGCGGGCGTTCACGCCCGGATGCAGATGGTGCATTTTGATACCCGGTCCACGATTCCCGCGGACAAGTATCCCTTCGTGCTGAACAACCTGCTTCCCCCGGATATCCGGGTCCAGGCCGGCCGGCCTGTTCCGGATGATTTCCACGCGCGCTTCCTGACATCCGGAAAAACCTATACCTACCGGATCCTGAACCGCCGCCACGCCAGCGCCCTGGAGCGGAAATGCTGGCATGTGCCGGTTCCGCTGGATATTGAACCGATGCGCCGGGCGCTTTCCGCCCTCCCGGGCACCCACGATTTCGCCGCCTTCCAGGCGGCCGGCGGCACCGCGCGCACCACGGTCCGCACGATTGACCAGGCGGAACTTAAGGAGCGGGACGGAATGCTGGTCCTGACGGTCAGCGGAAACGCCTTCCTCTATAACATGGTCCGGATCATCGCCGGCACCGTGGTGGAGGTCGGCCTCGGAAAGCGCGGGACGGACGCGTTCTCCCGGGCGTTTTCCTCCCTGGACCGGCTGGACCTGGGCATGACCGCCCCTCCGGACGGCCTGGAACTGACCGAAGTCCGTTATCCGGAAAAAGCGTTTACCGATCCGGCATCCCTGCGCTGGCATGAGGAGGAGGAAATGCCATGATCCGCCTGACGAATTTCAGTGTGCCGCTGGATTATACGGAAGCCTCCCTCCGGGAAATGCTGCTGAAAAAGCTTTCCCTCCCCGCGGACCAGCTGCGGTCCTTCTCGGTATACCGCCGTTCGGTGGACGCCCGGGATAAGACCAAAGTCCATTTTGTACTGACCGTGGATTTCTCCGCGAAAAACGAACCCTTCCTGTTGAAAAAACACCGGTTCCTGACGGCGGTTTCCCCCGCCGCGCCGATCCGCCTTCCCGCCCCGTCCTTCCGCCTTCCGCCCCTGGTGGTCGGCGCCGGGCCCGCCGGGCTTTTTGCCGCGCTGACCCTGGCCAGGGCCGGCGCCGCGCCGGTGCTCATCGAGCGCGGAAAGCCGGTGGAGGAACGGACGCGGGATGTGGATCTCATGGCGGAAGAAGGACAGCTGGATCCGGAATCCAACGTCCAGTTCGGGGAGGGCGGCGCCGGCGCCTTTTCGGACGGCAAGCTCACCTGCGGCATCAAATCCCCTTATCTCCGGATGATCCTGGAGACCTTCGTCGCCCATGGCGCGCCGGAATCCATCCTTACCGACCAGAAGCCGCATATCGGCACCGACCGCCTGAAGGGCGTCGTCGCGTCCATCCGCGGGGAGATCATCCGCCTCGGCGGCACCGTCTGCTTTGAAACCCGCCTGGAGGAGCTACTCGTTTCCCGGAGCCATATTGAAGGCGCCGTGGTTTCCTGCCGCGGGGCGCGGCGGGAGATCCGGACGGACACCCTCCTTCTGTGCATCGGCCATTCCGCGCGCGATACCGTCCAGGCGCTCTTCTCCCAGGGCGTCCGGATGGCGCCCAAGCCGTTTGCCATGGGCGTGCGCATCGAGCATCCGCGGGCCTTTATCGACCGCAGCCAGTACGGTGCCTTCGCGGGGCATCCCGCCCTCGGCGCCGCTTCCTATAAACTGATCTGCCATACCCCGGACGGCCGGGGCGTCTACACCTTCTGCATGTGCCCCGGCGGCAGCGTGATCGCCGCGGCTTCCCAGCCCGGGGGCGTCGTGGTCAACGGCATGAGCCTCCACGCGCGGGATGGGATCAACAGCAATTCCGCGCTCCTGGTCGGCGTCCGGCCGGAGGACTTCGGCGACGATCATCCCCTTTCCGGTTTTCTTCTGCAGCGGGAAATTGAAAAAGCCGCCTTCGCGGCGGGCGGCGGCGGGTTCCGCGCGCCGGCCCAGCGCGTCGGCGACTTTCTGGAAAACCGGGAAACCGCCTCCTTCGGCGAGGTGTTTCCCTCCTACCGGCCCGGTGTCACGCCGGCGGATCTCCGGGCGGTACTCCCGGACTATATCGCGGAAAACCTGAAAAAGGGAATCCGGGCCATGAATGCCCAGCTTCCCGGTTTTGCCATGCCCGACGCGGTGCTCACCGCGCCGGAAACCCGTTCCTCCTCCCCTGTCCGCATGCTGCGGAACGCCGCGTGCGAGGCGGAAGATATGTCCGGCCTCTATCCGGTCGGGGAAGGCGCCGGCTGCGCGGGCGGTATCGTATCCGCCGCCATCGACGGGATCACCGCCGCCATCAGTGCCCTGGAACGGGGAATCTGATCAGTTTTCGAAATACTTTCCCGCGCCGGAAGTCATGGTGACGTTCCGGTTCCGGTCGATCAATACCGCTTCCGTGTTTTCCAGGCTTTCAATCAGTCCGGTGCCCTTCTCCGTACCCAGCGCGAATACCGCGGTGGACAGCGCGTCCCCCTCCATGGAGTTTTCGGTGAATATCGTCACCGACGCCAGTTCGTTCTGCACCGGCCATCCGGTTTCCGACGAGAGAATATGGTGATACCATACCCCGTCTTCCTCAAATCCGCGCTCATAGATTCCGCTGGTTACGGTGGATCCGCCGTAATTCAGGGAAACGAGCATGCTCGTGCCCGTCGGCGCGTCGATGTCCTGGATTCCGACCCGCCAGGGGGTCCCTTCGGGTTTGATCCCGATGGCGATGATGTTTCCGCCGAAGGACAGGATCGCGTGCTTCACCCCGCGGTCCACGAGCATCTGCTTCACCGCGTCGGCGATATAGCCCTTGGCGATGCCGCCCAGGTCGATCATCATGCCTGCCGGCAGGGTGACCGTATTGCCGTCGATCCGGATTTTCGTATAGTCGATCCGCTCCGCGGCTTCCGCCAGCGCCGCCGCCTCCGGAACCTGCGGGTCTTCGGCGTGGAAATCCCACAGCGTGGAAGCCGGCGCGATCGTCACGTCAAAGGCGCCGCCGGACAGTTCGCTGATCCGCGCGGCGGTTTCCAGGATCCGGACGGTGTCGTCCGACACCTCGACCGACTGCCCGTCCGCGTGGTTGATTTTCCAGACGTCGCTTCCTTCCTCATTCCGGGCAAACAGCGCGTGGAGCCGCCGGCATTCCGCGTGCGCCGCCTCCGGTAGGCTTTCGTCCCGGGTATAGATTTTGAAGGTGATTACCGTATCCAGGCAGTCAAACACCGTCAGGGTGCGGATCGGGGGCGTCTCCTCCCGGGCCGGGGTCGTCTCCTCCCTCCCGCAGCCCGCCGCTGTCAGCAGCAGAACCAGTGGCAGGATCAGCAGCGCGGCTTTACGGATCTTTTTCATTCCCGGTTCTTCTCCGTTTCATGGGTATTCAGGCGCAGCGCGCGGAAAACACGCTCGGCGATGATGCCGGTCAGGCTCCCGACCACCGCACCGACGCCGGCCAGCACCGGCAGGTAAACCGTCAGCAGCGCGGGAGTCCGCAGCAGCACGGCCGCCACCAGCACCTGCCCCGCGTTATGCGCGATGGCGCCCGCCACCGAAGTGCCCGGAATGTCCCGGATCTTCCCCATCCGGTTCAGGATCCAGGCCGCCAGGCATGCGGCCGCGCCGGCGGCGATCAGGATGACCGCCAGCAGCATCTGGCCCTTCGGATGCGGATTCCGGTACAGAAGGTACGCGTCACAGGCAGCGGCCAGGACAAACGCGGCCAGGGAGGCCTCCCGGGCTCTCCGGCGCACGGCCAGCATGACGGCCAGGCTGAGGATTCCGCCGGCCAGGGAATATAATATCGCTGTCAGGGAACCGTAAATCAGGCCGGAAAGGACCACCTTGACAAACATCAGCAGCAGGGCGCTCCATCCGTCCATCAGGTAGACCGCGTAGAGGAGCACCGTGTTCGCGAGGCCCAGCTTGATTCCCGGGGCGGCTCCGCCCAGCAGCGCCGTCAGCGGGATCGCCCGATCCATCAGCCCCAGCACCAGCGCGAGGGCGGTCAGCAGGCCAAACCGGGTGATTTTCTGTGTGGTTGCGTTCACTGAAGGCCGTCCTTTCCTGTGTGCTTATTACCTGCTGATTATATTAGGTTTCCGTGGCCGGGACAAGTGCCGCTTTCCGGATAACTTCAGAAACGTAACAAATTGTTAATAATTTCCTGTATCATTCAGCCTGTAAATTTGGTATAATCTTCTCCAGAGAAAAGGCTCCTGAAATCAGGCGCCGCACAAAAACCGCCCTCCGGGCGTAACATCAAAAGGAGGTTTCCCTATGAAGAAATTTCTTGCTCTGCTGCTCGCCGCTGTGATGCTGCTCGGCTGCGCCTCCGCGCTGGCTGACAAGATCGCTCTGGTGACCGACGTCGGAACCATTGACGATGAAAGCTTCAACCAGGCCTGCTGGCAGGCTGTCGAAGCCTATGCGCTTGAGAACGATGTGGAGTATACCTATTATCAGCCGAACGCTGACAGCCTCGACGCCCGTCTGATCAGCATCGACCAGGCCGTCACCGAAGGCGCCAACGTCATCGTTATGCCCGGCTATCTGTTTGGTGCCACCCTGGTTACCGCGCAGGACAAATATCCGGACGTGAAGTTCATCGCGGTCGACGTTTCCGCCGGTGACCTGACCCTGGACTATGTGACCTATGTGGATCCCGCTGCCAACGTCATCTGCGTTACCTTCTCCGAGGAGCAGGCCGGTTATCTGGCCGGTTACGCGGCTGTGAAGGACGGCTACACCAAGCTGGGCTTCCTGGGCGGCATGGCGGTTCCCGCTGTTATCCGTTACGGCTACGGCTTCGTGCAGGGCGCTGACAAGGCGGCTGCCGAGCTGGACAAGCAGATTGAAATCAATTACACCTATGGCGGCCAGTTCTTCGGCGATGCTGCCATCACCGCCAAGATGGAAGGCTGGTACTCCACCGGCACCGAAATCGTGTTCGCCTGCGGCGGCGGCATCTACACCTCCGCGGTCGAAGCGGCCAACAAGTACGAAGCCAAGGTCATCGGCGTCGACGTCGACCAGGCCTACATCGATCCCTGCATCCTGACCTCCGCTATGAAGGGTCTGCAGAACGTGACCGAATCCCTGCTGGCTGATCTGTTCGACGGCAACTGGGACGGCGGCAAAGTCAAGAACTACTCCCTGGCGGAAGGTGAATATGTCGGCCTGCCCGAGGCGGAAGGATCCTGGCGTTTCGCGACCTTCACCACGGAAGACTACAAGCTCATCCATGACGCTGTCCAGAGCGGCGAAATCGTTGTCAGCAACGACACCGAGAATGCTCCCGCTGTGACCAACGCCACGGTCAACTACATCCAGTAATATCGTTACCCGGCCCGCAGTACGCGCACTGCGGGCCTTTTCTTTGTATCACAGGAAACCGGAAATCCGCGGGCCGGAAACCGCTGCCGGCCCGCGGAATACCATTCAGAACGGAGGCGTTGCGGATTGGACGATTATGTCATTGAGATGCGGCACATCACCAAAACCTTTCCCGGCATCAAGGCCAACGACGATATCACCCTTCAGCTGCGCAGGGGCGAGATCCACGCGCTGCTGGGTGAAAACGGCGCGGGGAAAAGTACGCTGATGAGCGTGCTGTTCGGTCTTTACCAGCCTGACAGCGGCGAAATCTTTAAGGACGGAAAAAAAGTCAATATCCGGAATCCCAACGACGCCAACGATCTGGGTATCGGCATGGTTCACCAGCACTTTAAGCTGGTGGAGGTGTTTTCCGTGCTGGATAATATTATCCTCGGCGCGGAGGACACCCAGATGGGTGTCCTGAAGAAAAAGGAAGCCCGGAAAAAGGTTCTGAGCCTCAGCGAAAAGTACGGCCTGCGGGTGGACCCGGACGCGCTGATCGAAGATATCTCCGTGGGTATGCAGCAGCGTGTCGAAATCCTGAAGATGCTGTACCGGGATAATGAGATCCTGATTTTCGACGAGCCCACCGCGGTGCTGACGCCGCAGGAAATCGATGAACTGATCCAGATCATGCGCAACTTCGCCAAGGAAGGAAAGTCGATCCTGTTCATCACCCATAAGCTCAACGAGATTATGGCGGCGGCCGACCGCTGTACCGTGCTTCGAAAGGGCAAGTATATCGGTACGGTCGACATCGCGGACACCTCCAAGGAGGAACTGTCCCGGATGATGGTCGGACGGGATGTTTCCTTCACCGTCGACAAGAAGGAGCCGGAAGTCGGTGACGTCGTGCTGGATGTCCAGGGCGTGACCGTGCCCAGCAAAATCCATAAGAAGAATGTGGTGCACGACGTTTCCTTCCAGGTGCGGGCGGGCGAAATCGTCTGCCTGGCCGGCATCGAGGGAAACGGCCAGACGCAGTTTATTTCCGCGCTGACCGGCCTGGATACGATGAGCAGCGGAAAAATCCTGCTGAACGGAAAGGATATTACCCACTATTCCATCCGGGACCGGGCGAAAGCGGGCCTCAGCCATATTCCGGAAGACCGGCACAAGCACGGCCTGGTGCTGGATTACACGCTGGAGGAGAACATCGTCCTTCAGCGGTACTGGGAGCCGGCGTTCCAGAATCATGGATTTATCAAAAAAGGAGAAGTCCGGCGCTACGCGGACAGGCTGATCGAACAGTATGACGTCCGCAGCGGCCAGGGAGCGGTCACCGTCGCGCGGAGCATGTCCGGCGGCAACCAGCAGAAAGCGATCATCGCCCGGGAAATTGACCGGGGAACGGATCTGCTGGTGGCGGTCCAGCCCACCCGCGGCCTGGACGTAGGCGCCATCGAATATATCCACAAGCAGATCATATCGGTCCGGGACAGCGGCAAGGCGGTTCTGCTGGTTTCGCTGGAACTGGAAGAGGTGATGAACCTCAGCGACCGGATCCTGGTCATGTACGAAGGCGAGATCGTGGGCGAATTCGATCCCAAGGAAACGACCGTCCAGGAACTGGGCCTGTACATGGCGGGCGCCAGGAAGCAGGAAAACGGAAACGTACAAAGCAAGGAGGAACAGGACGATGTTGAAAAGTAAACTGCGCGCCAGTGGCAGCACGATCCTTTCCGCGTTTTTCTGCGTCCTGATCGGACTGGCGATCGGTTTCATCGTGCTGGTCGTACTGGCGTATATCAACAAAAACAATACCTACCAGGAAAACGCCGCCAAATATGTGGACAACGAATACGCCTACGCGGACGTGCTGAAAGCCGACAACTACCTAACGAAGAGCGGCGCCGACGACGAGATTGTCTCCGTGCTGAAGGGAGAAATCACCGCGGACCAGCTGATGCAGGTCACAAGCTACATCAAGACAAACAAGATCAAGCCCGCCGGCAAGGCTTTCACGGAGGATGAGCTGGCGGAGACGATGGCCGCGGCGCTGGGCATCGAAAATCCCGATGATATCCGTAGCGCGGTGCCGGTGTTTACGGACGCGGTGCGCACCATCATCCTCAAACCCTACGAGTTCTCTTTCGGCGACGTCCTCTCCGACGCGTATGACAAAGGCTTCCGGGCCGTCCTGCAGGGCGGCTGGTACAACATGGGCGACGAGCCGCTGGGACCCCGGAGTGAAATCGCGGACGCCGCGCCGCTGATCATGACCGGTCTTTCCGTGGCGTTTGCCTTTACCACCGGCCTGTTTAATATCGGAGCGGCCGGCCAGTACACCCTCGGCGCTTTCGGCGCGCTGCTGTTCGCGCTGGTGCTGAAATGCCCCTGGTACGTGTGCATGCTGGCGGCGATCGTCTTCGGTGCCCTGTGGGGGGCCATTCCCGGCATCTTCAAGGCGTACTTCAACGTCAACGAAGTCATCACCTCGATCATGTTCAACTGGATCGGCCTGTACGCTGTCAATACCATCATGTACGGCGGCGGAAACAGTCCCATGTATTACGTCAAGGACAGCAAGACGTACCGGCTGGAGGTGGTCTCACCGCAGTCCCGGATCCCCGACCTGAAGGCAACCGGCTCCAATTACTTCATACAGCCGGCAACCATCGCGATCTTCTTCGCGATCCTGATCGCGATCATCCTGTGGATCATGCTGAACAAAACCACGTTCGGATATGAACTGAAGGCCTGCGGTTATTCCAAGACCGCGGCGAGATACGCCGGTATCAATGAAAAGCGGAATATCATCCTGTCCATGACCATCGCCGGCGCGCTGGCCGGCCTGGGTGGCGCCCTGTACTATCTGTCCGGCTCGGTCCAATGGAACCCGCAGGATTCCACCGCGCTGCCGGCGGTCGGTTTCAACGGCATCTCCGTCGCGCTGCTGGCCTCCAGCCATCCGATCGGATCCATCTTCTCCGCCCTGTTCATCTCCCACATTACCATGGGCGGTTCCCGCATGGAGCAAAGCATTTTCCCGAAGGAAATTGCCAATATCATCTCCGGCGTCATCATTTACCTGTGCGCCTTCATGATGCTGTTTAAGAACCGGATCGCAAAACTCTTCACCGGTAAGGAGAAGGGAGGGGTCAAGTAATGCTTGCGCTTCTGCTGACCAAGTATACCCTGCTGTACACCACCGTGCTGATGCTGGTGGCGTTGGGCGGCATGTTCTCTGAACGGAGCGGTATCATCAACATCGCCCTGGAAGGCATTATGGTCATCGGCGGACTGGCCGGAGTCCTGGCCGCCAAATTCCTTCCCATGACCCCTGCGCTCATGGTGCCCGTCGCGATCCTGATCGCCGGCCTGGCCGGCCTGATCTACGCGCTGCTGCTGGGTTTCGCTTCCATCAACCTGAAAGCGGACCAGACCATCGGCGGTACCGCCCTGAACCTGATGGCGACCGCGATCGCCATGGTCATCGCCAAGCGCGTCAACAATGGCGGCGCGGCCAAGCTGCCCCTGAACAAGGAACCGCTCCTGTTCTCCATCGGCGGCCTGGAAATGAGCGTGTTTATTCCCATCGGCCTCGTCCTGCTCCTGCTGGCCTATTTCATCCTGTACAAGACGCGGCTGGGCCTGCGGCTCCGTTCCTGCGGCGAACATCCGCAGGCGGCGGACAGCGTCGGTATCAACGTATACCATATGCGGTATATCGGCGTCATGTTCTCCGGTTTCCTGGGCGGAATCGGCGGCATGGCCTACATCATGCCGGCCAATCCGGAATGGAATTTTGAACAGGGCGTCACCGGCATGGGCTTCCTGGCCCTGGCCGTGATGATCTTCGGCCAGTGGAAACCGTTCCGCATCGCGCTGGCGGCCATCTTCTTCTCCCTGTTCCGGGCCCTGGCGAATATCGCGGACAGCTTCCCGCTCCTGAAGGACCTGAACTGGCCCAAGGAAATCTACAATATGATGCCCTTTATCGCTTCCATGATCGTGCTGGCGCTGACATCCAAAAAGAGCCGCGCCCCGAAAGCCGAAGGTGTCCCATACGACAAAGGCATGCGATGATTCTGTCCATCGAAGCAATAATTCAGGGGAGCAGCGAATTGAAGCGGCTCCACTCTTTTGATGTGTTTTTTACTTTCGGATCTCCCCGGCGCGGCTCTTCCCGATCGCGAGCGGTTTCACATGATTGAGCCCCAGCAGTTCCCGGACCGTCTCTCCCGAATCCGCGAAGGATTCGCTGGTCCCCAGGTTCACACCGGCCCGGATATTCTTCCCGTAATACAGCACCGGCACATACTCCCGGGTATGGTCCGTTCCCTTGAACGCCGGGTCGCAGCCGTGGTCCGCGGTAATCAGGATGGTGTCGTCGGATTCCTTCCCGCGGAAGGCGCCGATCTTTTCCATCAGCTCGCTCAGCCGCAGGTCAAACCGTTCCAGCCCTTCCGCGTAGCCCTTGACGTCGCGGCGGTGTCCCCACGCGGAATCGAACTCCACCAGGTTCGTGAAGATCAGGCCGTTCTCCACCAGGTCCAGCGCCTCGACGGTTTTGTCCATCCCGTCCTCGTTGTCCCGGGTGTGCACCGCTTCGGTAATCCCGACGCCGGCGAAAATGTCCTCGATCTTTCCGATCGCGTATACGCTCTGCCCCGCGTCCCGGATCCGGTTCAGCAGGTTGTCCTCCTCCGGCTTGCGGGAGAAGTCCCGGCGGTTGGCCGTCCGGACGAATTTCTCCCCGTCCCTGATGAACGGCCGGGCGATGACCCGGGCCACGTTATGGTCCCCGGTCAGGATTTCCCGGGCAATCCGGCACAGGCGATACAGCTCTTCCGGCGGATAGACGCTCTCGTCGCAGGCAATCTGGAACACGCTGTCCGCGGAGGTATAGATGATCGGTTTACGGGTTCTGCGGTGTTCCTCTCCCAGGCGGGCGATCACCTCGGTACCGGAGGCGACCTCGTTGCTGAGGATTCCGGGCACGCCGGTCTTTTCAATAAACGCGTCCAGGATCTCCCGCGGGAAACCGTCCGGATACACCGGCAGGCGTTTGGGGGTGTAGATGCCGACCATCTCCCAGTGGCCGATGGTCGTATCCTTGCCTGCGCTCATTTCCTTCATCCGGCCGTACGCGCCGACGGGCGCAGCGACCGGCCGTACGCCGGTCATACCGTCGATATTCCCGTATCCGATCTTCCGCATATTCGGAATCCGCAGGTCCGGGTACTGTTCCATGATGTGGCCGATGGTATTCGCGCCGCAGTCGTCAAAATCGGCGGCGTCCGGCGCTTCGCCCATGCCGACGCTGTCCAGGACAATCCAGATTACTCTGCTCATCAATATTCACCTCTTTTATCCATATTATGGCCGAAACCGGGCGGAAATGCAACAGAAAAATCCCCCTGCCTCGGGCAGGGGGACCGGAAAAACATGGATTCAGGATTATTCCTCGTCGTCGTCCTCGATCTTCGCGTTGGCAATGATCTTCTGGGCCTCGACCTGGGGAACTTCCTCATAGCGCTCAAACCGCATGGAGAAGGAGCCTCTCGCCTGGGTCATGCTGCGCAGGTCCGTGGCGTACTTGAACATTTCGGCCAGGGGCGCTTCCGCCTCCAGCTGCTGCATGCCGTTCACCTGGTTCATGCCCATGATGCGGCCGCGGCGCTTGTTCATGTCGCCCATGATGTCGCCCATGTACTCGTTGGGCACCAGCACTTCGACGTGCATGATGGGCTCGAGCAGGACGGGGCTGGCATCCATACAGCCCTTCTTGTAGGCGATACGGGCAGCGGTCTTGAAGGCCATTTCAGAGGAGTCGACCGGATGATAGGATCCGTCATACAGCTTCGCGTGCAGGTGGACCATCGGGTATCCGGCCAGGACGCCCTTGACGATGTTCTCGCGCAGGCCCTTTTCAACGCTGGGGATGAAGTTCCGCGGAACCACGCCGCCGACGACCGCGTCTTCAAACTCGAATTCCGCGTCGCTGTCGGTGATGGGGCTGAACTCGATCCACACGTCGCCGAACTGGCCATGGCCGCCGGTCTGCTTCTTGTGGCGTCCCTGAACCTTAACGGTCTTCCGGATGGTCTCACGGTACGGAATCTTGGGATCCTGCAGCACGGCGTTGGCGCCAAACTTGGGGGCCAGCTTGTTCTTGATCACGTCCAGATGCATTTCGCCCTGGCCGCTCAGTTCGGTTTCGGTGGTCTCGGCATTCTTTTCGATCTTGATGGAGGGATCTTCTTCCGCCAGACGGTTCAGACCGCTGAAGACCTTGTCTTCCTCACCCTGCTTCGCGGCAAACACGGCCTTGGAAATGCAGGGAGCCGGGAACTCGATCGTCGGG
>JAILIE010000076.1 GCA_024695415.1 Clostridiales bacterium | reverse complement strand
ATCGTCGCACACCGCGATGCGTTCCGGCTCGCCCTGGAAGGTGGGAATCGGGTTTCCGTCGCACACGTAGGTGTGGAGGAAGTGTCCCAGGCCGTTCAGGGGCGCGTACTTGTAAGTGAAGCGGTTGCAGGCGCTGCCTTCAGCGTCAGCGCTCTTCAGGATGCTCATCTGATAGGTGAAGTCCCCTTCGCCGAAGGTCAGCATGCCGCTGATGCGGGGGGTGAAATTCGGGCCGTCGGGCTCAAACTCACGGCTCTCCAGGGCCTTCGTGAAGCACTTGCCGTCCTTCAGGCCGTCATAGATCGTATCTGTCTGGTTGCCGTTGGTCACGATCAGGTTGTTTTCATACTGCCGGATCGCCGCGTAGATAATCAGGGAAGGATCCTGCACCTTGCTTGCGTCAAAGGGCTCAGTAAACACTTCGCCGTTCTTCTCTGTGAAAATCCGGTTCCGGCTGTTGTCGCTGCGGCCCATGATGAAGTACGCGGTCATGGCCTTGGCGCCGTCCGGCGTCTTGCCGATGATGATGCCCCGTCCGGGATAGGTATTGTCCGCCAGCAGTTCCTCGATGGTGTTGATTTTGTAGATGTCCATATTCTTTCCTCCTATCCCCGTTAGGGGTTATAAGCTGTGTCAGACGCCGGTGACGATCTCCCTGCAGACCTTCTCGGTGCTTTGCGGCAGGATGATCCATTCCGCCTGTTCCATCACCCGGCGCTGCAGAATTTCCGGCGTGTCCCCGGGCTCGATCTCCACCGCCTTCTGGGCGATGATCTCCCCGCCGTCGGGGATCTCGTTGACGAAGTGTACCGTGGCGCCGGTCACCTTCACGCCGCGGGAAAGCGCCGCCTCATGCACCTTCAGCCCGTAGAAACCTTCGCCGCAGAAGCTGGGGATCAGGCTGGGATGCACATTCAGGATCCTGCGGGCATATCTCCCTGTGAAGTTTTCCGTCAGAATGCTCAGAAAGCCGGCCAGCACAATCACGTCTGTCCGGTTTTCCTCAAGGGCGGCAATCAGCTTTTCCTCAAAAGCCGCCTGGCCGCCGCATGCTTTTTTATTGATCTCCATGGCGGGAATTCCCGCTTTTGCCGCCCGCTCCAGGGCATACGCGCCGGCCCGGTCGCTGATCACCAGCGTCACTTCCCCATGGGGAATCTCCCCGCGGTTTCCCGCGTCCAGGATAGCCTGCAGGTTGGTTCCGCCCCCGGAAACCAGAACCGCGATGCGTGCTTTCTTCCCGCTCATGCTGTCAGATCCCTTTCAGATGATTTCGATCTTGCTTTCACCTTCGACAATCTCACCGATCGTGTAGGCGTCCACGCCGTTGTCCCGGAGGAGCTTCAGGGCTTTTTCCGCTTCGTCCGCGGGAACGATCACGCTCATGCCCACCCCCATGTTGTAGGTGTTGAACATGTCATGCTCGCTGATTCCGCCCTTTTCGGCGATCAGGCTGAAGACCGGCAGCACCTTCACCCGGCTCTTCTCAATCCGGGCGCACAGCCCGTCCGGAATGCACCGCGGGATGTTCTCGTAGAAACCGCCGCCGGTGATGTGGCTGATGCCCCGCACTGTCACTTCCTTCAGCAGCGCCAGCACCGGCTTCACATAAATCTTCGTGGGCGTCAGCAGCTCTTCTCCCAGGCTCTTTCCGCCCAGTGCCTCCACCGGCGCGTTCAGGTCCGCGTTCTCCACGTCGAATACTTTGCGCACCAGGCTGAAGCCGTTGGAATGAACGCCGGAGGAAGGAAGCGCGATCACCACATCCCCGGCCTTCATGGTCCGGTTGTCAATGACCTTCGCCTTGTCCACAATCCCCGTGGAATATCCGGCCAGGTCGTACTCGTCTTCCGGCATCATCCCGGGATGCTCCGCGGTCTCGCCGCCGATCAGGGCGCATCCGGCCTGCACGCAGCCTTCGCACACGCCCTTGACGATCTGCTCAATCACTTCCGGCACGTTTTTGCCGCAGGCGATATAGTCCAGGAAAAACAGGGGCTGCGCGCCGCAGCAGATGATGTCGTTCACGCACATGGCCACACAGTCGATGCCGATCGTGTCATGCCGGTTCATCAGGAAGGCGATCTTCAGCTTGGTACCCACGCCGTCCGTTCCGGAAACCAGCACCGGCTCCTTCATGCCCGTGAGGTCCGGCTGGAACAGGCCGCCGAATCCGCCTACATCCGTATCCGCGCCGGGCGTCTTCGTCCGGGCGATATGCTTCTTCATCAGTTCCACGGACCGGTATCCGGCGGTAATGTCCACACCGGCTTCCGCGTATGCCTTGGAAAAGGATTCGCTGCTCATATTGTTACTCCTTTCCGTTCCAGCAGTAAGTGCAAAGTTCACAGGGATTGATGCCGATCGCCTTGATCACGCCTTCCAGGCTCTGGAACTCCAGGGAGGCGAAATTGAACTTGTCGCAGATCGCCTGGCGGAGCTTCTTGCCGCGCTCGGTCGTTCCGTCCGCGTACTCGTCGATGTATTTCAGGCCATCCTCCCCTTCCAGCTCCACGATCACCCGGCGGGCGATCAGTTCCATGTCGCTGTTGGAGCGGGAGAAGTTCAGGTACTTGCAGGCGTACATGATCGGCGGGCAGGCGCTGCGCATATGCACGGACTTGGCTCCGCTCTCGTACAGGAATTCAACGGTTTCCCGCAGCTGGGTGCCCCGGACGATGGAGTCATCCACAAACAGCAGGTTCTTGTCTTTGATCAGGGCGTTCACGGGAATCTGCTTCATCTTGGCGATCTTGTCCCGGTCCTTCTGGTTGGCCGGCATAAAGCTGCGGCTCCAGGTGGGTGTATACTTGATGAATGCCCGGGCAAAGGGGATCCCGCTGCGGTTGGCATAGCCGATAGCATGGGGCGTGCCGGAATCCGGAACTCCGCCGACGTAGTCGATGGGATCGTTCCGTCCGGCGGCTTTGTCATTCTCCGCCATGATGGCGCCGTTGCGGTACCGCATCTCCTCCACGTTCACGCCTTCATAGGTGGAGGTCGGA
>JAILIE010000050.1 GCA_024695415.1 Clostridiales bacterium | reverse complement strand
TTGATATGCTTCGACAGCGTGCTCTTGCCGCTGCCGTTGTGGCCGGCGATCACCAAGAATATGCCGTCCGGGATGGTCAAATCGATCCCCTTGAGCGCCTCCGGGGCCTCATCGTCATATCGGAATCTGTCGTCTTTGAATTCGATCATGCTCTTGCCTCCAAAACTATTTTATTATACCAAGGGTCAACCAATAAAACAACCCTGAAATCCGAATGGCCTCGGGATAAGTAAAATGGCCTCGGCATATGCCCATAGCAAATGCCATTTTGCCTATGGCCAGGGATGGGAAGGTCATTTTCAGAATGGCAAACATAGCCAAGACAATGACAATGACAAATACAATGACAATGACAAATACAATGACAATGACAAGGACAATGAGAGAGTGTGGGATACTCTCTCTCTTTTCTCCTCCAGAGGAGGATAGATATATATATTTCTCCTCCCATTGGAGAGAGAAAAAATATGCCCCCCTATTTGGAAAGATGTCATAAACGGGGTGACCGGGGGCGGGAAACGTGGTATACTTCCATCAGACAAGGAGGTGCTGATATGCGCACACTGCTGAAGAACGTGGATACCGTGGTCTCCTGTGACCGGGAGGATCGGGTGTATCGAAACACCGATATATGGTTTCTGGATGGGATCATTGAAAAGATCGGGCCGTGGGACGAAACGCCGGACCGGGCCTTCGACTGCTCGGGGATGATCCTCTATCCCGGGTTTGTCAACACCCATCATCACCTGTACCAATACTTCACCCGGAGCCTTAGGGAGGTCCAGGGCATGGAGCTCTTCGACTGGCTCAGGACCCTCTATGAGATATGGAAAAATCTCAATGGGGACACGGGCTATCTCTCCTCCCTGGCCGCCATGGGGGAGCTCATGCGCTACGGCTGTACCACCTGTTTCGACCATCATTACGTGTTTTCCCGGGGCGCGGGGGACCTGATCGCCCGGCAGATGGAAGCGGCGGACAGGCTGGGCGTCCGATTCGTGGCCTCCCGAGGCAGCATGGACCTGTCAAAAAAGGACGGAGGGCTGCCGCCGGATTCCGTGGTCCAGACCATCGACGAGATCATGGCAGACAGCAGGCGGCTCATCGAGAGCTGGCATCACCCTGACAAGGACAAGATGCACGATATCGTCCTGGCGCCTTGCTCGCCCTTCTCCGTCAGCGGGGACCTCATGCGGGAGAGCGCCAGCCTGGCAAGAGCCTATAAGGTCAGGCTCCACACCCACGTGGGGGAGACAAAGGACGAGGAGAACTATACTCTCGAACGCTTCAGTATGCGGCCCGTGGCCTATATGGAGTCCCTGGAATGGGTGGGACCGGACGTGTGGTACGCCCACGGCATCCATATGAACGACGAGGAGCTGGACCTGCTGGCCGCCACGGGCACGGGTGTGGCCCATTGCCCCAACTCCAATATGAAGCTCCACAGCGGGGTCTGTCGAATACCGGACATGCTTACACGCGGCGTGAAGGTAGGCCTTGCTGTGGATGGGTCCGCCAGCAACGACGGCAGCAACATGATGGATGAGATACGGTCAGCATTCCTGCTGCATCGCCTCACCCGGGGCGAGAAAGCTCCCTCCGGCTATGAGCTGCTGAAGATGGCCACCGTGGGCAGCGCTTCTTTGCTGGGACGGTCGGATATCGGCATGCTCCGGGAGGGCATGGCCGCAGACTGCTTCCTCATTAAAAAGGAACAGCCGGACCTGCTGTGCGCTGAGCTGGACCCAAAAGATCTTTTTGGGAACGTGGGGTATCACAAGCCCTGCGACCTGGTGTTCGTTAATGGGAAGCTCACAGTGCAGGACGGGCGGTTGCTGGGGGTGGACGAGGACCGGCTGTATCGGGAAGGCAAACGGGAGATAGAGCGTCTGCTGAAGGCCTGATACCGCAGGTTGTGACCCGTTCACAGGCCGGACACAACATGTTGAATGAGCCATTACGGAGAATTGAATGGCTCGTGAATCGAATATGAACGCTCATTAAACAATATTTATAGATACTCACAGCCATTCAAACCCTATTCATTCGGAATTGAATAGTTTACCGGAAAAGTGAATATCCAAAAACGCGGCGGCCCGCCTTTTGGGGGCCGTCTTTTGATTTGTCCACATCCTTTATTCAGCGTATACCCAAAATGCGGTCAAGATGTTGTATTCATTTTCGGCGGTTGACACAAAATATGGTCGTGTTATACTTCGAGCAGCAAGGAACAAACCGGGAGGGGCCTATGATCAGACAGATCAAAAAGCGGGACGGACGGATCGAGTCCTTCGACCAGGAGAAGATAAAGAACGCCATCTGGAAGGCGGCCAAGGCCGTAGGCGGCACCAACGAAGCCATCGCGGAGGACCTCTGCGATCAGGTGGTCGCCATGGTGTCCGAACGCTTCACGGACGCCGTGCCTGAGGTGGAGGATATCCAGGACGCGGTGGAGAAGGTGCTCATCGAGAACGGCCACGCCAGGACCGCCAAGGCCTACATCCTCTATAGGGAGAAGCGCCGGGCCACCCGGGAGATCAACGCCATGATCGGCGCCACCATCGATATGTTCGGAGATTACCTGGACGATAAGGACTGGGGCACCAAAGAGAACGCCAACATGCAGCGCAGCGTCAACGGACTCAACAACTACGTCCGGGAGGCGTTCACAAAAAAATACTGGCTCTACAAGGTCTATCCCGAGGACGTGAGAAAGGCCCACGAATCCGGCGACGCTCACATCCATGATCTTGGGTTCTTCGGTCCCTACTGCGCGGGCTGGGACCTTCGCCAGCTCCTCATGGACGGTTTCGGCGGCGTGGAGGGGAAGGTAGAATCGAGCCCCGCCCGGCATCTGCGCTCGTTCCTCGGTCAGGTGGTCAACTCCACCTTTACCACCCAGGGCGAGACCGCGGGCGCCCAGGCCTGGTCCTCATTCGACACCTACTGCGCCCCCTTCATTCACTATGATCACATGACCTTCGAAGAGGTCAAACAGTGCCTGCAGGAGTTCGTCTTCAACATCAACGTGCCCACCCGGGTGGGGTTCCAGTGCCCCTTCTCCAACCTGACCTTCGATATCAAGGTGCCCAGGATCCTTCGGGAGGAGCCCGTCATCATCGGCGGGGAATACATGGACAAGACCTATGGCGACTTCCAGAAGGAGATGGACCTGTTCAACCAGGCCTTCTGCGCCGTCATGCTGGAGGGGGACTCCAAGGGCCGGGTGTTCACGTTCCCCATTCCCACCATCAACATCACCCGTGACTTCGACTGGAACAGCCCGGTGGTCAACAGCTTCATGGAGATCACCTGCAAGTACGGTATTCCCTACTTCGCAAACTACGTGAACTCCGATCTGTCCCCGGAGGACGCGGTCAGCATGTGCTGCCGGCTCCGCCTCGACAAGCGGGAGCTGAGAAAGCGGGGCGGCGGCCTCTTCGGCAGCAACCCCATGACGGGCAGCATCGGCGTGTATACCGTGAACCTGCCTCGGATCGGGTATCTGGCTACGGACAAGGCGGATTTCTTCGCCCGTCTTCGGCGGGTGGCGGAGCTGGGCAAGGTCTCCCTGGAGATCAAGCGCAAGATCATCGAGCACCAGACGGACCGGGGCCTGTACCCCTATTCCGCCCACTACCTCCGCAACGTGAAGGCGCGGACTGGGGAATACTGGTACAACCACTTCAACACCATCGGCCTCGTGGGCATGAACGAAGCGTGCCTCAACTTCCTGGGCAAGGACATCGGCAGCAAGGAGGGCCTTGCGTTCTCCCTGGAGGTCATGCACTTCCTCCGGGATCTCATGGTGGAGTTCCAGCAGGAGACGGGCCACAGCTACAACCTGGAGGCCACGCCCGCCGAGGGCACCAGCTATCGCCTGGCACGTCTCGACAAGGAGAAGTACCCCAACATCATCCAGAGCGGCCACGACGAGCCCCAGTACACCAACAGCACCCAGCTGCCCGTGACCTATACCGACGACATCTTCGAGTGCATGGATCTGCAGGACGAGCTGCAATCCCTGTATACTGGCGGCACGGTCCAGCACCTGTATCTGGGGGAGCGGATCAACGACGTGGAGACCGTGAAGGACCTCATCAAGACCATCTTCACCAAGTACAAGATGCCCTACATCTCCATCACGCCCACCTTCTCCATCTGCGAGGAGCACGGCTACATCTCCGGCGAGCACTTCTCCTGCCCGGAGTGCGGCAAGCCCACGGAGGTCTGGAGCCGGGTGGTGGGTTACCTTCGCCCCGTGCAGAACTTCAATGCCGGGAAGAAGGAGGAGTATGTGCTCCGCAAGAAGTTCGTCCTGGACGAAAGCGAATTGGAACACGAGCAGGAGGCTTGCTGATATAGGAATACGATACCCCCTGGCCCTTCGGGCCATCCCCCTTTTACGCAAAGGGGGCTCTTTTTTTGCAACCCAAAGCCCCCCTCGCGTAGAGGGGGGAATGGAAGGGGGGATCGCAGTATATCGTTTTATCTCAATGTGAAGGTGAGGGCGTACTGGGGGTATTCGGTCCGCTGGAACTTTTGCCCCATGTAGGCGCCGCCATCCGATCTGGGGTTCTCCGTGCGCACGTTGAGGGGCAGCTCTACAAAGGCGTTGTTGGGGCCCTCAAAGCCGGTCACATACCGCAGCACAGGGATCAGCGTCACGGTCTTGATTTCCTTGATGGTCTCCAGGTTCAACCCCTGTATATCCGCGATATGGAAGGTCAGGGTGCCGTCGTCGTTGGGCTTGAGACCATAGCCGCCGTGATACCAGTTGCCTTCCTGGCCGTCGATCAGGATCTTGAAGTCGATGGGCAGCATGGAAACCAGGTTGGTCCAGGCCGCCCGGGCGTTCCCCTGCATTCCGTCGGGCAGGGTGATCCTCACGTCCAGATCGTATATGCCGAGATTGTCCGCGTGGGCGCCGGGCAGGGCCTCCATGGTCATGCCGTCCAGAGACGCAGAGCAGTTGGTGAACACCTGCAGCGCTTTATTCCAGTCCGTGGCCGGCTTGGCGTGGTCCTTTTCATCCACCAACTCCATATAGGTGAAGATGGTATCACCCTGCCAAACCACCTTGTTCTGATCCGCTTCCACGGCTCGATTCTCGATGGATTTGTATCCGGTCACGTTGAACCGCACCGTGCCCGCCTCCACGCTCAAGAGCTCCGTGGGGGGCAGATCGTAGTCCTCCTGCACGAACACGTTGAACCAGGCCTTGGCGGTCACGGTCCCGTTCTCGTCCGCGTTCTTTTCCAATATCTCCGGCGCTCCAACCATCATCGTATAGGCCACGATCTCGTTCTTCTCCAGAAACGCCTGATTCATGCGGTCGATCTCAGATAGCTCTTCCGGCTGCAGATCGTCCCAGTGGAAGTTCTTTTCTTCCAGCGCCGCCCAATGGGCCTTGAACGCATCCGTTTCGGTCTGATCCAGGAAGCCGGACATCCTGGACCCGTCGGGGAACACCAGCAGGAGCTCCGACGTGGGCCGCCAATACATCTCCTTCTCGCCGGACAGAAACTCCTTGCCCGGACCGCCTTCAAAGAAATCATACATGCGCTGAGGGTCCACCTTCACCAGGGTGGCGCTGCCGCCGGTCCAGCTGTCCAGCAGGGGCAGGGCCGCCGTGCCGCCCAGGCGCAGCGACACATAGGCCGTGCTGCCGTCATACAGGGTGTCGCCCAG
Organism: Clostridiales bacterium; assembly: GCA_024695415.1. Taxonomy (GTDB): domain Bacteria; phylum Bacillota; class Clostridia; order Christensenellales; family Aristaeellaceae; genus Aristaeella. Next base: position 19,255 of record JAILIE010000050.1, on the reverse strand, counting down.
GGTGATGCGCACGTCTCGGTTGAGCAGCTCTGCCACCTTCAGCGCTCCCTCGCTGTTCACCGCTTTGGATTTGGTGCGGTCGATCTCCTCGACCTTCCCTTGGGTGTCCTCCGGCTTTGCCGTGGCGATCATGCTGTCCAGGGCGGGGATGGCGGGCCGCTCCGAAGGCTCGGCCGTCAGATAGTCCTGGGGCCGGGAGATGATCCCCAGCCAGGAGAGGACCTCCGCCCGGGTGGAGGGGATGGCCATGATGGTGGTGATGAACAGCAGCAAACAGGCTGCCGCCGCCATACCTACCTTCCGCCAGGGGAAGCCGATCCGCTCCCGGCCTTTTGCGGACTTCCCGGCGATCTCTTTATCCAGCGCTGCCTTCACGGCCTTTCCGTCCAGGAGCGACAGGTCCAACGCTCTATGATAGAATTTGCTTTCCTTCATGCTCTTACCTCCCAGATTCCGCATCCACATCGTCCGCCATCAGATACTGCCGGATGGCCTTTCGGCCTCGGAACAGCCGGCTCTTGACGGCCTCGGTCCCCATACCCAGCTCCTGAGCGATCTCCGAGACGGAGAGCTCGTAGCCGTAGTACAGCACGAACACCCGGTAGGTCTCCCGGGGCAGGCGCTTCGCCTCCGCCAGGATGTCCTGAGCCAGGGCCCTGTCCAGCACCCCGTCCTCGAAGGTCAGATCGTCCGTGAGCCGATCCTCCGACACGTCCTCCAGCGGTCGCAGGGGCCGCTTCTGCCGTTCGGCGTAGCACTCGATGATCTCCCGCTTGAGCATCTTCAGCAAAAACGCCTTGGGAAACAGCACGTCCAAATGGCCGTACCGCTCGATACGGCGGTAGAAATCGAGGTACACGTTCTGCAGGGCGTCCTCCGCGTCCGTGGGGTCGCTCAGGTGGATGATGGCGTACTTGAGCAGGGGTCGGTATGTGGTTTCGTAGATTCGATCAAAATACTGCTGATCCATGCTTCTTTCTCTTTCTGTAAGCGCTTACACCCATATAGAGCGGAAAGATGGGAGATCGGTTGCATGAAAAAGGAAAACGCAGCCCGTTTTCACAGGCTGCGCATTGAGGTCGAATATCGGGCTTACGCTTTGCCGTTGCAGCCCAACACGTTGATGAGCTTGTGGGTGACCATGGCCTTGATGGCCTCCCGGCCGGGCTTCAGATACTGCCGGGGATCGAAGTGATCGGGATGCTCGCAGAAGTGCTTGCGGATGCAGGCGGTCATGGCAAGGCGCAGATCGGAGTCGATGTTGATCTTGCACACAGCCATGCGGGCCGCTTCCCTAAGCTGCTCCTCGGGGATGCCCACGGCGTCGGGCATCTTGCCGCCGTTCTCGTTGATGATCTTGACGAACTCCTGGGGCACGGAGGAGGAGCCGTGGAGCACGATGGGGAAGCCGGGCAGCCGCTTTTCCACTTCGCGCAGGATGTCGAACCGGAGGGGCGGGGGCACCAGCTTGCCGTCGGCGTCCCGGGTGCACTGGGCAGCGGTGAACTTGTAGGCGCCGTGGCTGGTGCCGATGGCGATGGCCAGGGAGTCCACGCCCGTGCGGGTGACGAAGTCCTCCACTTCCTCGGGACGGGTGTAGGAGGAATCCTCAGCGGACACGTTGACCTCATCCTCGATGCCGGCCAGGGTGCCGAGCTCCCCTTCCACCACCACACCGTGGTCGTGGGCATATTCCACCACCTTGCGGGTCAGGGCGATGTTCTCCTCGTAGGGCTTGCTGGAACCGTCGATCATGACGGAGGAGAAGCCGCCGTCGATGCAGCTCTTGCAGAGCTCAAAGGTGTCGCCGTGATCCAGGTGAAGCGCGATCGGGATATCGGGATTCAGTTCCACAGCGGCCTGGACGAGCTTGACCAGGTAGTTGTGGTTCGCGTAGGCTCGGGCACCCTTGGAAACCTGCAGAATGACGGGAGCCTTGAGCTCGCCGGCAGCTTCGGTGATTCCCTGGATGATTTCCATGTTGTTTACATTGAAGGCGCCGACGGCGTAACCGCCGGAATACGCTTTCTTAAACATTTCGGTTGTGGTAACGAGTGCCATGGGGATACCTCCTTCGTCTGTGATACCCGGATTATAGCACACTGCGCCTTGAAATAAAAGACGGAAATGTCCAATATTGCGCAAAAAGAAAACGAAAGGAAGACGGAAAACAAGTTGCGAAAGGGAGGTGATTCGGGTAAAATAATTTTAATTCTGCAGTAAACGGAGGGGAAGGAATTGTATCCCATCGTCAAGAAGCAAGTGCTGAACGAAACCACCACCCTGATGGTGGTCAAAGCGCCGCTCGTCGCGCGCAAAGCGATGCCCGGCCAGTTTATTATTTTCCGGATCGATGAGGAAGGCGAGCGCGTGCCCCTGACCATCGCCGGATACGACCGGGAGGAAGGCACCGTCACGATCATCTTCCAGAAGGTCGGCTATACGACCGAAAAGCTGGACTCCCTGAATGAAGGGGACAGCCTGCTGGATTTCGTCGGCCCACTCGGGGAGCCGAGCCGGACGGAAGGCATCCGCCGCTGCGCGGTGATCGGCGGCGGTCTCGGCGTCGCGATCGCCTATCCCCAGGCGAAGGCCCTGCATGAAGCGGGCGCTGAGGTGGACCTGATCGTCGGTTTCCGGAACGAGCACCTGATCATCCTGAAGGACGAGCTCCAGGCCGCCTGCACCAGCCTGATCATCATGACGGACGACGGCAGCAACGGCAACAAGGGCTTCGTGACCCAGGCCCTGGAAAAGCAGATCCAGGCCGGCCGGGACTACGACACGGTCATCGCGATCGGCCCGCTTCCCATGATGAAGGCCGTCAGCGAGATGACCCGGCCGCTTCAGATCAAAACGATCGTCAGCATGAATCCCATCATGATCGACGGGACCGGCATGTGCGGCGGATGCCGCCTGACGGTGGGCGGCGAAACCAAGTTCGCCTGCGTCGACGGGCCGGACTTTGACGGCCACCTGGTGGACTTCGACGAGGCGATGGCCCGCGGACGCATGTTCCGTCCGGAAGAAGCGAAAGCCAGGGAAAAACACATCTGCAATCTGACCGGGGAGGCAAGATAATTATGCCGAATATGAGTCTGGTAAAACATCCCATGCCGGAACAGGATCCGGCGGTCCGCGCCGGCAATTTCAAGGAAGTCGCCCTGGGCTATACCCGGGAGACCGCCATCGAGGAGGCCGACCGCTGCCTGCACTGCAGGAACATGCCCTGCGTATCCGGCTGCCCCGTGAATGTGCCGATTCCGGATTTCATCGCCCGGATTAAGGAGGGCGATATCACCGGCGCCTACCAGATTATCCGCAGCCAGAACGCGCTTCCCGCGATCTGCGGACGCGTCTGTCCCCAGGAATCCCAGTGCGAAAGCAAGTGCGTGCGCGGCATCAAGGGAGAACCCGTCGCGATCGGCCGCCTGGAGCGCTTTGCCGCGGACACCGCCATGGCGGAAGGCGCCGCGAGCGCGGAAAAGAAGCCGCTGTGCGGCAAGAAGGCTGCCGTGATCGGCAGCGGCCCCGCGGGCCTGACCTGCGCCGGCGTGCTGGCGAAGGAAGGATGGGAAGTCACCATCTATGAAGCGCTGCACACCGCGGGCGGCGTGCTGATGTACGGCATCCCCGAATTCCGCCTTCCCAAGGCCCTCGTCAGCAAGGAAATCGAAAGCCTGAAGGAGCTGGGCGTCCATATCGTGACCAACGCGGTCGCCGGAAAGGCGTTCACCGTGGACGAGCTGCTGGCGGAAGGAAACGACGCGGTATTCATCGGCAGCGGCGCCGGCCTGCCGAACTTCCAGAAGATCCCCGGCGAAAGCCTGTGCGGCGTGTATTCAGCCAATGAGTTCCTGACGCGGCTGAACCTGATGAAGGCCTATACCTTCCCGGAGCACGACACGCCGGTGAAGGTGGGCAGCCGGGTGGCCGTGATCGGCGGCGGCAACGTCGCGATGGACGCGGCCCGCTGCGCGAAACGGCTGGGCGCCGAAGTGACGATCGTTTACCGCCGGAGCGAGAAGGAAATGCCTGCCCGCGCGGAGGAAGTGCACCACGCCCGCGAGGAGGGAATCATCTTCCGGATGCTGACCGCCCCGCTGGCCATCGAGGGGGACGAGAACGGATTCGTCCGCGGCATGAAGTGCATTGAAATGCAGCTGGGCGAGCCGGATGAACGCGGCCGCCGCCGGCCGGTGCCGGTGGAAGGCAGCGAGTTCGACCTGCCGGTGGAAACCGTGATCGTGGCCATCGGCAACAGCCCGAACCCCCTGATCAAGAAAACTACGCCCGACCTTCCGACGGAAAAGTGGGGCGGAATCCAGACCGATGAAAACGGACGCACCGGCAAGAAGGACGTTTATGCCGGCGGGGACGCCGTGACCGGCGCCGCCACCGTCATCCTTGCCATGGGCGCCGGGAAGAAGGCCGCCGCCGCCATCCTGGAGGACCATCCCTGACAGGAAAGGAGTATCCGCCGTGACATTCGCCTTTGATGAACAATTCGCGATGTTTGACGTGACGCCCGTGGAAAACCAGTTCATCCTGGAATACCTGCCGGGCGCCCGGGGCGATGACGTGCGCGTATATCTCTACGGCCTTCTGTGCTGCTACCATCCCCAGAAGGAAATGAACCTGGACAGCATGTCCCAGGATCTCGGCCTGACGCGGGAGGAGATCATGGACGCCTACCGCCGGTGGGAAAGGAAAGGCCTTGTCCGCCGGATCAGCGACCATCCCCCCGCCTGGCAGTATATCAATATCAAACAGAAGAACCTGGTATCGGGGGACGCGGTAGATCCGGACTATACCGAATTCTACCGGGTGATCGAGTCCTCCATGGACGGAGTGTGGAATTTCCGCGGAAGCGACATCGCCGCCTGCTATGAATGGAAGGACGGAATGAAGCTTCCAACGGAAGTCATCCTGATGCTCCTGAAGGAAATGGCGCGCACACGGGGCAAAAACTTTAAAATCCGCGACGCCGAGAAAATGGCGGTCCGCCTGGCGGAAGCGAACGCCTTTACCGAGGAGGAGGCTTCCGTGGTCCTGTCCTCCGACGAGGCGGCGGCGGCCGGCATGAAGAAAATCCTCCGGATCATGGGGCGCAGGTACGCCCCGTCCGAAGCCCAGACCGCGCTGTACCGGAAATGGACCGGTGAATGGCGCTTCACCCACGAAGCGGTGGAGGAAGCCTGTGCCCAGATGGGCACCAAGGACCCGAGCCTGGACCTGCTGGACGCCATCCTGAAGCGCGTCCACGAACAGCCGGGCAACGCTTCCCGGGAGCTGGGCCGGGAGGACGTCCTCGAAGCCACGCGGGAGCGGGAGGAAATGAAAGCCATCCGGAAGGAAGCAGGATGGACCGGCGCGATTACGCCCGGGCAGGAAAAACTGCTTCAGCAGATGAAGTCCGAATACAGCGATCCGGACATCCTGATGATCGCCGCGCGCGAGTGCGGCCGGAAACAGAAGGATCCGGAATCGGCGCTGAAGCTCCTGAAGTCCTGGAAAGCGAGGGGCTTCTCCACCCGGGAGGAGATCGAGGAACACATCGGACAGTTCCGGGAGAAGGAAGAATTCCTGAAGCAGGTCAAATCCAGGTGGAAGAGCCGGAACGTCGAAGTCGGCGAGCGGAACCTGGAACTGCTGGATAAATGGGAGAACACGCTCGGCATGAGCCGGGAGGTCATCCTGAAGGCGGCGGATTACGCGACGGACGTCCGCCGGCCGATGGCCTATATGGACGTCCTGCTTGAGCGCTACGCCGAGGCCGGGATCCATACCGCCGCCCAGGCGGAGCAGGATCACCGGCAGCACGCGGAACAGTACCGGGAGATGAAGAACCGCGCGGCCGGATCACCGGCCTCCCCGGCCCAGTACGAGCACCGGGATTATTCCGGAAAACAGAAGGAAGCCATGGACCAGATGCTCAGGATGATGGAGGAGAACGGAAATGCGTGAAGATCTGCTCAGCGCGGTCGAAGCTGATTTCCAGCTCCTGCGTGAAGAGAACGAACGGACGGAGATTTCCCGGCGGGAGGAGATCCGCCGGAATTATCCCGAGATCGAAAAGCTCGCCGAAGAGCGGGAGGAACTGATCCACGGCACGATCCGGAAGATCCTCAGCGGAGGAGAACAGGCGGAAAAGCTTCCGGAAATCATGGAGGAGAAAAACGCCCGGATCCGCACCCTGCTCCGGGAAGCGGGGCTTCCGGAGGATTACCTGAGCCCGGTTTACCGCTGCCCCGTATGCCGGGATACCGGATATACCGGCGATCCGGTCCGAACCCGGTGCGACTGCTTCCGCAAGGCCTACCAGAAAAAGCTCCGGGAATCCATCGGGCTGGGAAACGGCAGCAGGGAAACCTTCGAATCCTTTGACGCCGCGCGGATTCCCGCGGACATGATTCCCGAAATCGGACGGAGCCAGCGGGAACTGGCCCTGTTTGCCCGGCAGCAGTGCGAACAGTGGGCGGACCGGTATCCCGAAAACACGCGGAAAAACATCCTGCTGACCGGACCGTCCGGAACGGGGAAGACCTTCCTGCTCCGCGCGGTCGCGGAACGTCTGATTGAAAGGGATTTCCCGGTGCTGGTCATCTCCGCCTACCGCTTTATCGAAATCGCCCGAAAGAGCTATTTTGAGGGCGGGGAGGGCATGGAGGAACTGCTGGATATCCCGGTGCTGATGCTGGACGACCTGGGCAGCGAACCGATGATGAAAAACATCACCGTGGAACAGCTGTTCAACCTGGTCAGCGAACGGAACGCGCGGGGACTGTCCACCCTGATTTCCACCAACCTGAACCTGGAGGAACTGGTGAACCGGTATACGGAGAGGATCGTTTCCCGGATCAGCGATCCTCGGAACACGCTGGTGATAATCCTGCAGGGGAAGGACCTGCGGTCGGTCTGAACGGGGTGATATGGGATGAATATCCAGATTTATGCCGGCAAAAAGAATTTCGACGTCCAGAAAGCGGAAAGGTATTTTAAGGAAAGAAGGATTCCTTACCAGAGCCTGGACCTGAAAAAGCATAAACTGGGGGAGCGGGAGATCCGCCTGATGATCCAGGCGGTCGGAATGGACAGGCTCCTGGACCGGGAGGACAAAAAAGTCAAGGAGCACCCGGCTTGCTATTACAACAGCGCGGACCTGCTCATTCCCGCCATCCAGGAATGCCCCTGGCTGATGCGGACGCCCGTCGTCCGGAACGGAAACCAGGTAACCGTCGGGTTCGCGCCGGAAACCTGGGAAACATGGAAATAACCGCCGCGCCGGTCCGGGATGGGCCGGCGCGCCGCGCTTTGTGGACCGAAGGGACGGTTCTTTTTGGTCCACTTTTGGGAACGGTGCTGACGTTTCTTCAAAACTGAGTAATTGCGTTTTCACGGGGCGGATGATATAATCACGCAACAAGGACGGGAGGCGATACCCATGCACAGCATGACAGGATGCGGAAACGGCATAGTCCGCTCAGACGGATGGGAGGTTTCTGTGGAGATCCGGACGGTGAATCATCGTTTCCTGGATATCAGCATGCGCCTGCCCCGGAATCTTTCCTTCCTGGAACAGCCGGTCCGTTCCCGGATCGCCGGGCGGATCAGCCGCGGACATGCCGACGTGTATGTGACCGTGAAAAACACCGAGGCTTCCGTGATGCAGGTGGAGGCGGACTTTGACCTGGCCCGGCACTATGCCGACATCGCGCGGACGCTGGGAGAGCGCACCGGAACCGAAAACGACCTGACCGTCAGCACCCTGATGCAGATGGAAGGGGTCACCGCGGTATCCGAGCGGGAGATGGACCGGGACAAGGTGACCGCCCTGTGCGACGCGGCGGCCGACGCGGCCCTGGACCAGCTGACCGGCATGCGCGAAAAGGAAGGGGAAAACCTGAAGAAGGATCTCCGGCTTCACCTGGACGAGGCTTCCGCGCTGCGGGAAAGCATCCTCCGGCGCGCGCCCCTGGTCGTGGAGGAATACAAGGCAAAGCTTGAAAACCGCCTGAAGGCCCTGGACATTCGGGAGGTGGACCCGCAGCGGCTCGCGCAGGAGGTCGCGCTGATGGCCGACCGGTGCGCGATCGACGAGGAACTGGCCCGTCTGGACAGCCATATCCGCCAGCTTGGCGTTTACCTGGAAACTCAGGGGGAGATCGGCAAGAAGATGGATTTCCTGATCCAGGAGATGAACCGGGAAGCCAACACGATCGGCTCCAAGGCCTCCGACGCCGAAATCGCACAGGCGGTGGTCAACCTGAAGAGCGAAATCGAAAAACTCAGGGAACAGATACAGAACGTGGAGTGAGCGAACAAATGAGGCTGGTGAATGTCGGATACGGCAACATGGCTGCGGTCAGCCGCCTGGTCTCCATCGTATCCCCGGAAGCGGCGCCGATCCGCCGGATGGTGCAGGACGCGCGGGACGGGGGCCGGGTGATCGACGCGACATGCGGGCATAAAACCCGCGCGGTTCTGATCATGGATTCAGACCATGTGATTCTTTCTCCGCTGCTGCCCGAAACCGTGGCAGCCCGGATCGACGAGCGAAAAGCCGAGGAGGACGAAGCATGACGGAAACCAGGAAGGGTATGCTGCTTGTAATCTCAGGGCCATCCGGTGCCGGAAAGGGGACGCTTGTTTCCAGGCTGCTTGACCTGGATCCTACCTTCGCGTTCTCCGTCAGCGTGACCACGCGCGCCCGGCGCGAAAATGAGATCGAAGACGTTCATTACCACTTTATTTCTGAGGAAGAATATGATACACTGCTTGCCGGGGATGCGTTTCTGGAGCACGCGACCGTGCACAGCCACCGCTACGGCACCCTCAAGAGTGAAGTGTATGAACGGATGAACCGGGGCCAGAACGTACTGCTGGATATCGATCCGCAGGGGGCGCGCTCCGTCATGGAAAAGGAAAAGGACTGCGTCAGCGTCTTTATCCTGCCGCCGAGCTACCATGACCTGAAGATCCGCCTGCACACACGGAATACCGAGAACGAACAGGAAATCGAACGGCGGCTGAACAATGCCCGCGGAGAGATTGAGCAGATGGGCCGGTACCGGTACCTGATCGTCAACGACGACCTGGACCTGGCGTTCGACCAGCTGTCCGCCGTCGTCCGGGCGGAAAAACAGAATTCTGTCCGCTATTTCCCGGTGGTTGAAGAATAAGGAGGAAGAAAAGAATGTCCATTGTCGATCCGAGCGTACTCGAACTGCTGAATCACGCGGAAAGCCGCTATACGCTGGTGGTGGAAGCCAGCAAGCGCGGCCGTGAAATCGTAAACGGCGCCATTCCGATGATTGACGCGGAAGGGATGAAACCCCTGAAAACAGCCGTTGAGGAAATCAACCGCGGACTGCTGACCTACGATAATCCGACGGAGCAAGAGGAGCAGATCTGATGAATCTTACCGGCAGGGAAGTGGTGCTGGGCGTAACGGGAGGCATTGCCGCATACAAAAGCGCGGAAATTGTCTCCCGTTTGCGTCATCTGGGCGCCCATGTCCACGTGATCATGACAAAGAACGCCACGGAGTTTGTTTCTCCGCTGACATTCCGGACGCTGTCCGCCAATCCAGTGGTGACGGACACTTTTGCCGCGCCGGAATACTGGAATGTGGAACATGTCGCGCTCGCGAAACTGGCGGAAGTGTTTGTGGTCGCGCCGGCCACCGCCAATATCCTGGCCAAAATGGCCGCCGGAATCGCGGACGATATGCTTTCCACCACCCTGCTCGCGACAAAGGCGCCGATCCTTGTCGCGCCGGCGATGAACACCGGAATGTGGACCGCGCCGGCGACCAGGGAGAATATCCGGATCCTCCGGGAGCGCGGCGTCCGGATGATCGGGCCGGACAGCGGCATGCTGGCCTGCGGCGACGAAGGCGCCGGGCGCATGAGCGAACCGGAAGCTATTGTGGAGGAGATCGGGAGAATCCTGACCGGCGGGAAGGATTATGCCGGGAAACGGGTCCTGGTGACCGCGGGGGCGACCCGGGAGCGGCTGGATCCGGTCCGCTTCCTGACGAACGACTCCAGCGGAAAGATGGGATTCGCCATCGCGCAGGCCGCGAGGGACCGCGGCGCGGATGTCACGGTTGTGTACGGAAGCGTATCCGTTCCGCTGCCGGAAGGCGTTCGGCTCATTCCGGTTGAATCCGCGACGGACCTTATGGACACGATGATGAAAAAATGCCCGGATCAGGATGTGATCATCCAGGCGGCCGCCGTGGCGGACTACCGCCCGGAAATCCGGGAAAGCGAAAAGATCAAGAAAAAAGGCGGGGACCGCCTGGTCCTGAGCCTGGTGCAGAATCCGGACGTCGCCCGGGCGGTCGGCGAAATCCGCAAACCCGGCCAGACACTGGTCGGATTCGCGGCGGAAACCGAACACCTGTACGATAACGCCCGGCGCAAGCTGGACAGCAAGAACCTGGACATGATTGTCGCCAACGACGTGACGCTACCCGGGGCCGGCTTCAATACCGATACAAATATTGCCGCCCTGATTACCAGGGACGGCACAGAAGAGCTTCCGATCCAGACCAAGCGGAAACTGGCGGACAGAATACTTGATGAGATTATAAGACTTCGGAAAAAGGATCAGTCCGCTTCGGACTGATTGAACGGCAGGTCCACCAGATTGGTTCCGTCGTTCCAGAGACGGTCCAGCCCGTAATAGCTGCGCTCGTCCCGGTGGAACAGATGGACCATCATATGGCCGTAATCCAGGACCGCCCAGCGGCCTTCCTGGCGCCCTTCGCTGCGGCGAAGGCGGAAACCTTCATCCGCGAGCAGGTCATCCACCGCGTCCGTCAGCGCGGTGACCTGGTTGGCCGTCCGGCCGGAAGCGATGATCATATAATCGCAGAGCACCGTCAGATGGCTGACTTTCAGCACCGCGATATCCTGCGCTTTCCGGTCATACAATAACTGGGCTACCCTGACTGCCAATTCCTGATCCTGCATGAGACGCCTCCTTCAAGAGATAAAAGAAATATGGATCCAGCGTTCCGCCGGCACCGCCGGCGGATTAATTATTTTCCGAACAGGCCGGCAGCGTCTTCAGCCACCGGATGGTATCCCGGGTGCGGGGGTGGAGATACTGATTCCGGGAGATGACATAATCCGCCGTGACCTCCAGCGACATCAGCAGCGCCTTCTCCAGGGAACGTTCCGATTCGGCGCGGACCGCCTCCAGCTGGGGGAAGGAATCCCGCCGCGGTTCGATATAATCCGCCAGGCAGACGCACATCGCCAGGCGGGACATGCCAGGGTAACCGGTATTATGGTACGCGATGGCTTCCAGGACGCGGGGATCCTCCATTCCGTAACGCGCCCGGGCGACCCCGGCGCCCGCGACCGAATGAAGCAGCGACGGGGCGGAAAGCATATCCGGGTCGTCGGTGAGCGACATTTCCCGGGCAATTGACTGCATTTCCTCCAGCGGCAGGTTCTTCGCGCAGTCATGCAGCAGGCCGGCCTCTTCCGCGAGGACGGGATCCTCCCCGTAACGGACGGCCAGGCGCACCGACGTCAGGGCGACGGAAAGCGAATGGGCGAAACGGTGGGGTTTCAGGGCTCCAAAAAGGGCATCGGTCCATTCGCCGGCCCGGGGGAAACGGGGCGCCGCGCCGTAAAGCCCCTTGCAGGCGCAGTATTCCAGTACGGCGGGGTCCAGCCCGTCCGGCGTTCCGCCTGCGGCAAAAGCTTCACGGACCATGCCGGAGGAAATATTCCCGGGGAAAGCGGAAAGGCGGACGATCCGCGCGCCCAGCGAAGTCAGGTGCCGTACGGCATCGGCAGAAGAAACGGAGGGGACCGAAGCCTCCCGGCTGATGACCATGAAGGCACACAGGGGGAAGAGGTCGGTCGCGCGGTACCAGCGGGGGATGTTGACCAGCGCGTCCTCCCCGACAATAAAGAACAGGGCGTCATCTGGATGCTCCCGGCGAAGCGCCTTCACCGTGTCGATCGCGTGCGTCGGGCCGTCCCGGTCGATCTCCACACGGGAGGGGACGATCCGTTTGTTCCCGGAAAACGCGGCGGAAACCATCCGCCAGCGGTCCTCCCCGGAAGCGTAGACGGTCTTGTAGGGCGGACAGCCGGTCGGGATCACATACAGGCGGTCCAGGTTTCCCGAATCCAGGGCACAGAACGCGATTATCTGATGTCCGGTATGTACCGGATCAAAAGTGCCGCCGAATATACCGATCCGCTTTTTTGACAAGTATTTTTCCTCCTGCTGTCGCTGAATCCATTATAAACGAAACGATGCCCGCAGGGAAGAGGAGAATTGTACAAATCTTTCATTTTTTTCTTGCATTTTCTTTTTGCGCATGTTAATATACCAAGCGATGGTTTTTTAGCATCCGAAGGGGAGGTGAACCGAGTTGCCGAACATTCAGTCCGCGAAGAAGCGCGTGAAGGTCAGCGAGAAAAAGAACCTGCGTAACCGTATTGTGAAGAGCGGTATGCGTTCCTCCATCCGCAAGTTCGACGCCGCTGTGGCGGCGGATCCGACCAAAGCCAATGAGCAGTTGTCCGCTACTTCCGCTGTGATCGATAAGGCCGCGTCCAAGGGCGTGATTCATAAGAATGCCGCCAATCGGAAAAAGGCCCGTCTGGCCAAGCAGCTGAACAAGGCTGCCGCCGTCTGATGCGGAATATCGCGTCGATATAAACTCCCTTCCTTCAGCGGAAGGGGTTTTGTCGTTTCAAAAGCTTTTTCCGTTTTCGGGAATAAAACCGCTTCCTGAATCGTCTGATGAGTGAACAGCCGCTGAGGGGCTGTTCGGGACTCAACCTGAAACGGAGATGATGAAAAGGTGAAAAAACGATTATTCCTGATTGCGCTGTCCTTCATGATCGGCATGCTCCCGCTTGTTTCCTGCGCGGGAGAAGAGGCGCCGGAAGAGCCGAAAGCCGAGGAAGAGGGATTTGAGGAAATCCGGGAGATGCTGGAAACGGCTTCGATGGACGATATGGAAGGCATGGACCTGGAAACGCTCACGGACGCGCTGACAGAGGCGGCTCTCTGCGAATACCTGGATCCCGATACCGGTCTGCATATGGTATATCCATCCATGTTCTGCTTCGACGACGAGGAAAGCGGATCCACCGCGCGCACCGGGGACGGGAAGGCGGAAATGCAGATCACGTCCACGCCGGACAGCGGCGGGCTGAGCATCGAGACGATGAAGGGCGCGGTGCTGCTGGAGCACCCGGACGGGGAAATCCGTGAATATGAGAACCCCAGCTGCGTCCGCTGCGACGAGGAGAAGAACGGGCAGTACTCCGTGAACCTCTATGTCCTGGAAGGGGACTGGCTTTTCCGGATCCGGATCACCTGCAGCGATGAAATGAAGGATTCCATTACCTCCTATATCGAATATATGATTCATTCGGTCTCCTCGGACCAGAACGAGGTCGGATAAGGCAATACGGAAAGGAAGCTGAAACGATGAGAAATATGAAGAACACCCGGAAGAAAGCAGCCGGAATCCTGATTGCTGCCATCCTGGCCCTGATGTCCATCCTGCCGGCCGCGGCCCTGGCGGAACAGACCGGAACGGTTTTCGGCGGATGGCTGATCCTGCGGAGCAGCCCGTCCTTCAGCGGCGCCATCAAATCCAGTTATCCGACCGGGACCAAGGTCACGATCACCGGGCAGACCGGTTCCTGGTACGCCGTGAAAACCCCGGACGGGCTGACCGGCTATATGCTCGGAAGCTACCTGAAAATCAGCGGCACCACGCCGTCCTCCGGTACCACCGCCTGGGTGACCAGCGCGAACGGGCTGAACGTACGCCTGCGTACCGGCCCCGGCACCGGCTATACGATCCTGGCGACCTATTCCCCCGGGACCGAGTGCACGGTCATCACCTCCGGAACCAACTGGAGCAAGATCTCGATCGGCACCTACACCGGCTATATGATGAGCCGCTACCTGACCAATGTGAAGCCCGGAACCGATCCGGCGCCGACCACCCCGCCCTCGGGAAGCGAGTATGACGTATGGGTGACCAGCGCCAACGGCAAGGGCGTCAATCTCCGGTCCGGCCCGTCCAAATCCTATTCCTCCATCGGCTTCTACGGAGTTGGAACCGCCGCCCGGATGGTATACCCGGGCACCCAGTGGAGCTATATCCGAGTCGGAACACGCTACGGCTATATGATGACGGAATTCCTGACCACGACTAAACCGTCCGGTCCTTCACCCATCATTCCGGTGGTCAGCGGCGCGTATGTCATCAGCGGGAACGGAAAGAGCGTCAATCTGCGCACCGGCCCCGGGAAACAGTACAAAGTGCTGGCTTCCTACAAGGTGGGAACGCCCCTGGTCATCATCACGCGCGGAACCGAATGGTATTTCATCCACATCGGGAACGAGTACGGCTACATGATGAAAACCTTCATCAACGAGACCGGAAGCGCGACGCAGACAGATATCTGAATTGTTTCAAAATTGTGAAATTCCTGTAAAAACTCTCTTTTCAATCTTCCCCGGATTGTGTATAATGAAGGGGAATGCAAACGAAGCATGAACGGAAGCATTCCGAAGGGATTGCTTCCGGTTCATGATATGATTCAGGAAAGGCGGCGGGAGAATGTACGATATCATGGGCTTCATCCGGAACATGATATGGAACCTGACCCATCGCCTCGGGTTCACGGACCTGATCGATATCCTGATCGTCGCGGTCATTATCTATGAGCTTATACTGCTGACAAGGCATACCCGCGGAAGCGCCCTGCTGAAGGGCCTTTTCCTGCTGTTTGTGATTGCCCTGCTAAGCAACCTGCTCGGCTTTGTCAGCCTGAACTGGCTGCTGATGACGGTGCTGCAGAACGGCGCCATCGTCCTGGTGATCCTTTTCCAGCCGGAGCTGCGCAAGGCGCTGGAAAAAATGGGCCGGAGCCGCCTGGTGACCAAGAGTTCCCGGCGCGGCATGGACGACGAGCGCGAATATATGATTTCCGAGATCGTCCAGACCATTGTGGACCTGAGCAAGCGGCGCGTCGGCGCGCTGATCGTATTTGAGCGGATGACCGGGCTGGAGGACGTGATCGAAACCGGGACACGCCTGAACGCCGCGATTTCCGCGCCCCTTCTGGAAAACATTTTTGAGCCCAACACCCCCCTGCACGACGGAGCCGTTGTCATCCGGGACGACCAGGTGATCGCCGCCGCGTGCATCCTGCCGCTGGCCGAGGCGAGCGGCGTCAGCCGGGAGCTCGGAACCAGGCACCGCGCCGCGGTCGGTATCAGCGAAAACACCGACGCGCTGGTCCTGGTGGTATCCGAGGAAACCGGTATCGTCAGCATGGCCCGGGACGGAGCCCTGACCCGGCCGCTGACCGTCAGCGCGCTGCAGAATCTCCTGCATGAGCTGTATTCCGCGCCGAAATCCGGCCTTTCCTCTCTCCTGAATCTGTTCAGGTCGGAGAGAAAGGAGTCTGAAACATGAGCGAAAACAAGACAACCGGCCGCTTCGGCAGGATCATGAAGACGCTGTACCGGGGCCTGAAGCATCTGTTCCTTCACAACGGATGGGTCAAGCTGCTTGCCGTCCTGATTTCCCTGATCCTCTGGGCCGGCCTGATTTCCCAGGACGAAAAACTGACCCGGGACAAAACGTTCCAGAATGTCAGCGTGACCGTATCAGGCGCCGACACCCTGCGGCGGAGCGGATATATCGTGACCAGCGACCTGGATGAAAAGCTGAACAGCGTCAACGTGACCGCGGCGGTTCCGCAGCTGCAGTATGACGCGGCGGAAGCGTCCGCGTACAATATCCGCCTGGACCTGAGCAAGATTACCGGGCCCGGGGAACAGGAAGTGAAGATCCTCAGCTCCACTTCCTCCACCTACGGGCGGGTGACGGGAATTGCGCCCTCTTCCATCACCGTGGAAGTGGAGGAATACCTCGAAAGGCCCCGGATCCCTGTGACCGTATCCATCAACGGGGACGCGCCGGAGGGCTGGTATATCAGTTCGACCACGCTGGATTCCGAACTGATCGTCATCGCCATCAGCGGTCCGCGGACCCTGGTGCAGACCATCTCCCGTGCCAAGGTCATCGTGGATACGGACGCGCTGGAATGGACCGAAGGTTCCCAGTGGACGAGCGCGGACATCCGCCTCTACAACCGTTCCGGCGAGGAGGTTGTAAACCCGCTGCTGACGGTTTCCGCCGATTCCAAGGAAACGGAGATCGTCAACATTGAAATCAACATCCTGCCGAAGCGCGCCTATTACGTGAAAGACAATATCCAGATCTCCGGCTCCGTCGCCGAGGGTTATGAGATCACCGATGTCCGCGTAAGCCCCGAGACGATCTCCATCGCCGCCCGCGGCGAAGTGCTGGAGCAGCTCTCGGATCTTCCGATGGAACGGACCGTGAACGTGTCCGGGATCACCGAAACCGGCGTTTACCAGCTGAAGGTCCAGAAACCTTCGGATGACGCGATCCTTTCCAATGAAACGATTACCGTGACGGTGGAGGTCAGCCCCCGGGAAGACAACCCGTAAAGGAGTTCCGCCATGGGTGGATTCGCAAATACCGTATTCAGCGTACTGCTTGGCTGGCTTCAGACACTGGCCGCCATGATCTGGTATGCCCTGACAAATGAAAAAGGATCCCTGCTCCGCTGGATCGGCGAGCACTGGATTGTCCTGGCCGCGGTGCTTTGCGCCGTCGGCCTGATTGCCGACCTGTGCGTTTACCTGGCCCGGTGGGAACCCTTCCGGGTATGGTGGAGTTTTTTTCACAGGAAGGAATTCCGCGCGGTCGGATCCGGCGCGACACTGCCCCGGGAACAGCCCGGAACCTATCCGGATCCGGCGGGAACCGAACCGGCCGCCGGCCCGCTGTTCGCGGCGAACCGGGCGGAAACTCCGAAGGCGGATTACAGGAATTACCGAAACGAACCGGAAAACGCCCCGGAACCGGTCGATGATACCGGATGGGAAGCCCCGGCTCCGCGGTATATACCGGAAGACAGTCCGTACCGGAGGCCCGTCCCCGCCGCACCGGCGGAACCGGCTGAAACGGAGGAAGTCAGCAATACCCAGCGCCATATGGAGCAGGTGAGGCGGCCCAGGCGCCGCAGGATCCGCGTGTCCGGGCTCCTCGGGGATCCGGATGAGGGTCAGGCACTCTATTCTCCGCCCCGACCGGTCATCGACAAGAATGAAGCCTATCATCCCCCGGTATATCCAAGAAAATGGAAGGATCAAGAATCAGATACAGAATGAAGGATTTGCTGACAGATAACCGATACGTCGTCCTGACCGGGAATTACGGCAGCGGCAAGACTGAAATCGCGCTGAACCTGGCCATGGGTTTTTCCGCCGGGATGCGGACGACGCTGGTGGACCTGGATATCGTCAATCCGTACTTCCGAAGCGCTGAAAAGGCGGAAGATCTGGAAAAGGCCGGCGTACGGGTCCTGATGCCGACATACGCCATGACGACGGTGGACATTCCCGCGCTGCCGGCGGAGATCCAGAGCGTGTTTGAGGTGCCGTCCGACCGCGTGGTGTTCGATGTCGGAGGCGACGATACCGGCGCCGCGGCGCTCGGGCGGTATTATCCCGCGTTCCTTGCGCACCGGGACGAAACGACCATGGCCCTGGTCATTAACGCCATGCGACCGCTGACCCAGAGCGTGGAGGATATCACGGATATCGCGGAAAGGATCCGGAACCGCGGCCGGCTGGCGATCGACATGATCATCAACAACACCAACCTCGCCGGACGGACCACTCCCGAAATGGTGGAAAAAGGGGAGGAACTCATCCTGGAATGCGCGGGAAAGCTGGGGGTTCAGCATGTGATCACCGCCGGTACCCGGGACGTTTTGGAAAAATGCCGCCTGAAAACGAAGACACTCGCAATTGAACGATATATGGTTCCCGAATGGATGGAGGATCTATGAGAACGGTCCTGCCGGAAGCTTTCTGCTCCAGGATGCGAAAACAGCTGGGAGAGGAGTTTCCGGCCTTTTTGCGTTCCATGGAAAACCCGCCGGTCCGGGGAATCCGGATGAATCCGCTCAAACCCTGCCGGATCCAGGATCAGTTCCGCGGAAACGACCCCGTTCCGTGGGCGGAAAACGGTTATTACCTCCAGGCGGATTCGACGGCCGGCAGCACCATATGGCATGAGGCCGGAGCGTTTTATATCCAGGACCCGTCGGCCATGATCCCCATGGCCGTATTGAGCCCGAAAGGCGGTGAAACCGTCCTCGACCTTTGTTCCGCTCCCGGCGGAAAGGCGACGCAGGCCGGCGTGATGATGGCGCAGCGGGGGCTTCTGGTCTGCAACGAACCGGTCCCGAAACGCGCCGCCGTCCTGAGCGGCAATATCGAGCGGATGGGGATCCGGAATGCCCTGGTGGTTTCCGCCTGGCCGGACGCACTGGCATCCAGATGGCCCGAAGGATTCGACGCGGTGCTCGCGGACGTTCCGTGCTCCGGGGAGGGGATGTTCCGGCGCGATCCGGAAACCATCACGGAATGGAGCGCGGACAAGGCGGCCGGGTGCGCCGAGCGGCAGCGGGATATCATGGCCGCCGCGCAGGCGATGGTCCGGCCCGGGGGACGGCTGGTTTATTCCACCTGCACCTACAACCCGGCGGAGAACGAGGAGAACGTCCGCTGGTTCCTGCAGCAATGGCCGAATTGGCATACAGAGCCCTTCTCTCTTCCGGGTATCGATGCGCCGGAAGGATATTATACCTGTTATCCGCACCGGATCCGCGGCGAGGGACAGTTTATCGCGCTTTTGCGGAAGGAGGGAGAGGGCGAGCCCTCTCTTCCGGAGGACCGGACGGTCCTCAAAGCCGGCAGGAATGAAAAACAATTCCCGGCGGAACAAATCCCCTGCCTTCCGGAGGCGACGCATCTTTTCGGCAGTACGCTGATCCGGACGGAATTCCTGCCGGACATCCAGGGAATCCGCGTGCTGCGGGCCGGCCTGCACCTGGGCGAAATCCGGGGAAAGAACTTCTTCCCGGACCATGCCGCCGCGGATTACGCCTTCCGCAGCGGCGCGCAGCGTAGTGAAATATCCCCGCGGGAAGGAATCCGCTACCTGGGGGGAGAAACGGTCATCGGAAGCGAAAAAGGATGGACCGTGGTCTGCTGCGACGGCCTTGCCCTGGGATGGGGGAAGGGAAGCGACGGCGTGATCAAGAACCATTATCCCAAAGGGCTGCGCCAGGGCCGTCTTTCC
>JAILIE010000033.1 GCA_024695415.1 Clostridiales bacterium | reverse complement strand
AACAGAAGTCCCATTACCAGGTCAACATGGCTGCGATGATCCTGATCGGAAGATGGCTGGATACCCTGCAGGCCGAAGGCGTTTATGACAACACCCGGATCATTCTCGTGGCGGATCACGGGGTTTCTCTGGATTACCCGGGCACCACGTCGGAGGAAATGCCTCAGGATATCACCGCTTTCTGGCCGCTGCTGCTGGTCAAGGATTTCGACAGCCGGGAACCCTTTGCCTTCAGCCGGGAGTTCATGACCAACGCAGACACGCCGACGCTGGCTTTCAGCGGACTGATTGACCATCCGGTGAATCCCGCCACAGGCGTTCCCGTGACGGATGCGGACAAACAGCAACTGGAGCAGGTTGTCTGCAACACCAATATCAGCAATGCGTTTGACGCCGCCGGGAATTCGTTTTTCCGCGGCACGGATGAAGGATTCCTGGTCCTGAAAAACCATGACCGGACAAAACCTGAGAACTGGAGTGTGGTTCCCGAATGAATCTCTACATCGATCCCGGCACGGGCAGCATGCTGTTCACGATCCTCATCGGCGTGCTCGGCGCGCTGGTCTATGCCTTCCGGAACGTGCTGATGAAGGCGAAGTTCGCTTTTTCCGGCGGAAAAGCGGCAAAGGAAGCAGCAGCGGAAAACCGGAACAGCATCGTGATCTTCACCGACAGCAAACGGTACTGGAACCTTTTCCGGCCCATCTGCGACGAGCTGGAAAAGCGGCAGCAGAAGGCACTGTACCTGACTGCTTCGGAGGACGATCCTGCGCTGGAGGCCGGCTACCGGTACGTCCGCACCGAATTTGCCGGCAAAGGAAACCGCGCCTACGCCAGGATGAATATGATCTGCGCGGACGTGGTGCTTTCCAGTACGCCCGGCCTGGATGTCTATCAGTGGAAGCGGTCAAGGGATGTAAAATGGTATGTGCATATCCCGCATGGGATTTATGATCTGACAGCATACCGGATGTTCGGGCTGGATTATTATGACGCGGTTCTTCTGGTCGGAAGCTTTCAGAAGGAAACCGTACGGAAACTGGAGGAGGAAAGGAATCTTCCGGAGAAAGAGCTGACGGTTGTCGGCATGCCGTATATGGACGAAATGCTGAAGAGGAAAGAAGAGGAAGAAGCGGGCAAAACCGCGGATCAGGCCGAAGGTGCCGGAACAAAAACTGTACTGCTGGCTTCCTCCTGGGGAGCAAGCTCCCTTCTGAACCGGTATCAGGGAAAGCTGATCGACGCACTGCTGCAGACAGATGTTCACATTATTGTGCGGCCGCATCCGCAATCCTATACTTCCGAAAAGGATCTGATTGAACGGCTGATGAAGGAATATCCTGAAAGCGATCGTCTGGAATGGGATCGGAATGACGATAACTATGAGTCCCTGAAGCGGGCGGATCTTCTGATTTCGGATTTTTCGGGAGTGATCATAGATTATGCTTTTGTGTTTGAAAAGCCTGTGATTTATGCGGATATATCCTTTGACCGGGAACCGTATGACGCTTCATGGATTGAAACACCCATGTGGAGATTTGAAGTGCTGAAGGATATCGGGATCCAGCTGACGGAGGAAAACGCGGACCGTATCGGGGAACTCATTGATATCTGCCTGAATTCTCCGGAACTGAAGGCAGGCATCCGGAAGGCCCGGGAGGAAGCCTGGGCGCATATCGGGGAATCCGCCTCCCTCACCGTGGATTATCTCCTGGAGAAAGCGGCGGTTCAGTCATGACTGTGTTTGAGATGCTGCACAAGCTGATCCTGGGCCCCATCGAACTGCTGTTTGATGTGATCTTCGCCCTGTCCATGCAGATGACGAAGAGCCCGGTCCTGTCGATTGTTGTGCTGAGCCTGGCCATCAACCTGCTGGTGCTCCCGCTGTATAAAAAGGCGGACGCCATGCAGCGGGAGGAGCAGGAGATCTCGAAGCGCCTGAAACCCCGGATCGACCAGATCCGGGAAGTCTTCACCGGGGACGAGCGTTTCATGATGCTGCAGACCTATTACCGGCAGAACCACTACAAGCCGTATTATGTGCTCCGGGGTTCCCTTTCCCTGCTGCTGCAGATCCCCTTCTTCATGGCGGCCTACAATTTCCTTACCGGCCTCGGCGTGCTGCAGGTGGTCGTCTTCGGGCCTATCGCGGACCTGGCGGCCCCGGATGGGATCCTGAAGCTGGGCGGC
>JAILIE010000016.1 GCA_024695415.1 Clostridiales bacterium | reverse complement strand
CCGAAAAGATGGAAGCCGTGCTGGATGATCCGCTGGTTCTGATCACCGACAAGAAGATCAGCAACATCCAGGAGATCCTCCCCCTGCTGGAGCAGGTTGTGCAGACCGGCAAGAAGCTTCTGATCATTGCCGAGGATGTGGAAGGCGAAGCCCTGAGCACCCTGGTTGTGAACAAGCTGCGCGGAACCTTTACCTGCGTCGCTGTCAAGGCGCCCGGATTCGGCGACCGCCGCAAGGAAATGCTGCAGGATATCGCCATTCTGACCGGCGGCACCGTGATCTCCTCCGAGACCGGCATGGAGCTCAAGGAAGCGACTCCTGACATGCTGGGTACCGCCCGCCAGGTGAAGGTGAACAAGGAGAACACCACCATCGTCGGCGGCGCCGGCGACAAGAAGGCCATTGACGCCCGCGTGGCCCAGATCCGCGCGCAGATCGCCGAGACCACCAGCGACTACGACCGTGAAAAGCTGCAGGAGCGGCTGGCCAAGCTGGCCGGCGGCGTGGCGGTGATCAAGGTCGGCGCTGCGACGGAAATCGAGATGAAGGAACGCAAGATGCGCATCGAGGACGCCCTGAGCGCCACCCGCGCGGCGGCTGAGGAAGGCATCGTGCCCGGCGGCGGCATCGCCCTGCTGAACGTGATCCCGAAGGTCGCGGGCCTGCTCGACAATTACGCCGGCGACGCGAAGACCGGTGTCCAGATCGTCCTGCGCGCCCTGGAGGAGCCCATCCGCCAGATCGCCCTGAACGCGGGCATCGACGGCAGCGTGATCGTCGACCACATCAAGAACGCGAAGAAGCCCGGCTACGGCTACGACGCCCTGAAGGGTGAGTACGTCGACATGGTGGAGCGCGGCATCATCGACCCGACCAAGGTCACCCGCAGCGCCCTGCAGAACGCGGCTTCCATCGCCGCGATGATCCTGACCACCGAATCCCTGGTGGCGGACATCCCCGAACCCGAACCCGCGGCTCCGGCCGGCGGCGGAATGGGCGGCATGTATTAATCCAAAGCAAAACAATCAAGACCAGGAACCACGCGGTGCCCGGGCAAAAGCCCGGGCACTGGTTTATTCCGTCTGTTTTTTTCCGTACCCGAATCCTGCCATATGGTTGAATCACCGCGGAATTCTGCTATAATACCCCTAATCCCGAAACAACACACCCGAAGGGAATGATGCGATTTGCCGATCAAGATTCCGAACGAGCTGCCGGCATTCCGGACGCTGACCGAGGAAAACATTTTCGTGATGACGGAGACCCGCGCGATCACCCAGGACATCCGTCCGCTCCGGATCGCGATCGTCAACCTGATGCCCACGAAGATCGATACGGAAACGCAGCTGCTGCGCCTCCTGGGCAACACGTCCCTGCAGGTGGAAACTGAACTGATCAAAATGGAGTCCCACGTGTCGAAGAACACGTCCGCGGAACACCTGACCACCTTCTACAAGACCTTTTCCGAGGTGAAGGACCAGAAGTTCGACGGTATGATCATCACCGGCGCGCCGGTGGAGCACCTTCCCTTTGAGGAAGTGGAATACTGGGACGAACTGTGCGAAATCATGGAATGGAGCAAGGAGCACGTCCATTCCACCTTCCATATCTGCTGGGGCGCCCAGGCGGCCCTGTACTACCATTTCGGCATCCCGAAGATCCCGCTGGAAAAGAAGCTCTTCGGCGTCTTCCCGCACCGCGCGGAGCGCAAAAACTTCATCCTCCTGCGCGGCTTCGACGACGTCTTCATGGTGCCCCACAGCCGCCACACCACCGTCCGCCGGGAGGACATCGAAAACTGTCCCCAGCTGAAAATCCTGGCCGCCTCGGAGGAGGCGGGCGTCTACGCCGCCGCCACGGACAACGGCCGCCAGATCTTTATCACCGGGCACAGCGAATACGATCCGCGGACCCTCGAAAAGGAATACCTCAGGGACAAGAACGCCGGCCTTCCCATCGAGATCCCGAAGAACTATTACCCCAATGACGACGACACCAAAGAACCCATGGTCACCTGGCGCAGCCACGCGAACCTGCTCTACGCCAACTGGCTGAACTACATGGTCTACCAGACCACGCCCTACGACCTCAACGAGATCACCCGGTAACCGCCCGAAGCAACAAACACAGGCAAAGCAAAACCAGCGGATCAATCCGCCTTCAGCCGGATCACCCGGCTGGAGAAATCCCCCCGCAGGAACATCGTCAGCCCATGGTTCATCATCGCGGCGCCGCTCAGACCGGCGCCGTTTTCCATGCCGCTGCCTTCCGCCGCGGAATCCTCCACGATGCGGTATACAGCCCCGCCGTCCAGTCCCCGCAGGCGGACGCGCAGCGGCGGCATATTCGGCACGGACAGCGTCCGGTACACGCAAAGCAGCGCTTCCTTCCGGTCTTCCGATACGAATTCCCACGCGGTATACGGCCCCTCAAAGGGGGACAGGAGCCGCCAGAAGGTCCCGGTCCTGGTCAGGTCCCGGATCTCCTTCACCCGGCGGACCAGGTCCGCCGCTTCCTTCAGTTCTTCTTCCGACAAAGCGGCCATATCCAGCTCGAACCCGAAGTTCCCGGAGAGCGCGACCTCGCCCCGCATCCGCAGGGAGACGCTCCGCCCCGTCTGGTGGTTTGGCACGGCGCTGACATGCGCGCCCATGGCGGACGCGGGATAGACTACGGAAGTTCCGTACTGCAGCTTCAGCCGCTCCACGGCGTCCGTATCGTCGCTGGTCCAGGTCTGTGGCATATAATGCAGCATTCCGGGATCAAAGCGCCCGCCGCCGCCGGAGCAGGACTCGAACAGCACGTCCGGGAACGCGGAAGTGACTTCTTCCAGCACCCGGTACAGGCCCAGCATATACCGGTGCTGCGTTTCCTTTTTCTTTTCCGCCGGCAGCGCGGCGGAGAACGCCTCCGTCATGTTCCGGTTCATATCCCATTTGACATATTCAATCCGGGCGGAGGAAAGCACCGCGGATACCGCGGAGATGATATAGTCCTGCACCTCCCGCCTGGACACATCCAGGATCAGCTGGTTCCGCGCCTCGGTCCGGGCCCGCCCCTCCGCGTGCAGGCACCAGTCCGGGTGCGCCCGGTACAGGTCGCTGTCCGGGGAAACCATCTCCGGTTCAAACCAAAGTCCAAACTTCAGGCCCAGGCCGTGGATCTTCTCCGACAGCCCGGAAAGCCCGGAGGGCAGTTTTTCCGGGTTCACCACCCAGTCGCCCAGGGAACAGTTATCCGAGTTCCGCTTTCCGAACCATCCGTCGTCCAGTACGAACAGTTCCACCCCGATTTCCCGCGCTTTTTCCGCGATGGAAACCAGGCGTTCCTCATTGAAGTCAAAATACGTGCCTTCCCAGTTGTTGATGAGCACCGGACGGGAACGGTCCCGCCAGCTGCCGCGCGCCAGCCGGGTCCGGTACAGCCGGTGGTAAACCTGCGACATCCCGTTCAGCCCGTCCGGGGAGAACACCAGCACCGTCTCCGGGCTCTGAAGCGATTCACCGCTTTCCAGCCGCCATTCAAACACCTCCGGGTTCATCCCGACGGACAGGCGGGAATGCCCCGCGTTATCCGTCCGGCAGGAAGCCAGGAAGCTTCCGCTGTACACGAAACTGGCGCCCCAAACGCGCCCGGATAACTCGTCCGCTTTCCGGTCGCACAGCGCCATAAAGGGATTATGCTCATGTCCGGACGCCCCGCGCGCGGAGGAAATCCGGTATTCGCCCTCGCCGGCGGGCGTCCGCACGACCACGCGCTCCCGCGCCCAGGCCCCCTTCAGGTGCACCACGTCCAGCCCGCCGTCCCACAGCGGAACGGAGGCGGACAAAAGGGAAGTCACCCGCAGCGCCTGAGAACCGCAATTCTCCAGAACAACACTCCGGCAGACCGCCCCGGACGAAGAAAACACGGTATACTGCGCCGTGACCCGCAGGCCGGTGACCGCGTCCTCCAGCAGCACGGAAAGCGTATCCGCCTCACCGTCGTCTTCCACATACACGGAAGGCAGCCCCGGCAGGGAAGGCTTCCCGGCGGAAACAGACCAGGACCTGACCCGCAGGTCCGTCACGTCGTCCCCGTTCCCGTTCACCGCCCCGACGGCCGGCAGCCCGTACCATCCGTCCCCGCAGCAGGGCAGTTCCAGCGGCAGCAGCGACACCGGCAGGTCGAAGCTGACCCATGTCCGGTAATCGTCCGGATTCCACGCAAGCGACCCGTCCGGCACCCTTTCCCCCCAGTGCAGGTTCAGGAGCCTTCCGGCCTCATCCCGGTGCAGCACATAGCTCACACATCCCCCGCTTAAATACGCCGTCCGCTGATCCCCACTGATATATACAGGCATACAGACCTCCAAACAACAAAGAATCAAGGCAAGTATACCGGAAACAGGCCGGTTTTTCAACGAACACCCGTCTTTTAACAAACCCCATAATTACGAAGCCCTGTCGGAAAACCACACTGGTAATATACTTCAAAAAAACCGAACGGGTGTTTTCATTGAATATCCTTTTTGATTCTGATATAATGCGAACAGAAAAGACCCGGATAAAAGTTACAATCCTGTACAGGAAAGATACCCAAAGGACCAGTCCCTGGGAAAGTCAGATGATACTCAGAGAAAACAGAAAGGACGAATTTGCATGTTAAAGAAACTGACAGCCCTGTTCCTGGCACTCTCCCTGCTGCTTGCGTTCGCGCTGGCGGGAAACGCTGATGAGATTGATGCTGCATCCGCGGATCAGGAAAACTTTTTGATTCCGCGGACGTTTATGAGCATGTTCGATGCCCAGTTTAAGATTTCAGCGGATCTCATGCGCGAAACCATCGGTGACGAGGAGGCGGACCGCCTGGTGGAAGAGTTCGCCCTGACGGAATACGATGCTGACGACGAGGCATTTTACTATGCGTCTAAAGACTGGAACATTCAAATCACTTTTCCGTTTACAAACCCGGAAGATGTATCCCCGGATAATGAGGCTTTCAGATGGTATCTCTGCATGGACGACAGCGCGGGAACGAACGCCGCGTACCTGACGATGTATACGCTGAAGATGATGATTGCCTACAGGTACAGGGATACATTGGATGAAAGAATCGTGCAGAATTATTTTGAAACGTTTACCTTAGGAGAAGAATTGCATCTGCCGGACGGATATGACTTCATTATCCTGCGGCCGGACGACGAAGCGGACTATGTCGTATTCGCGTTCGAACCTGCCGCCTGAGTATAAGAATGTGGACCGGAGTAACGAATCTTTTCGTTCCAGCAGCGAATACACCGATTTCCTTCAGGAAGGTTAGGATCTTATTTTGCGTGGGGGAATAAACTTATAGGTTACCATGATTATCGGATTTCCACTAACTTTGGAGTAGAGCCTTCTTTTCCCTGGTGAAGTAAGCTGACAGCACGGTGCCGCCTCCAACCGCATAGGGGTTCTGACAGGGGTGAAAGTTCCTCTTATGAAAAACCAACGCGAACGATGACCTCTGTTTGCTATACGCAAAATGCATCCGGAAAACTGAATCAGATGCATCTTAACACGCGTTAAACCTCGATTCCAATAGCTTTGTATGTTTTACTTCCGGGCTTGCAATCCGAAGTTCATTTCTCGTATGATTTACTTCCGCTTTTTAAGGTCGCCTCCGGAAGTTAAACTTGCGAAAAAGTACTCACTGGAACTTATACTTGCAAACCGGCGTTCCGAAATTCAATCGGCCCACTTTTCTTGACAGCTATCTGTAAAAACAAAACACACCAAATGTGTAAAACAAAATAGACCAAAAGTGTAAAGTGAAACACGCCAAAAGTGTAAAGTAAAACACACCAAAAGTGTAAAGTAAAATATTGCAAATCTGTCAATTATCCGTTATAATCCATATGACAGATAAAGGATAAAGGGGGCTTGAATTAATGCGTTATCTCAAAAGAATTGCTGACGAACAATTGTCGCTGAAACTGGATGCTTTTGGGGGTGCGCTTATTACCGGCCCGAAGGGTTGTGGTAAAACAACAACTGCGAAACAGAAGGCAAAGAGCGTTGTCGAATTTCAGAATGAGGATGAGCGGGAAAACTATCTTCTTATTGCGAATACGCATCCTTCCGATCTTCTGAAAGGAGCAAAACCCAGACTGTTTGACGAATGGCAGGACGCACCAAAGATATGGGGTGCGATCAGGAAAGATATTGATGATACAGGGGATGTCGGACTATATATATTGACCGGCTCCAGTTCCAGGGATGTAGAAACTCCGCATACAGGAACGCTTCGGATTTCAAAAATGAAAATGTATCCGATGAGTCTTTATGAAAGCGGCGAATCAAACGGTCGGGTATCTTTACGTGCTTTGTTTGATTCACCCGAAGCATTTGAAACATGCGAGTCAGACCTTACCATTGACGAAATAAAGTTTGCGATATGCCGGGGCGGGTGGCCGGCAAGCCTTAAGGGCAGGACAGAGGCTGCAAAGCTGGCAATTGCCCGTGATTTGTTCAGTCAAACGTGCGATGTGGACATATCAAAAATAGATAATACAAAAAGAAATCCACTATGGGCGAGAACGATACTGAGATCCTATGCGCGTAATTTGTGCACGCTGTCTGAAACCAAAACGATACTGGCTGATGTGACAGCCAACTTTGAAATGTCAAAGCCGACCTACTATGATTATGTTTCTGGTTTTGAGAAGCTCATGATCATAGAAGATATTGGGGCATGGCGTCCTTCTATTCGTTCAAAAACCTCAATAAGATCAAATAATAAGCGCAACTTTATCGATCCTTCGATTGCAGCTGCGGCCCTGAATGTATCTCCCGAATATTTTTCACGTGATTATAAAACACTTGGTTTTCTGTTTGAATCATTATGCATTCGTGACTTAAAAGTATATTCATCCGCAAACAACGGGGTCATTTCATATTATCATGACCGGTTAAACCTGGAAGCCGACGCTGTTCTGCATCTGGAAGACGGACGTTATGCACTGATTGAGATAAAACTGGGGCAGAGCGAGATTGACGTAGGAGCGCGCCACCTTCTGGAAATTGAAAGATTGATCATTGAAAACAATAAAAACGAGTCACAGGTTCCGCTGCGCCTGCCGGATCTGAAGATGGTGATTACCGGCACAAAGTACGGATATGTGCGTCCGGACGGTGTTTATGTAGTGCCGATTGGATGCCTGAAGGACTAACCAGTCAAAACTATGCACTACGAAGCAAGCCCGGGCGGCAATTCCGATCCGCCCGGGCTTGCTTTTTCCACCGGTCAACTCTGCTTCAGATGATCATAGAACCGGTCCACAACCGTCAGCATATCCGGTTCCAGCCGTTTCCGGCACTCTGTTTTCAGCTCATCCGGCACCCCGTAGAACGCCTCGGCCATTCCGCCGGCGATACAGGTCAGGGTATCGCAGTCCCCGCCGAGGGAAACCGCCGTCCGGATGACATCCTCAAAGCTGTTTCCCTCCAGGAACGCCGTAATCGCCTGCGGCACGGTACCCTGGCAGCTGACGTCGAACCTGTACGCGGGCCGGATCTCGTCGCATGTCTTTCTCAGTTTATAGAATTCCGTTTCCACATACTCCCGGATCTGTGCCTTATCCCATCCGTTCCGGGCTGCCCAGATCACTGCCGCTGTCGCTTCCGCGCCTTTCAGCCCTTCCGGATGACTGTGCGTTACAAACGCAGTATCCGACGCGGCCTGCCGCGTCTCCTCCATGGTGGGAAACAGCCATCCCGCCGCGGAAACCCGCATGGCGGATCCGTTTCCCCAGCTGTTGTACGGCCGGGGATGGGACATAAACAGCCAGTCGTAGAACCTGCCGCCGAACCCGGCGTCCGGATACTCCCGGCCCCATTTCTGCATGGAGATGATGACCGCGTTCCGCAGGGCCGCCCGGCTTTCTCCCAGGGTATCCAGCAGCGCTTCCGCCACGGCAATGGTCATCACGCTGTCATCCGTATACCGGGACGCGGGAATAAACAGCGGAAAGTCCTTGCTCTTCGCGCTCTTGTCAAACTCATACGGGGAACCGATCATGTCCCCGAGGATCGCTCCGTACATATGATCACCTCATCAAACCTCTGGTTGTTTTATTGTCTATCTCCAGTTCTATTGAGCATTGAAAACTTGACAATTTCATCGTAAGTTTCTTCACAGGAAGAATTCCAGTCAAGCGGTTCTATCATGAAGCAGAATAAGAAGTATTTCCCGTTGTTTACTGTTTCATAATAGCAATTGATGAAAGGCTGTTCCACTTTATCCGACCGGTGCTCCCTCTATCTTACCCTTTCGGAAGCGTACAGGGTCGGGGCGCCGCAGACCTCGCAGAACAGGGCGGAGGGGAGGTTCGGATGCCGGGGCTGGTCGTATTCCGCCAGGCATGGATTATCCCGCGGGCGCAGGCAGGCCGGGCATTCGTTGCCGAAGGATGCCGGCTCATTGGATCCGCACAGCGGACACACCAGGGGAACCGGCAGGCGGATCTCCGGCAGGCCGTCTTCAACGGGCAGGGCGGGATCCTCCCCCGGGCGGAGGAAAGCGCCGCAGTGGCGGCAGAACCGGGCCCAGGGGGACAAAAGCCGGCTGTGGCAGCGGGGACAGGCGGGCGGGGGAGCGGAGAGCAGGTCCAGCCGGCGGAGGTTGTTCAGCCGGTGGAAGCAGGCCTGTTCCGACACCAGGAAGGCGGCGGCCATATCCGCCCGGGAAGAAAAGCGGCCGCGCAGGATGAGCGATTCGGGCATCAGCAGGCGGGAAGCGAACTCGTCCGCCTCCCGGTCCTCCTTCAGGCGGGCTTCCGGCGACTTCAGCTCGTCCGGTACCAGCAGGTGGTCCAGGAAGATATGCCCCAGTTCGTGGGCGAGGGTGAAATTGCAGCGCCGGGAAGCGCTGCGCAGTTTCCAGTCCTCCGGCTGGGGCCGGGCGACGATCAGGTAGCAGTCCGCGTCCGGCAGGTATTCGGCGGAGGCGTCAAAGGCGTCCGTAAACCCGGAGTGGGTGATCATCTGCAGGTCGATCTTCCCCGAATCCTGGATACGCCGGATCAGGGCAAAACAGTCCAGCGGCCACTGCGTGACCGCATAATCCCGGATAAAGCGTTTCAGCCGGTTCGAGATAATGAACCGGCTGGCGCCGCTCAGGGAGCTCAGGGTTTCGTAACGCGGATTCCAGTATTCCATGGTCAGTCGGGATTCTCCTTTGCCTGGCGTTCCTCCCGGCGGCGGTTCAGGTAGGTCAGCGTCATCTCGGTCAGGATCCGGCGGTCCTGGTCGCTCAGCTCCCGGGACACCCGGTAGGCGGCGTTCGCCCAGGCCGCGTCCTTGGAGATCATTTCCTTCGCGCCGCGGACCACGTCCACGATCTCGCCGGTTTCCTCATCCCGGAACACCTGCTCAAAGGTGGCTTCCTCCTCGTGACGCTCCTCAATATAGCCCGCCAGCTGCATCAGGTACGGGTAGCTGATCACCAGCGCGTCCGCCATGGAACGGAGCACGGAAGGGGAAGGCTTCCGGCGCACGCCGGATTCCACCCGGGAAACTTCCGCCGGGCTGACCCCGCACTTCTCCGCCAGGTCCCGCTGGGACCAGCCGCGCTCAGAGCGCGCCTGAACCAGATATTCACCCAGAGTCAAGTCTGTCACCTCCGACAAAACGGAAAAATCTTCTTTCCTGCCTTACAGTATAACAGATTGCTACCAATTGTCAACAAAAACTTAACAAGAAAATTACCAAACGGGATTGACATCGTATTCCGGAATTCGTTATAATGCAGACGGAAGCCATTTATTTTTTTGCGGCATATGCTCCCGAACGGGAGCAAAACGAACGGTAAATACATGACAGGGAGGAAACAGACGTGACACGTTCCGAAGATCCCAAAGACACCCTGGAGGAGAAAATGTTTTCCGGCTGGGAAGGCCTGGCGAAGGCGGTCATCCTCCGGGCGGCGGACGACTATCTCCATGCCCGGAGGATCATCCTCCGGGGACGCCCGCCGGTCACGGTCCGCCGTGCCCGGGCGCAGGCCCAGGCCCTGGAGCGCTTCTTCCGTTCCAGGTGGTTTGACTGCCTGGCGGATATCGACGGGGAAGAGATGATCACCCGGCTGCGCGAGAAGGAAAAAGCCCCGGACCCCAAAGGCCGGAAGCATCCGCAATACAGCGTATACACGAACGTCGTACAATACGGCCAACCCGCCATCCCGCCATACACCAAACCCGCTGTTTTACCATATATCAAACCCGCGTTTTCACCATACAGCAAAACCATAAAGGCACACAACAGCAAAACCACAAAGGCACACAACAGCAAAACCACAAAGGCACACAACAGCAAAACCACGAAGGCACAAAACAGCAAAACAAAGAAGGAGGCAGGCAAATGACCAAGCAGGAATACTTATCCCGGGCCTGGATGCTGGACCGGGAGATCGAATACCAGGTCCGGCGGATGAAAAACCTTCAGCTGCGCCTGACGGACATCGCGCACGGATGGCCGGGGTCCGAGCGGGTTAAGTCATCCGCCCCGGAGGAAGCGCACTACGCGCGCTTGCTGGCCAGCCTGGACGAAATGGCCGGGGACCTCGAGAACAGGACAAAGGAATATGTCCGGACCAAGCGGGAAATCGAAAGGACCATCGCCCGCGTCAGCGACGTTTCCTACCGCCTCATGCTTCAGTACCGCTATCTGGAACACCTGACCTGGGACCAGGTCGGGGAGGCCCTG
>JAILIE010000104.1 GCA_024695415.1 Clostridiales bacterium | reverse complement strand
TAGCCGCTCTGGGAGGGGCGCGCCTCTGGCTGCTGCTGGGAGGGCTGCCGGGCCTGCGGCCGCTGGCCAAAGCCCATGCCCCCGGAAGAGGGACGGCTGCCGCCCTGGAAGGGGTTCTGCGTCGCCGGGCGCTGCGGCACGCCCTGCTGCGGCGCGCCCTGCTGCGCTTTCCGGTCCTCATAACTGCCGGTGTTGTTCACCGGTCCGGTGCCCAGGCCTTCCCCTTTCTTCTCGACTCCCTTGCCTTCGTTGGAAACCCTTCTTTCTCTGGATCTCGGTTTTTTCTGGTCATCCATCTTCTGGCGCTCCTCTCTGTCTGTGTCCTGGGTTCAGCAATGTTAGTTACAGCATCCGGACCGGGGTAAAGTTCTTGGCGGCGACGGCATCCATCAGGACCTTGTCGTCGATATCCCGGACCATCCGGATCGTGGCGGTTTTTTCCTCGAGGGAAACGGCCGCCTCCGTCACGCCCTCCACCTCGGAAAGGGCTTTTTCCACCCTGGCTTTGCAGTGGTTGCACATCATTCCTTCGATCAGCATCTTCTTTTCCATGGTTTTTCCTCCTTCGGTATATGAATTTTATGTTTATGGAATCAGTTCTTCTGTCTCGGAGTATTCCGTGTTTTCCGCTTCCACCGGCGCGGCCTCGGGCATCGGCGGGAGGTCGCTCAGCTCGCTCAGGCCGAAGTGGCTCAGGAACTCATCCGTCGTGCCGAAAAGAATCGGCCGGCCGATGGTATCCTTCCGGCCCACCTCGCGGATCAGCCCCTTGACTGTCAGGCTCTGCAGGCTGTAGTCGCACTTGACGCCGCGGATCTGTTCCACTTCCGCGCGGGTCACCGGCTGCTTGTACGCAACGACCGCCAGGGTTTCCATCGCGGCCTGGGTCAGGCTCTGCTGCTGGACCGGCTGAAGCAGGCGGAGGACGGAATCGGAATACAGCGGACGCGTCGCCAGCTGGACCCGGCTGCCGAATATTTTCAGCATGAATCCGCGCTGGTTGTAATCATAGTCGTCCCGGATTCTTTCCAGTTCCTTCCGCAGGGGTTTCTCCTCCGTCCGGAGCGCCCGGGCCAGGTCCCGGATCAGGACCGGCTCCCCGGCGACAAACAGAATGGACTCGATCCTGCCCTGGAGGTTTCCGTCTTCGGTCATTCAATCACCTGCTTTCCGTTTCCCTGATGGAGATCTGTTCTTCCTTTTCCCGGGATACCCGGGCGCGCCCGGACATCAGGACGATGCTTCCGTAGGTTTCCTCCTGCTGAATATGCATCTGGCCGAGGCGAAGCAGTTCCAGCAGGGCCAGGAAGCGCGTGACCACTTCTTCCCGGGTGGGCGCTTCGGAGAATACGTCTTCGAAGCGGATCCGCTTCTTCTTCCGGATGGCATGCAGGAGATCCAGCATGCAGTCCTGAACGTTGTGCTCGTCCCGGTGAATGTTCCGGGGCGCGTAATGGTTGCTTTCCGGATTATTGTTCAGCGCGGGTTTCCGGGCCCAGATCCGCAGGAACGCCTCGGTCAGGCCCTGCAGCGTCAGCCCGGTCAGTTCGATTTCAGGAGGCGGCAGCGGATATTCCTCCGGCAGTTTGGTGAAAACATGCCGCGCGGCCTCCTCGAATTCCTTCATGCTGTCCGCGGTTTCCCGGAAGCGCTTGTACTCCTCCAGGCGGCGGATCAGCTCGGTTTCCGGATCCTCCTCCTCGGGCTCCGGAGGCCTGGGAAGCATGGCCCGGCTCTTGATCTCCACGAGCGTGGCCGCCATGACCAGGAAATCACTGGCCTCGTCCATGTTCAGGTCCGGGGCGGTCCGGACGATGTCCAGGTACTGGTCCGTGATATCGCTGATAAAGATATCGCGGATGTCGATCTGCGCTTTTCCGATCAGCGTCAGCAGCAGGTCCAGCGGCCCGTCGAAGTCCTTCAGTTTAAATTCCATATTCATCATATCAGTTTATCCGCACCTACAGAATGCTGTCCACCGCGGAATATACCGCGCTGAAAATGGTTCCGCTGACCCTGGAGAGCAGGCCGTTCAGAAGGCCGGTCAGGCAGGCGACGAGGAAAACCAGCTGGACGATCTGCATCATCCGCCGGTTCATGCTCAGGCGCCCGTTGAACGCAAACTGGTCCAGCAGCCGGAATCCGTCCAGCGGAGGCACCGGAAGCAGGTTGAAAACCGCGAGGCCGAGGTTCATCTGGGCCAGGTAGTAGATAAAGGTAAACAGGTACTTCTTCCATCCGGTAAAGAACGGGAATGACAGGTACTGGATCCCGGCGTATTTCAGGAACAGCACCATCAGGACGGTGCTGATCACGAACAGGATCAGGTTGACGATAATTCCCGCGCAGGAAACCAGGATGTAATCACGGCGGTATTTCCGGAAATACCTCGGGTTGATGGGAACCGGTTTGGCCCAGCCGATCCGCAGGAAAAGCATGCACAGCGTGCCGACGGGATCCAGGTGTTTCCGGGGATCGAAGGTCAGCCTCCCGCGCAGCTTCGCGGTCGGATCGCCGCACAGGAGCGCCATGTACCCGTGGGCACATTCATGAATCATCAGGCAGATCAGGATGGCGGCAAACATGATCAGGAGGTTGATGAGGGTGTCGACCGGATTCGCCCGCAGGTTCTGAATCAGTTCCGGGATACTCGAAAGCATCTCATCACACTCCTGTCGGGGCGCCGGCCCGGCGGATCAGCTCCGCCTCGTCAATGGTTTCAATGCCCAGGGCGGTCGCTTTGGCCAGCTTGCTGCCGGCGTCCTCCCCGACCACCACGAAGGCGGTCTTTTTGCTGACGGAGGAAGCCGCGTTCCCGCCCCTGGACCGGATCAGGTCCTCCGCCTGCCTGCGGCTGAGGTTCGGAAGCGTTCCGGTGACGACAATGCTCAGTCCGCTGAAAACGCCTTCCCCGCCGTGCTCCATCTCCGATGGATGGACGCCCGCGTCCAGGAGGCTGCGGATCATGGCCAGGTTTTCCGGAAAGCTGAAATACTCGGTGATACTGGACGCGACCGTCTCCCCGATATCCGGCAGCGCGGTCAGCTGTTCAGCGGTGGCCGCGGACAGTTTATCCAGCGTGCCGAAGGCCTGGGCGAGGTCCCGCGCGGTCTTCCTTCCCACATTCGGAATGCCGAGGGCGAAGAGGAACGCGTCGAGCTCACAGTGCTTGCTTTTCTCCAGGGCGTCGATCAGGTTGGCAGCCTTTTTCTGCTGGAAACCGTCCAGCATCAAAAGATCCATCGGCGTCAGCCGGTACAGGTCCGCCGCCTCCCGCACGCCGCACCGGTCATAGAGCAGCTCCGCGGTCTTTTCGCTGAGCCCGTCGATATCCATGGCTTCCCGTCCGGCGAAGTGCGCGATCCTCGCGACGGCCTGCGGCCGGCAGGAGGTCCGGTTCATGCAGTAGAGATGGGCGCCGCGCTCCGTCAGCGGCGCGCCGCAGGCAGGGCATACGGGCGGCGGGACGATTTCCGTCTCGTTTTCCTTCGGTTCGCCCGCGCGCCCGGTGATTTCAGGAATCACGTCATTGCTCCGGCGAATCCACACGTCGCATCCGATCGCCACGTTTTTGCGGAGAATGTCGCCCATGTTGTTCAGCGTGGCCCGGCGAACGGTCACCCCGTAGAAGTCGACGGGATCCAGGTGCGCCAGGGGGGTCAGCTTCCCGGTCCGCCCGAGCTCCCAGGTTACGTTGCGCAGAGTGGTGACGCACTCCTCGGCTTCGAACTTGTAGGCCACGGCCCAGCGAGGGAATTTTTCGGTATACCCCATCTGCTCCCGCAGGGCGTAATCCCCGACCTTGATGACCACGCCGTCGATCAGCCAGTCCAGGCTTTTGCGCTGCGCGCCGATCTCACGGATGCACTTTTCGATGCCTTCCCGCCCGGTGGCGCTTCCGAGGAACGGGCTGACCTGGAACCCGTTTTCCCGCAGGAAATCCAGCATGCCGGGCTGGGAATGGTAAGGCGGGTTCTCAATGGTGCCGACCTGGTAGAAAAACGCGTCGAGATGCCGGGACGCCGTCACGGCCGGGTCCAGGTTGCGCAGGGCGCCGGCGGCCGCGTTCCGGGCGTTCTTGAGGGGTTCCTTCGCCGTCTTGTTGTACTTTTCGAGTGTGCTGAGCCGCATGATGCACTCGCCCTGTACCTCGATCAGTCCCGGGTAAGGAATGGTCTGCGGCACGGAATGGATCGTCTTCGCCTGCGGAAGGATCGCCTCCCCGGTGATTCCGTTTCCGCGGGTAGCGGCCTGGACCAGCTTTCCGCCGTCATAGGTCAGGTTCAGCGTCAGCCCGTCAAATTTGTATTCCGCGTAGTATTGCAGGCCGGTTTTCCCGGCCAGTTTCTCCGTCCGGGCAATCCAGGCGTCCAGTTCCTCAAAGGACTGGACCTTGTCCATGGACCAGAGGCGGGTGATATGCCGGTGTTCCGTGAAGCCTTTCAGGGGATCCCCTCCGACCTTCCGGGTCGGGGAATTCTCCAGGACGACGCCCGTCTCCGCCTCAAGTTTTTTCAGCTCGTCGTACATCCGGTCCCACTGCATGTCGGAAATGAAGGGATTATCCAGGACATAATAGGCGTAGGAGGCGTCATTCAGTTTCCGGATCAGCTCTTCCATCCCTCTGCGTTCGGTTTCGGTCATGTCTCCTCCTCCAGTCTGACAATCGGCGCGATCGCCAGCGCCAGTTCCTTTTCCCCGGCGCTGTCAAAAGCGACCGCCGCCCGGGCGGACTTCCCGGTTCCGGACACGCGGACAACGGTTCCGGCCCCGAATTTCGGATGCATCACGCGATCCCCCTCATGGAACAGCATCTGCAGCGGGGAATCCTCCTCCCGCGCTTTGCTGGGGACCATTCCCTTCGTGACGCCCGGGATCTGGTCGAGGGCCAGCCCGTGAAGCGTCAGCTTCGGACGGGCGGATACGGTCGGACGCACGGTCGCGGAGGGCGCGGATGCGCTCCTTCTTCCTTCCGCGGTAAGCGGGAACGCCGCCGGTTTCCGCGCGGCGGCAGGCGACCGGTAGCTTTCCGCTTCGATCAGCCGCGCGGGAATCTCGTCCAGGAAGCGGCTGGGGGCGTTATGCTGGAACTGGTTGAACAGAAGCCGCTCATAGGCGCATGACAGGAAAAGCCTTTTCCGCGCGCGCGTCATGCCGACATACATCAGGCGGCGTTCCTCCTCCAGCCGGTGGTCTTCATTCACGCTGCGGGCACTGGGGAAAATGTTCTCCTCCATGCCCGGGATAAACACGTTGTCAAATTCAAGCCCCTTGGCGGAATGCAGCGTCATCAGGGTCACAAAGCCCTCGGTGGCGGTTTCCCGGTCCAGGTCGGTTACCAGGGAAACGTTCTCCAGGTATCCCTCGAGCGTCGGGTTGTCGGAGGATTCCATGTATTCGTGCAGGGAACCCCGGAATTCATGGATATTTTCAATGCGCGCCCGCGCCTCGTCCGTGTTTTCCTGGACGTACTGCTGCTCCAGCCCGGTTTTGTCGATCAGCTCGTTGACAAAATCCTCCGGCTCCATGCTTTCCTTCATCACGATCAGCTGCATCATCAGCATGCTGAAGGCGGAAACGCTGTTCCGAGCCCGGGAGTTCAGGGTCCGGGGCATATCGGTCAGTGCGCTGAACAGCGGCATATCTCCCGCCGCGGCGTGATCGGACAGCGCCTGGATGGTCGTGTCGCCGATGGCTCGCTTCGGAACGTTGATAATCCGCAGCAGCGATATGTCGTCGGACGGATTCACGATCACGCGCAGATAGGCCAGGATGTCCTTGATTTCTTTTCTTTCATAGAATTTCTGGCCGCCGAATACCTTGTACGGGATGCCGGACCGCATGAGCATTTCTTCCGGAACGCGGCTCTGCGCGTTGGTCCGGTAAAGAATGGCGTTCCGGCTGTACCCGATCCCCTCCTGTTTCATGGTCAGGATCCGGTGCGCCATCCAGGCGGACTCGTCATGTTCATCCTGCGCGCGGTACAGGCGGATCTTTTCCCCGGGACCGCTTTCGGTCCAGAGTTTTTTGTCCTTTCTTTCCTCGTTGTTGGCGATCACCTGGTTCGCCGCGTCCAGGATATTGGCGGTGGAGCGGTAATTCTGCTCCAGGCGGATCACCCGGGCGTCCGGATAATCCTTTTCAAAATCCAGGATGTTGCGGATATCCGCGCCGCGCCAGCCGTAAATGCTCTGATCGTCGTCGCCGACCACGCACAGGTTCCGGCTGTTCGCGGTCAGAAGGCGCACAAACTCATACTGGGCGGTGTTGGTATCCTGGTATTCGTCGACCATAACATAGCGGAACCGGTTCCTGTACATATCCAGGACCGGCGGATGGTCCGCCAGCAGTTCCAGCGTCTTCAGCAGAAGGTCGTCGAAATCCAGCGCGTTCAGCGATTTCATCCGGCGCTCATAGGTCACCATGATATCGTGGACCAGGCCGCAGCGGCGGTCCCGGGCGGAACGGGCAAACCACTCGTCCGGGCTGAGCATTTTGTTCTTGGCGTCCCCGATCTTTCCGCGGACTTCCCGCAGGGGCAGAAACGCGTCGTCGATATTCAGCTGTTTGTATACTTCCTTCAGGACCCGCGCCTGGTCGTCGTCGTCGTAAATGACATAGTTTCGCGTATAGCCGAGCTTTTCGATATCGCGGCGCAGGATCCGCGCGCAGGTGGAATGGAAGGTGCTGATCCACGCCTCTTCCGCCGCTTCCGGGCCGATCAGCCCGATCACCCGGCTTTTCATTTCGGCAGCGGCCTTGTTGGTGAATGTAAGCGCGAGGATGGACCAGGCTGCGGCGCCGTGATCGATCAGGTTGGCGACGCGGTAGGTCAGCGCCCGGGTTTTCCCGCTTCCCGCGCCGGCGAGGATCAGTACCGGTCCCTCCAGCGTTTCCGCGGCTTTCCGTTGTTCGGGATTTAAAAGTGACAGATCCATCAGTCGGTTTTCTCCATTTCGTTGAGCACCCGGTTATACCCGTCCGCGCCGTAGGTCAGCGCGCGGTTCACCCGGGAAATCGTGGCGCTGGAAGCCCCGGTCTGCTCGGCAATTTTCTGGTATGTTTCCTTCTCCCGCAGAAGCATGGCCACTTCGAGGCGCTGGCTGATGCTGCGGATTTCGGGAATCGTGCACAGGTCCTCAAAGAAACGGTACGCGTCCTCCTCGTCCTGAAGCAGGATCACGGCTTTCATCAGCATATCCGTCTGTCGGTTCCGGATTTTCGGTTCAAACATCATTTCTCACTTCCCTGCAGTTTCGCGCTTTAGCATACTTAATTATTTTACCACAAAAGACCGGGGTGTACAATTTGATCGGAAGAGATTTAACAGTCCTGAAACAGTTTTCAGTCCGGATGAGGTTCTCCCCGGGTTTGCCCTTTTGAGGTTCTCCATGGGTTTATGTTGTCAAAGAATGGACAAGAATGTATAATTATTGAACATTGACGTGTACGCGGGAGGAGACAGGCGGGACCATGGCGGCACGAAAACAGATATGGGATATAGTAAATCGCGGCAGCGTAATCGCTTCGGCGCTTATAACCGCTGCCCTGGTTTTGCTGTTCTGTTTCGCTGCGGCGGAAGAAAACCCCTCGCCGGCCGATGGTCCCCTCCTGCAGCTGAGCGTCACGGATGTTACCCTCCACAAAGGAAAAACCCTGGCGGTCCGGGTCACCGTACAGAATATGCCGGCCAATACGAAGGCGGCGAAGTACGAATGGGATTCTTCTGATCCGGAAGAGGCTGAGTGCCGGAACAGTACCATACGGGCATCAGGCGGAGGAGAAGCGGTCCTGGGGTGCACCGTGACGCTGACAGACGGAACGGCATTGCGGGCGGAATGCCGGGTGGCGGTTGTCGTGCCTGTTTCCGGACTGAAGTCGGAAAACCGGAACCTGACTGTCATGAAGGGGACGTTTTTTCCCCGGAAATAACGGTTCTTCCGGCGGACGCGACAGATCCGTCGTTCCGCTTTGCCAGCGCGGACGAGGGCATCGTCCGTGTACGGGAAGACGGCACGCTGGAAGCGGCCGGGACCGGAAAGACGACGGTGACCGCTTTCGCGGCGGAAAACCCGAACCTGCAGGTCCGGATCGCTGTAACGGTCACCCGCCGGATCGGCAAAACGGACCGGGAACTGACATTCCTGGGGATTCCCTGGGAAAGCGATCATGAAACCTGTATGACGCTCCTGAAGGAGAAAGGGTTTATTTCGGAACAGGCACAAAGCCGAAGCAACCACAGCAGCTTGGTGTGGCACTGGCCGGAAAACGATCTCCTGTTCAGCCGGACCAGCTCCTGGCGGGCACTGCCGGTCATGTTTTCCGACCGGCGTACAGGGGCGGAGCGGGTTTCGCTGGATCCGCAGAAAACCATCGGCGGTTATATGCCCCAGACCGCCACGCTGATCTACCTGAACGGGATCGGGCCGGACGGAAAGATCGATCCGGACGCGACGCGCCTGATCGGCGCCTGTTTCCATTACGACAACCGGCATGAGGAAGGCTCGGAGATTTTCCTCGGGCTGCTGGACCGGCTGGAAGCGGAATACGGCGAACTCAACCGCTATATGGAAAAAGACATTCCACGGTACTATTCCGAGCTGTACCGGAAAGTCCGGGACGGAATGAAGGACGCCCGGACATACGGTATTGAGGATACGGGGAAAGGCCTGTACCTCGGCGAGTACCTGATCTGCACGATCTACGGGCAGGGTGGTACCGGGATTATGCTGAGCATGGACATGAACGAATCGGTGACGCTGTTTTACGGGCGGACGGACGCCGAAGCGCTGATCCGGGAACTGGAAGAGGCGCTGGACACGGAACAGCTCGTTCCGGAGGACGCCGGCGTCTGAAAGAAAAGCATCCGGGAAGCATATGCAGGAAGGAGACGGCTATGAGAAAAGGAATTTGTTTGGCTATCCGAAATTAGTGGGGGAATTATCCACAAAAATCCGGACAAAAGCCTGTTTCCGCGGAAATCGGATATCTGGCAGGAAGGGTTTTAACAACCGGACAGAGAATTTGTATCCTGATCAGTAAGTCCCGGAACAGATTGTTATGATATTCCGGCCTAACTCACCTGCTGATTCAGCTTGAATCAACAGGTTTTTTCATACGCAGATTCTGCATACAGGAATTCCCTGTTGTGTAACGAAATTAGTAAACATAACTTTTGAAGTTATCGTTTTAATGAATATACGGAGGCTTATACATGAACAGAAAAGTCTGGATGAAAATACTGGTCTTTTTGCTGACAGCAGTCGCCACTCTGTCCTGCGCGGAATCACCCGAAATCGTATATGCGCCTGAACA
>JAILIE010000036.1 GCA_024695415.1 Clostridiales bacterium | reverse complement strand
GTCGTCCGTATACTCAATGGGCGTTCCGAGCGCGTCGATGGTCTCCAGGAAATTCACCGGGAAAGCCATCCGGCCTTCCACCAGTTTGTACTCCCACTGTTCCATTCCATAGTAGCCGTCCATCACCTGGCCGAAGCCGTTGCAGTAATCCTGGGTCAGGTCCTCGCGGTCCATGCACCAGGCGATCGCCTGGCGGACTTCCTTCTCATGGACGGTGGGCCAGTCGTAGGTAAACGTCAGGAAGGAAAGTCCGATGCGGGGATATTGCTGTGCTTTAATCCCTTCCGCCTGCGCCTGTCTTCCCTTCATGATCGTTCCGAGCTGTCCGTCCTCGGTATGTCCGTTGTAGGTGACCTTATTGACCAGGTGGAGTTCTCCCTCCTGGAGCTGTTCGATCATGGTGTCGTTGTCCGCGACGGTAAAGGCAATCTTCTCAATGGAAGGAAGCACCAGTTCCACGGGATTGCCGTTCGCGTCTGTCCAGACATTACCGAACTCGTCGGTGTCCTGGACGATCTTGCCGCGGATCCGGGCGGTTTCCCAGGCATCATGGAGCGCGCCGCCGGGCAGGTTGTTGACCATCCAGGCGCCTTTGAACTCGGGGTTGATCTCAAAGTGGCCGGTTACGCCGTCCCAAGACTTGATGACATAGGGGCCGGAAACGACGGACGGGAAAGTGTTGTAGCCGGTTTCGGGATCCAGGATCGTCTTCCGCAGCAGGTCGGCGGTGTAGATCGGTTCCGCGATGCTCTCGTCCTCATTGACGATCTTGATGCCCAGGGGGCCGTCCGCGTCTTCATAGCCGCTGACGACCTTGCAGCCGGGAGCGATGACCTGGATCGGATACGGAACGGTCATCAGGAGGCCCAGCTCGTAGAAGTAGGGCAGGAAGTCCGGATCCAGCCAGAAGCGGATCTGGTAATCGCTCAGGACCGTGACGCCGGTCAGGTAAGGCAGGTCTTCGTTAGGATCCAGTTCCTCGCCGGCGATCACCTTGCGGCGGGCAGCGATGTACTTGTCGTAGTCCACCAGGTGCTCGGCGCGGTAGATCTTGCCGCCGATCTCCTCGATTTCCGGGCTCATCATGAGCAGGATGGAGAAGGCGTAGTCCCAGGCGGTGATCGGAGTACCGTCGGAGTACTTCAGGTTGTCCGCCAGGACGAGGGTGTACTGTTTGTAGCCTTCGGCGTTGACATCCGCTTCGACGTCCCGGACGACGCTGGGGTCAAACACGTAGGTGCCCTGGTTCTGGTCCCAGTTGATCAGGTTGTAACCGTGAATCAGCGCGCGCACATCGATGTCGGCGGTGTTGTTGCCGAACATTTCCGTGAAGAAATCACCCTTGGTGATGGTCGGATGGCCGACGAGCAGCTCGTCCAGGTCGATTTCAGGAGCGACCTGGATTTCCGGTTCCTGCGCTTCCGCGTCTTCCTCGCCTTCCGCAATGGAAAGCGCCGGA
Source organism: Clostridiales bacterium (assembly GCA_024695415.1). Classification (GTDB taxonomy): domain Bacteria; phylum Bacillota; class Clostridia; order Christensenellales; family Aristaeellaceae; genus Aristaeella. The sequence goes on along the minus strand of JAILIE010000036.1, from coordinate 16,646 downwards.
ACGCAGGTCAGGAGCAGGACCGCGGCCATGAGTATGCTGAGGAACCGTTGCAGCTTATTCACGATAATCAGAACCTTTCTAATTATATTTTCCCGTTAATCGAAGCAATCGCCGACGTGGTTGATGATCGTATCCATACCCAGGGCCGTATCGTACTCTTCAAACACTACCCAGGTTTCGCCCGGGATGCGCGGATTGCCGTTTCCGGGCGGCGGGTTGGGCACCCGGACGATCCGGTTGGTGAACACCGTCACCGCGCCGTCCACTGCCACGTTCTCCCGGACATAACCGACGGTCTCCTGCTCCGTCCAGGAATAGGTGACCGGCTCGCCGTTGATCTTCGTGGGCAGGTTGTTGACCGTCACAGACCAGCCGTTGTCGGCGCTCAGCACATAGATCCTGCCGACGGGCAGCAGCGTGACCGCCAGGGTGGTCGGCCGGATCTTCTGGGCGTTGTCGTTGTCGTTCCAGACCTTGGAAACGGAAACGGAGGTCACTTCCGGCTCATAGTTGTTGATGATGTTCCAGCCGTTGATTACGGGGGTGTACCACGCAACCGCTTCTTCGTTCACGGTGTAGACGATTTCACTCTTGTCCTCGTTGAAGCGCGGCATCTCCGTAAAGACGCAGGCCCATCCGTTCTCCGCAGTCACGGTCTGCGACGCCACGGGCGCGCCGTCCGCGTACAGGTTCACGGTGATGGATGCGGGACGGTTGCCGTCCTTGTTGTTGTCGTCGTTCCAGGTCTTGGTCACCGGGATGTCCACGGTCTCCGCGTCGGGTTCCGGCGTCGGGGCGGGCACATAGCGGTTGAAGAGCTGGGCGGTGGCCGTTCCGTTGGCGGCGACGGCCAGGCTCATGCCGGTCACGCTGTCGCTCGTCAGGGTGTAGGTCTCCACCAGCGTTTCGGCGTTGCGCTCGATCACGGTGTAGGAGCCGGGCTTTAGGCCGTCCAGTTCGTACTTTCCGTTCGTGAACTGCGCGTATGTCACGGTCTGATGGAAATCAGGCCCGATGATTTCAAAGGAAAGGGCGCCGACGGAATCCATCGGTTCCTCATTGGGTTCAGCCGGAACCGGCTCGCGGTAGGTATAGCGGAAGGTCAGCGTGGCGGATCCGCCCGCGGTCACGTACGCCGCGTCGCCCACCTTGCTGGCTGCCGGATCCATCACATAGCCTTCCACCAGGCTGTCCGCGTTTTCCTCCTGCACCAGGTAGGCGCCGGGAAGCACCTGGCCGAAGTCATACGTGCCGCCGGAGATCTGGCCGAGGGTCAGGCTCACGGGCATGCTCGGGTCCGGACCGGAGACGGTCAGCTTCAGGCCGCTCAGGTCGGTTCCTTCCGGCGCGCCGGAGGCGGAAGCCTGCAGGGTGAGGCTGCCGGTCTGCAGGGAGCAGGTCAGCGTGCCGCCGGAAACGGAAGTATTGTATCCTTCCACCTTGTTCGCGGGCTCGATCGCGTAGGCGATCTTCTCCGCGCTTCCCTTCCATGTGACGGGCAGGTCGGTCCATTCGACCGTCCAGCTGTTCGCCGCGTTCGCCTTCTGGGCTGTACCGTAGGGCGCGCCGTCCGCGGTCAGCCGGATCTCCACGGCGTCCGGACGGAGGCCGGCCGCGTTGTCCGCGTCCGCCCACGCGACGGTCGCGCGGGCGAAGGTCCGCTTGACCTCATGGGTATAGGTGATCGCCAGGGCGGTTGTCCCCGTGGTCACTTTGGTATATCCTTCATAATCCGGAACGGACCATGCCGCGTCGGCGGGAGCCGCGACTTCGGCGGTCCAGCTGCCCGCGGCGCTGAGCGAAACGGGCACGTCGCCCAGCTTCAGGTCCACGGTACCCGGACGGATGTTGTCATAGTTGTCTTCATCCTGCCACTGTACGGTGACGACACGGAGCACGTTTTCCGAGTCCTCAGCGGCGGCGGGGATACATACGCATCCGAGCACCAGCGCGAAAACGCACAGGATGGATAGGAATCGATGCAGCCCATGTTTCATGCAAGTTACTCCCTTCGGTTGTCGTCCTGAATTCATGACCTCAGAGCATCCTTAAATTGGAAATATTTTCCAAAATAAGGACATACTTATACATGTATGATTATAGAGAGAATAAAAGAAAAAAGCAACCCCGAATCATCGCGAAACAGTCCGATTTGGTCATGGATTTTCCGGATTTGACGTTTTTGTCCGGTTTCGTGACCGTATGTACGGGTTTTCGGCGGATTCCGATTCTGTTCTTTTATTGTACATACAACTCGCTAACGTTTCCGGTTTTGGGGGCTGTCCGAATGTGACGGATGCTTACTCCGGATCGTCCTCTTCCAGCCAGTGGCGCTCCGGTTTTTCCCAGGTGCGCTCGGAGATGATGTAGCGGGGCCGGCGCTTCGTTTCGAGGTAGGTTTTGCCGATATACTGGCCGATTACGCCGAGGCTGATCAGCTGGATTCCGCCCAGCAGGCAGATGATGCAGATCGTGGAAGTCCAGCCGGCGACGGTGTTTCCGAGGCAGGCCTCGACGATCGCCCAGATCATCAGCAGGAGGCCGAGGATGCTGAAGCCGACGCCGAATCCGGTGATGATGTTGATCGGCTTGACGGACAGGCTGGTAATCCCGTTGAACGCCAGGGCCAGCATCTTCCTGAGGGGATAATGGCTCTCTCCTGCCAGGCGGGCGGAGCGCTCATAGGTCACGGTTCCGGACCGGAAGCCAACCAGCGGCACCATGCCGCGCAGGAAGATGTTCACTTCCTCAAAGTCCGCGAAATGCTGCAGCACCCGCGCGGAGATCAGGCGGTAGTCCGCGTGGTTGAACACGACCTCCGCCCCCATGGACTTCATCAGTTTATAGAAGCTTTCCGCGGTGAAGCGCTTGAACCAGGTGTCCGTATCCCGTTTGGACCGGACGCCGTAAACCACCTCGCAGCCGTCCAGGTACTCGTCGACCATCCGGTCCATGGCGTCGATATCGTCCTGGCCGTCGCAGTCGATGGAGATGGTGATGTCGCAGCGGTCCTTCGCCTCCATGAGGCCGGCGAGCACTGCGTTCTGGTGGCCGCGGTTCCTGCTCTGGCAGATGCCCAGGCAGCGCTCGTCGTTTGCCGCCAGCTCCCGGATAATCTCCCAGGTCGAGTCCTTTGAGCCGTCGTTGACAAACAGCACGCGGCTTGAGCGGCTGATCTTCCCGTCGTCCGCCAGCTGTGCCAGCTTGCGCACGAACAGTGGCGCGGTCAGCGGCAGCACCTTCTCCTCGTTATAGCACGGCACCACAATCCACAGAACCGGTCTTGCTTCCATCGGTGTTCCGTCCTTCCGTTCGGGTTTTCACTGATTCAACGTTCCACTCATTATATTCCTTCCCGGAAGCGGATTCAAGCCTGCTTGATTCCCCGGGCGGTCCGGTGTATACTGTTCCGGAAAGAAGGGAAGCGTCCATGTCCGACCGGAAAAGCCGGAGGAAAATCCGGCAGAACCGCCATGCCATGAGTATCAGCCGCGTCATGGCTTTTACGTTTTTGGGCATTATCCTGGCCGGCACGTTGCTTCTGACCCTGCCGGCGGCTTCCCGCTCCGGACGCAGCGCCGGGCTCCTGACCGCGATGTTCACCGCCACCTCCGCCACCTGTGTGACCGGGCTGGTGCTGGCGGATACCTATACCCAGTGGAGCGCCTTCGGCCAGGGCGTGATCCTGATGATGATCGAGGTGGGCGGCCTGGGCTTCATGTCCGCCGCTTCCCTGGCCTACTTCACGCTGCGCCGGAAGATCGGCATGCGCCAGCAGATGGTCATGGCCGAGGCGATCGGCGCGAACAGCATGAGCGACGTGGTGCAGCGCCAGAAGCGCCTGATGGTCCGCGCCTTCGCGATCGAGGGCGCCGGTGCGGTCGTCCTGACCGGGCGTTTCCTGCTGGAATACCCCTTCGGCCAGGCGCTGAAGCTGGGGATCTTCCATTCGGTTTCCGCCTTCTGCAACGCCGGGTTTGACATCCTGGGGTTCCGGACCCCGGGCGCCAGCCTGGCGGATTACCATACGGATCCCGTGGTCTGCCTGACCCTGTCCGCCCTGGTCATCCTCGGCGGCCTCGGTTTCCTGGTCTGGGACGAGGTGCTGAGCATCCGTGATCCCCGCCGCTGGAGCGTCTATACCAAACTGGTGCTGATCACCACGGGCGTCCTGATCTTCGGGGGCATGACGCTGTTCTGCGTGCTGGAGTGGAACAATCCCTCCACGCTGGGTTCCCTGCCTATCGGGCGCAGGCTGCTGGCCGCCTTTTTCCAGTCCATGACCCTGCGGACCGCCGGCTTTGCCGGCGTGGACCAGGCGCTGCTGACACCGGCCGGAAAAGCCGTCTCCATCTTCATGATGCTGATCGGCGGATCCTCCGGCTCCACCGCGGGCGGCCTGAAGACCGTCACCTTCGTGGTGCTTCTGATGTTCCTGTGGAACCGGATGCGCGGCCGCTATACCGTCAGCGTCTTCCACCGGACGATTTCCGACGACCATGTGCTCAACGCCATCACGATCTTCATGCTGATGGTGGGCCTGAGCTTTGCCGGCGGCGCCTTTATCTGCGCCACCTCGCCGGTGGGCTTCGCCGACGGGCTGTACGAGGCGGTTTCCGCCATCGGTACGGTCGGGCTTTCCGCCGGTGTGACGCCGCGGCTGCGGCTTCCGGCCCAGCTGATGATCATGGTGTTTATGTATTTCGGCCGGGTCGGCGTGCTGACGCTGAGCTTCGGCTTCCTGCGCAAAAAACCCGCGGGGGAGAAATACCGCTGGGCCAATACCGAGCTTCTGATTGGATAACGGGAGGGGAAAGAGATGAGTTCCTGTATTGTCATCGGCCTGGGGCGCTTCGGCGCGGAAATGGCGACCAAGCTTTTTGAGTGCGGCGAGGAGGTTGTCGCCGTCGACATCAACGAAACGCTGGTGGACAAGATCGTCGACCGCGTGACACGGGCGGTCGCGGCGGACGCGCGGGACGCGGACGTGCTGAAAAAGCTCGGCGCCGGGTTCTTCGACCGGGCGATCGTCGCCGTGGGCTCCGACCTGGCGGCGTCCGCGCTGATCACCATGAACCTGAAAACCCTGGGCGTGCCCTACATCCTCTGCAAGGCGCATGATGACACCTACCGGGAAATCCTGGAGCGCCTGGGCGCGAACCGGGTCATCATCCCGGAGCGGGAGATGGCGGACAAGCTTTCCCTGGGCCTGACCTCCACCGGCGTGATGGAATACATCGAGCTGTCCAACGACTACGGCATCGTCGAGCTGGAGCCGCCGCAGGGCTGGTTCGGAAAATCCATCCGCGGACTGGACCTGCGCAACCGCTACGGCGCCAACGTCATCGCGCTGCGGCAGGGCGAAAACCTGAGCATCCCGCCGGATATCGACGCGCCGATGGACGAGGGCACCACGCTGGTGATGCTGGTCCGCTACGATATGGTCAATGAAATGAAGAAGGGCTGAGAAAGGCAAACGAAAACCCGCGGCTCACGCAGAGTCGCGGGTTTTCGTTTGCTTTCGGATTATTTTTCGTCGTCTTCGGACTCTTCCTCAGCGTCTTCCGGCAGCTCGGGGAACAGCTCCTTGCCGCACTCGGGGCATTTCGCGTCCTCGTCGAAGTCCACGTCATCCTCGTCGATCTGGATCACATGGCCGCAGTGCGGGCATTCGTACTCGATGAAGCCTTCTTCGTAGTCTTCGTCGTCGTCTTCGTCCGCCAGGTCCTCGTCCTCGTCGTCATAGAGGTCCGCTTCCAGGTCGGCCAGGTCTTCGTCGATGCTCTCCACATAGTCGCTGAGCTCGGCATGGGCGTCCGCCAGCGCGTCAATGGAGTCCCCCACCTCGCCCAGCACTTCCAGGATGCCCAGGATCAGCCGGTTGGAATCCTTTTCCGCGTTCAGCTTCATGCCTTCCGCCAGGCCCTGCAGATAGCTGATACGATCTGTCAGTTTGCTCATATCGGTCTCCTTCCGTCGTCCGCGGGAATTACGCGCGCTTGAGGTATTCGCCGGACCGGGTGTCGATCTGGATCTTGTCGCCGGTGTTGATGAACAGCGGGACCTGCAGGCTGAAGCCGGTCTCCAGCGTCGCGGGCTTGTAGGTGTTGGAAGCGGTGTCGCCGGCGAAGCCGGGTTCGGTGTCCGTCACCTCGAGGATGACGAAGTTCGGCGCTTCCACGGAGAAGGCGCTGCCCTTGAAGAAACGCACGGTCACGTTCGTGCCTTCCTTGACGAAGGGGATGGCGTCTTCCACCTGGTCCTTGCTCAGGGGCAGCTGCTCATAGGTTTCCACGTCCATGAAGTAGTACAGGTCGCCGTCGTTGTAGACGTACTGCATTTCCTTGGTCTCGATGATGGCCTTGGGCATTTTGTCGGTGGGGTTGAAGCTGCGCTCAACGACCGCGCCGGTCATCACGTTCTTGATCTTGGTGCGGACGAAGGCCGCGCCCTTGCCGGGCTTCACGTGCTGGAAGTCAACGATGTTCCATACACCGCCGTCCCATTCGATGGTAATTCCCTTTTTGAAATCTCCCGCTGTAATCATGTGTTTTTCTCCTCCATATTTTTTTCTCTTTGCTTACAGAATGATCAGCTGTTTGTCCGCGGTGGTCAGGGGAACACACCCGTTTTCCTTTACCAGGCAGGTGTTCTCGATCCGTACGCCGCCGACGCCGGGCAGGTAGATCCCGGGTTCGACCGTGATGACGATGCCCGCCTGCAGAACCTCGTGGCACATCATGCTCAGGCGGGGTTCCTCATGGATGTCGATGCCGACGGAGTGCCCCAGCCCGTGGCCGAAGCGTCCCGCGTAGCCGCGTGCGTCAATGTAGTCCCGCGCCAGCTTATCGATATCGAAACAGTTCTTGCCGGCGGCCAGCGCGTCCTCGCACATGGTCTGCGCGCGCAGGACCGTATCGTATACCTTCCGCATTTCAGGGGTCGGCGTGCCGAAGGCGACCGTGCGCGTCATGTCCGCGCAGTAGTGCCCGACCCGGGCGCCGAAGTCCATGGTGATCATCTCACCCCGACGGATCGGCTTGTTTCCGGGAATCGCGTGCGGCAGGCTGCCGTTGACGCCGGAGGCGATGATCGTGTCGAAGGCGAGGCTTTCCGCGCCCAGGCGATACATCGTGAAGTCCAGCTCAATCTGCAGCTCTTTCTCGGTCATTCCCTCCCGGATCTTCGGCAGGATCGCCTCAAACGCCTCGGAAGTAATGTCGCAGGCCTTGCGGATCGCGAGCACTTCCTGCGGCGTCTTGATCTGGCGCAGCTTCTGCGGCGCCCCGGCCAGAGGCGTGCAGGAAACCTCCTCCCCCACGGCGGCACGGAGCTTCTCGAACTCGTCCACCGACAGGTAGTTGGTTTCCAGCTTCAGCTCGGTGATCCCGCCCCCGTGGACCAGCTCCGCCAGCACCTGGCTGGCACCGCGGCCCTTCTCGGTCATCACGACCTCAAAATCCGGGGCCTGGCGGCCGGCCTGCTCCGTATAGCGGAAGTCGGTCACGATCACCCGCCGCGCAGCGGAGATGAAGACCATTCCCTCCCCGGAGTATCCCTCCGTCAGGTAAAACATGTTGGACGGATCGTGCACCGCAACAGCCGTTTTCGCTCCCAGCCGGAGCAGGTCGACCAGTCTTTCCGAAGCGCTCATTCCGGTTCTTGCCTTTCCATCAGGATAACATGATAAATAAACCGCCTTATATTACCATACATAAGGCGGTTTGAAAAGCAAAAATTCATCTGCCGGCGCTTATTCCAGCACGGCCTCAGCCATTTTGTCCCGGTCGCACACGGCGGTGTGCCGCACCGGCAGGTCCCTCAGCTTCTTCACCTGCCCGGGCATCGGGATACCGGTCAGCTTCTCCAGCGCCTCGCTGGCGGCGAAAGCGTCCCCGATCTCCTCCCCGCTGACGGCGCGGAGCACGTCCGAGGCGAACTTGTAGGGGCTGGCGGTGCCGACGATCACGGTGGGCGTCGCGTCGCCGTTGGCCTTGCGGTATTCCCGCAGCACATGGCCCGCGACCGCGGTATGCGGATCGAGCAGGTAGTGGTCATGCTCCCAGCGCTGCTTGATTTCATTCAGCGTGTCCTTGTTGTCCGCGCAGTCGCCCCAGAACACGCCGCTCATCCATTCGCGGCGCTGGTCGCCGATGGAATAGCTGCCGCATTCCTTCAGCTGGCCCATCCAGGTCCGGATCAGCTCGCCGTCCCGGTCCGCCGCCTCGTACAGAAGCCGTTCCAGGTTGGAGGACACCAGGATGTCCATGCTGGGGCTCAGCGTCTTGAAGAAGGTGCGGTGGGTGGAATAAATGCCGCTGTTGAAGAAGTCGGTCAGCACGTTGTTCCGGTTGCTGGCGCAGATCAGCCTGTTCACCGGCAGGCCCATGTTCATGGCGTAGTAACCCGCCAGGATGTTGCCGAAATTGCCCGTGGGTACGCAGAAGTTCACCGGTTCGCCGGCGCTGATTTCCCCGGCGCGGACCAGGTCCGCGTACGCGGAGAAGTAGTAGACGACCTGGGGCACCAGGCGGCCCAGGTTGATGCTGTTGGCCGAGGAGAGCACCTTGCCCCGCTCCGCCATCTTCGCGATGAATTCTTCGGATCCGAAGAGTTCCTTGACGCCGGTCTGGGCGTCGTCGAAATTCCCGCGCACGGCGATCACGCGGGTATTGTTCCCGCCGGTGGTCACCATCTGCAGCTTCTGGACGTCACTGACCCCGTCCAGGGGATAGAATACCGTGCAGCTGGTCCCGGGAACGTCCCGGAAACCCTCCAGGGCGGCCTTGCCCGTATCGCCGCTGGTCGCCACCAGGATGCAGACCTCCCGGTCCTCCCGGTTCTTTTCCGCGGACATTTTCAGAAGGTGCGGCAGGAGCTGCAGCGCCATATCCTTGAAGGCGAGCGTCGGTCCGTGGAAGAGTTCCATCACCCAGGTCGTGTCGTCCAGCTTCTTCAGCGGGGCGACGGCAGGATCGTTGAACCGGTCCGGTCCGTAGGCGGCGTTCACCGCCTGCTCAATCTCCGGAATGCTGAAATCCTCCAGGAACAGCTTCAGCACGTTCACCGCGCGATCCTGGTAGCTCATTTCGGAAATCCGGGCGATCTTTTCGGTGGTCACGGCCGGGAACATGGCGGGCACATAGAGTCCTCCGTCCGGGGCGATTCCCCGGAGGATAGCCTGGCTGGCCGTCACGACGCTTCCGCCGCGGGTCGACAAAAAAGACATGAGAAATCCTCCCTGTAATGAAAGAGGCATCGGGAATCCGATGCCTCGGGTAACCGGATATCAGATCAGGTACTGTTTCAGGATCTCCGGCAGCTCCGCCGGATCGGCGCTCAGGCTGAGCACAAAGTCCACGTTGTGCTTGTTTCCGAGCTCGGCCAGCGTCCGGACCACGGGCTCGGTTTCCGCCAGCGGCGTGTGGCACAGGTTCAGGAACGCGTCGATGAACACCGTGCCGATGTCGAAGTTGGAGGAAAGCATTCCGCAGAGGAAGCCGATGAACATATCGGCGTTGTGAATATGATAATCTTCGGCGTTGATGAAACGGACCTTGTGGTCCACGTCGAACATGTAGCGATTGTCGTCATCCAGGAAGATCACATCGTGAACCGCTTCCCGGGCAGTGGTATTGGTCAGGTCAATCAGCCGCTTCGTTTTGCCGGAGCCCTTCCTGCCCGCAATGACCTGTATCATGGGGAACCGCCTCCTTTATGGGTTTTTCTCTTCGGTTATTATATCCTCTTTTGGTGTTTCGCGCAAGTTTTTCCCGACGATGTCCCGGCAGGTGATTCCCTTGTTCCGGGGCCGGGCGTCCTCCCTGCGCGCGTGGCAGACCGTGCGGTAATCGCAGTACCGGCAGGCCGTGTCGTCGCCTTCCCCGCGGGGCGCCGCGCCGATCAGGCCCTCGCGGATTTCGCCGCACAGCTCCGCCGCCTTCTCCGCCGCGGCGTCCATCAGGGCGTTCATGGTTCCCTCGTCTACGGCAAAGTTCGCCGCTTTGGCGCTGACGGTGCCGTCCTGCCTGAAGACGGCGTCCACGGAAAACGGCTGCCGGTCCCGGTCCATCGCGCGGATTACGCTTTCCTCGGCGGTGACCAGGCCCTTCATGCGCACTTCCTTGATCCGCTCCGCCTCCAGCACCCCTTCGTCGTCCGTCTCCGGGCCGATCTCCGGATCCTGCACCGGGAAAAACAGCGCGCCCGCGGGCCGCGACCCGGGGATCGCCCCGGCGGCGGCCTTCAGGTAGATCATCAGCTGCAGCTGCTCGCCGGTTTCCATCTTCGCCGCTTCCGGCTTTTTGCCGCGGCTCTTGTTGTCCACCACGCGCAGCCAGATTCCCTCCCCGGTTTCCCAGGTATCGATCCGGTCGATCGTTCCACGCACCGCAACCCGGCTTCCGTCCTTCATCTTCAGGATCAGCGGCGGCAGCTCCCCGCCCGCGCCGAAGCTCTGCTCCGTCGCGATGGTCTTAAAATCACTGTTCGCGGCGAAGCGGGTCAGCGTCCACGCGGCGAAGTGCACCCGCCGCAGGTAGTCCTCGCCCTGCCAGACGCCCAGGGCGTCCTCGCCCAGCGGTCCCCGTTCCCATTCCCGGGTCAGTTCCGCGCAGACCCTGTCCATGATTCCGTCCGCCTGTTCCTTTGTCAGGCCGGGCCATTCCCGCATCCCGCCGGCCGTCTTCAGATAGCGGTCCAGGGCGGCATGGAAGAAGTTGCCCGCGTCGTTGCTCTCAAAGGTGAAGTTTTCCCGCTGCACCGGGCGCAGGCCATATTCGATGAAGTGCTTGTAGGGGCAGGCCGCGTAGCCCTCCAGCCGGCTGATGGACACCTGGTCCGTCATGAACAGCCGCCGGGCGGTCTCCGGCTCGATCCGCTGCTTTCCGCCTTCCCCGCGCAGGGAGCGGAGCATTTCCCTTGCCGTGCGGCCGTATTCGCCGTCGTGCATCAGGCGGACCAGCGCGCTTTCCCAGTTTTCCGTCTCCGCCGCGCCGCCTTCCCGGAGCGCGCGGATCAGCCCGCCCATTTCCTCCAGCTGCGCCTGGGGAGAGTCCGGGCACGCCCCGGATTCCGTCGCGACGGCGCTGCCTTCCTCTTTCAGCGCGGGCATCAGGCTCTTGATCCGGGTGATCAGCTCGTCCTCCGCCCCGGAGGCGCCGCTCTCGTCCCGGATGCTGCGCGTAATCCGGAGCCTCAGCCGCGGCAGGGAGACCGTCCGGTAGATATCGAACCGGCGGATCGTTCCCCGGCGTTCCCGGCTGATGCCGATTTCCTTTCCGGTGGCGCGCTCCATCGCGCTCCGCTCCCGGTCGTTCATCCATCCGCTTTCCGGCACGGACATCAGTCCCTCCCGGACGCCGGCAAGGATCAGCGCGTCCACGTCCCCCGGGAGCATATGCCCGACCTCGCCGATGCTCACGCCCGTCTCCTGCTCCGGCAGCGACGCGATCGACGCGGTGGAAAGCGCGCTTTCTAGCATGCTCCGCAGGTCCCTGAGCAGCGCGCGCCGCTCTCCCAGCAGTGCCCAGAGCTGGTCCAGCATTTCCGTCAGCAGTTTCCAGACCTGGCGGTCCACGACCGCCTCCCGGTACAGCCCGGCCTCCGTCAGCCGCTTCTCCCGCTCCTCCAGGCGTTCCCAGACGCCTTCCGCCTCCAGGAAGCGCACGATCGCGCGGACGGAACCGGCCGCGTCCTTCGCCGCCTTCAGCTCCTCCCGCAGTTTCTCAATCGGTCCGGTCAGCTTCAGGCGGATCTCTTCCATTTCCTCCGCGTTGTCTCCGTACCGGAAGGGTTCGCGCCAGCGGTGCCGGTCGATCCCGTGCGCCAGCGCGTAGTTTTCCAGCCGCAGGGCCTCCGCGTCGCTCAGCGTGCTGAACCCGCTCCGCGCGGCGTCCATCAGCGCGGAGGTGCTGTAATCATCGCTGATGCAGCCGAGCGCGCCCAGCAGCATCCGGCAGACGCCGTGGGCCGCCGCGGGCGTTTTCTCCGTCCGGAAGAAGGGAATCCCGTTCTGCCGCAGTTTCCCCTGCAGCGCGCTGTCCAGCCCGGATCCCTTCGGCAGGCATACGGCCATCCGCTGCCAGGCGATTCCTTCCCGGTGCCATTTCCGCAGCGTCCGCGCGATGTCCTCCGTCTCCCCGGAGGGATCCGCGGCCGCGAACAGGGTGACCTCCTCCCCCGGGTCCCCTTTCCAGGTCTCCGTCTCCTCCGCGAACAGCCGGCGGTCCAGCCATTCCAGCGCCACGGCCGTGCCGGGGCGCTCCGCTGGCAGGAATTCGGTTTCCAGGCTGTACCCCGCGTTATGCATTTCCTCCCGGAGCGACTTCACGCTCCGGCGCTGTTCCCCAAAGATCCGGCCGTCCGGCGCCTCCTCGACGTCCATGGTCAGGAACACCTGGATGCCCCCCGCCTGCCCGCACAGGCCGAGCAGCAGCTCCCGCAGGTCCGGCCGGATGCTGTCGAATCCGTAAACAAGCACCTCCGCGTTTTTCCAGATCCGGCTTTCCCGCAGCCGGGACACCATGTCTGTCCAGGCGGCTTTCCCGTCCTCGAACCGCGCTTCGGTCAGCGCGTCCCAGGCCCGCCAGATCCGCGCCAGGTCGCCCAGCCGCGCCTTCTCCGCGCCGCCGGACACCTTCCCGGCGTATTCCTCCAGTTCCTCCGCCGTCATGCCGCTCTCCCGGAGCTCGCCCAGCGCCTCCCGCACGCGTTCCACCGCGCCGGGCAGGCCGGTCATGCTCCGGTAATACGTCAGTTCCCCCGCGCATTCCGTCATCGCACGGTGGACGGCCATCGAGCTGCCGAAATCGTCCAGGGGGCGCAGGGCGCTGCATCCGGCGGTCTCCCGCACCTGCTCGCGCAGCTTCCGGGGGCTGATCACGTCGATATCCAGCAGTCCCGGAAGGCGCAGCCCGGTGATCAGGTCCCGCTCCGTCTGCAATGTCAGCTGTTCCGGGACATACAGAATCACAGCCCGCCCCTCCCGGCGCGCTTTTTCCGCCGCCTTCAGCACCGCCGGCCACAGCCGGCCGTTCCGTGCGCCGATCATCCGGATGTCCTGCATCTTTCGCTCCTTAAGAAACGAGGGAGATCAGAAGCGCTGATCTCCCTCTTCGTTCTGTGTTTATTCCGCGTCGCTGTCCGCGGCGGTATTCCCGCCGAACTGCAGCACGGGAATCGTGGTCGCGTTCTCACCCGCCATGTAGGTGGGCAGCTTGCCGTCCCAGGTCTTGATCTCGTTGAACCGGATCAGGGGCTCCGTCAGGGACTCGGCAATCAGCTTGTTGGCTTCCGCCTCCGCCTCGCTGCGGACCTTGACCGCGTAGGCGTCCGCGTCCGCGTTGATCTTGGCCACGTTGGCCGCCGCTTCCGCGTTGATGCGCTGCCGCTCCGCGGCCTGCTGGGTTTCCATGGTCATCTGGGCCTGCTCGATCTCCGCCTGCAGCTTCCGCTGCGCGGCGACCTGCTTGGCTTCGACGGCGTCGGTGAACGCGTCAGTGAAGTCGATGTTCTCGATGCTCAGGCTGATTACGTTGATGCCGTAATCCTTCAGCTCATCGTACAGCCCGTCGCGGATGGATTCGCTCAGCGTCTGGCGGTTGGCCACCAGGTTCTCCGCGGTGTACTTGCTGAATACGCCCTTGGTGATCTCCAGCATCCGGGGATAAACCAGCTTGCTGAAGTAGTCCGTGCCGACTTCCTTGAACAGGTTCATCGCCGTGGACTTGTTGATCGCGTAGTTGATGCTGCCCGTGATGTTCACCTGCTGGATATCGCTCGAGAAGGCCTCGGTCGTAAACGAGGTTTTCTGCTCACGGTTGTCCATGGCGATGATCCGCTGGAAGGGGCTCTTGAAATGGAGGCCGGCCTCCAGGGTCACATCCTCCACCCGGCCGAAGGTGGTCACAATCCCGGTATAACCGGTTTCCACCGACGCGGTGCAGGTCAGCCCGATCAGCAGCAGCACGGCGGCTGCCGCGGCGGCGATAATCAGTCCTTTTTTCATCTTCATATTCTTCTTCTCCCTTCCGGCCCTTTCCGGGCGCCGCGTCCGGGCTCCTTCCCGGATCGCAGGGTGAGTATATCACGCCCTCCGGCGGGAATAAACGCCCGGTTCCGCAAATTACGGAAGGTTATTCCTCCCCTTACCGCTGCCGGCCGAGGAAGAACAGCGCCAGCGTTCCGGGGCCGGAATGCGCGCCGATCAGGGAGCCGATGCCGGTGATCAGGTTCACCTTCCGGCCGAACTCCTCCTCCAGGATCGACTGCAGCTTCTGCGCGTCGTCCAGGCAGTCCCCGTGGGAAATGAAGATCGGGGTTTCTTCCAGCGCGGTTTCCGCCAGCTTGTCCGCCATCGTCCGGATGGACTTCTTGCGGCCGTGCACCTGGGTCATCTTGATCAGGTGGCCCTCATTGTCCACGTGCAGCACCGGCTTGACGTTCAGCGCCGTGCCCAGCAGGGCCGTCGCCGCGCTGACGCGGCCGCCGCGCTTTAAGTATTTCAGGTCCTCCACCGTAAACCAGTGGCATACGTGCAGCCGCTGCTGCGTCAGGGCGTCGGCGTTCTCGTCCAGGCTCATGCCCTTGTCCCGGTTTTCCTTTCCCAGGCAGACGAACAGCCCCTGCCCGGCGGACGCCGCCAGGGAGTCCACCACGCGGATCTTCCGGTCCGGATACTTCTTTCCGAGCGATTCCGCCACGTTCTTCCCGTGCTCGCAGGTCGCGCTCAGGCCGCTGGAAAACGCCAGGTACAGGATATCCTTTCCCGCTTCCAGCACCGGCTGGAACGCGGCGACGATCACGTCCTCGTTCAGGCTGGACGTCTTGGCGACCCGGCCGTTCCTCATCTCGTTGTAGAACTCATGCATAGGCTGGTCATGGTCCAGCCGTTCCTTTCCGTCATCCGTGAACAGATAGGACATCAGCATCAGCTCGACGTCCCATTCCCGCAGTTTCTCCGGCAGAATATCACACGCGGAATCCGTAAAGATGATGTAATCGGCAGCCATAACCCAACCTCCTGAAAACAGTTTTGCCTCACGGCAACACGCTCTTATACCATATTCTGGGTTTTGATGTCAATGCGGGTCAGATCAGTCCCGCGATATCGGTGTTCTCGCCGCGGATCAGGACCTTCGCGCCCTGGGCCGCCTCGGAGGAATCCGCGTGGGCCAGCAGCCACTTGTTGGACGCCCACAGGATTTCGTCCTCGGCGTTCTTCACGGTGATTTCCGGCTTCGCCAGGTTCGTTCCCTTCGGCAGGACGACGATGACCTTGAAGCCCGCGCCCTTCTTCGCGCTGCAGGGAGCATAGTGCAGGGTCGTCGCGTAGACTTCGACCAGCACGCCGGCGGGGCACTTGTAGGCGACGACCTTCGAAGTGTCCAGCACGCCGTCTTCCAGGTCCTCGCGCTTGGCCAGCAGCAGGATGAAGTCCTCGGTGCCCACGTTCAGCTCGCTGTCCCGGTGGTATTCCAGGCAGTTCAGCTTCGTGTTGTGGCCGTTGCACCAGCCGATCTGGATCGGCATGCCGCCGTAGGCGTTGTTCTTCAGTTCCTCCGCGACCGGCAGGGCCATCAGCTCCGCCTGCTCGGGCACGTATTCCACCGCTTCGGGCAGGGGCGTGACCTTGTCCAGGGTCGCGAGCAGTTCCTTCACGTCGTAGCCGCCCAGGACCTGGCCGTAGTTCTGGAAGGAAGGATCGGTGACAGACAGGATTTTCATTTGGTGTACCTCCTTTAAAAGTTTAAAAATTCTTTGTCAGGTCGTAGCGCTCGTAGAACTCCTTCCGGTAGTCCAGCAGCCGGTCCCCGGCGATGGCTTCCCGGATTTCCTCCATCATGTGGATCAGGAACCGCAGGTTGTGGATGGACGCCAGCCGTCCCGCGGTGATCTCCTTCGCGTTGAACAAATGCCGGATATAGGCCCGGGTGAAATTCCGGCAGGCGTAGCAGTCGCAGCTTTCGTCCAGGGGCGTGAAGTCCCTCGCGTACTTTCCGTTCTTGACCACCACGCGGCCCCTGCTCGTCAGCACGGAACCGTTCCGCGCGATGCGCGTCGCCAGCACGCAGTCAAACATATCGACGCCGCGGATCACACCCTCGATAAAGCAGTCCGGCGTTCCGACGCCCATCAGGTACCGGGGCTTGTCCTCCGGCATCCAGGGCATGATTTCCTCCAGCATCTCGTACATCACCGGCTTCGGCTCGCCGACGCTCAGCCCGCCGATGCCGTATCCGATGAAGTCCATCTCCCGCAGGGCCTTCGCGCTTTCCACGCGCAGGTCCTTGTAGAAGGCGCCCTGCACGATTCCGAACAGCGCCTGGTCCTCCCGGCTGTGGTACGCCTTGCAGCGCTCCGCCCAGCGGTGGGTCCGCTCCATGTTCACCTTCGCCGTTTCCCAGTCGCAGGGGAAGGGCGAGCATACGTCGAAGGCCATTGCGATGTCCGATCCCAGGGTCTCCTGGATGTGCATCGATTCCTCCGGCCCGATGAACTGCTTCGACCCGTCCAGGTGGCTCCGGAACATGACGCCCTCTTCCTGGATCTTCCGGATCCCCGCCAGCGAGAACACCTGGAACCCGCCGCTGTCCGTCAGGATCGGCCCGTTCCAGCCCATGAAGCGGTGCAGGCCGCCGGCATCG
>JAILIE010000068.1 GCA_024695415.1 Clostridiales bacterium | reverse complement strand
TCCGGTCACCACCTCGTTGTTCAGGCTGGACAGCCCGGTCACCTCCAGCGCCCGGCCGGTCTCCCGGTCGGTGACCTTCACCTGGTCCGTCGATTCGATCCGGACTGCAGGATTCAGGAAATACTTGATCTGGTTCATCTCCACGATACCGGCCATAGTCATCTTTCTCTCCTGGAACAGCGTCTGTCCGCCGTCATTGCTCATGTACTGGTTCCCGTCCCCTGGCTTCAGGAAAACCTCGGTCACGTCACCGGTGATTTCAGCATACCGGTCGGCTTCATAATCCTTCGTCGCGTCACCCCAGCTGGAACCGCCCGGATTGGAGCATTTCCGGCGAACGATAAAGCCGACCTTCGTGACGTCCTCCGGCACGTTCAGTACCACCTTGGCGCCGTAGGCGCAGGGATGGAACAGGTATCCGTGCCCGTCGGCGTTCGGATACCAGATCCACATATCGCAGGTGTCGTAATTCCCTTCCTCATTGTACCAGTAGAAGGTCAGCTGACGGGTTCCCTCTTCCCGGGGCAGGGTGTATTCCTCCTCCGCCCGGGCGGCGGAAATCACGGACGGTCCGCACAGGATCGTCAGCGCCATCAGCAGAGCGGTCAGCAAACATCCGGCTTTTTTCATTTTCTTCTCCTCCCGCCTTATTCGGTTCT
Source organism: Clostridiales bacterium (assembly GCA_024695415.1). Classification (GTDB taxonomy): domain Bacteria; phylum Bacillota; class Clostridia; order Christensenellales; family Aristaeellaceae; genus Aristaeella. Next base: position 11,743 of record JAILIE010000068.1, on the reverse strand, counting down.
GTCGATCGGGTCTTCGAAAAAACTACAGGTGTCCGTTCATAATGGACAGGATCAGGTTGGAACTGTTGAATACCGGCGCCAGCGCGCTTGCGCTCACCAGGTCGGCCAGTCCCTGGATGGGGATGACCGTCTGGACCAGGGGCAGCAGGGCAAACGCCACGAAGCAGATCAGCACGCCGCGCAGCAGGCCGAAAATCCCGCCGGCGGCGGAGTTCATCTGCTTGAGTACCGGGAACTTGAAGACTTCCTTCAGGAAGATGATCAGGATATGGATCAGCACCATCATCACGATGAAACACACGACATAGCAGATCACGTTCAGCGCCGCGCCGACGATGGTCTGCGTCACGTAATCCTGCGCCGTCTGCGTGAGCCCGAACACCTTTCCCTCCAGGTTCGTCCGCAGCAGCGAATCCAGGGGCGGCGGAAGGGATGCGCTGGAGAGGATCCGGGAAATGGTCCCCTCCGTGATCTCCGACGCGCCCGTCGCCGCCAGTGTCTTGTCCCCAAGGCGGGTGGCCGCGTCGGTATAGGACATCAGGGTCGCGGGCAGCGTGGTGTTCTTCTGCACGTAATCCACCAGGATCGGGCTGACCGCGTAGGAAGCCAGGAAGGACAGCACGGTGCCGCCCAGGCCCGCGACGGACGCGATAAAGCCCCGGTACAGTCCCAGCAGCGTGCTGACGCCCAGGATTCCGAGAATGATCCAGTCAACGATGTTCAAGGGATACTCACCTCTCCTTCAGAAGCCGCGGACAGCTCTTCCGGGCCTCCGTCATGATCGGGTCATGGTCGCCGCCCGGCGCGTACAGGGCGTTGATTTCCATCAGTTTCTCCTTTTTCGGGGACGGTCCGCAATAGGGACAGGCGCGGGTTTTCGCGTAGGTTTCGCCGGACAGTTCCGCGTATGTCACGCTCCGCGGCGAACGGGTGCCCAGCCCTTCGCAGCGGGGTGAGCAATGGTAGTAGTCGTTCTTCCGGGAATTGACGTACATCACGGTATCGTCATCGGGAACCGGAATGCTGCGTCCCTGCCAGTCCTCCCAGATCAGGATCTTGGTGTTTGCGCTGTAGTGGTTCCAGATCCACTGCTGGTTGACCCACTCCGGGTTCTTCTTCCGCTGGACCCGGACGCATCCGTGGCTCGCCCGGCTCCCGAGCTTCGGCTCCGTGGAGGAATAATCCCTCAGCGTTCCTTCATAGGTGACATACGGCACCTCGTGCAGCAGGTCCCCGTCGTTGAAGCGGATCGCCAGCGGGCAGTACATGTTGTCGGAATAAAATCCGCCGACCTGCGAGACCAGCAGGTACTCCCCGGACCGGGTCTCGTTGTACGGCTGGCGCTCGTTGGCCAGCCCGGTGGAAACCTGCAGCGTGGTATAGAGGCTCCCGTCCATGAAGATGTAGAGCCGCTGGGTCAACTTGTCCACCACCAGGCCCATCTGCTGGTTCGGAACCACTTCCTTCAGGTACTTCGTCGGCACGTATCCCCGGACCGGCGCGTTCCAGTTCAGCACCGCCGAATCGTGGAAGGAGGCGGAAAAGCACTCGATCAGGGACCATTCCTCCCCGCGTTCCAGCACGTGCACCCCCTGGGAGGTCAATGTCACCATGCCCACGCCGGAACTGTCCTCCGACGGGGCGGACCGGATCGTCAGCTGCATGCGCTGGGCGTTGCTCTTTCCGTTGTCCAGCACCGTCACCGGCGAGGTCAGCGCCTGCCACACGGCTTCTTCGTCCGTAATATCCATGGGAAGGGTCCAGGCGTTCAGCGACCAGTCCTCCCCGTTCAGTCCGCTGTATCCCAGCGCGCGGTATGCCTCCGGGGAATCCTCCACCGCCAGCGGAAGGGCCGCCGGATCGGAGGCCGTCCCGTCGTCCCGCTCCAGCGTCAGCGTTACGGTATACTCCCCCGGGGGAAAGGCGGCGTCAAATTGAATCTCCCCGTCTCCCTGTTCCGCCGGACAGGTTTCGTCCCGGACCACGCCCTCCGGACCGGAAATCCGCAGGCGGACATCCGCCGCCTCCGTGGCGCAGAATCGGGCGGTCACCCGTCTTCCGGATGTCACCCGGGAAGCGGAAAGCTCCGATGAAACCAGGAACGGCAGCATCCGTCCGATCGTCAGGGGTGTTTCCGCGGTGTCTCCGTTCATCTCCAGCACCAGCCGCCAGCGGCCTTCCGGCGCCGGAACCCCCTGCCAGGTGCCGTTCCAGTACATCGCGTTGTATCCCGCGGTCACCGGACGGTTTTCCGCGGCGGCGGATACCTGCTTGCCGGCGCTGTCCAGCAGGCGGATCGAGCAGACGCCGTCCTCCGGCGTGTTCAGGCTCACCACCACCGCCTCCCCGGGCAGCAGAACATCCCCGGAAACCGAAATGGTCATTTCCGGGGTGTCCGCCAGGGCCGCCGCGCACAGCAGCAGCACCGGGAGGAGGATCAGGAGAGCACGGCGCAGCATAGTACCTCCGGGAAAAGGAATAATGGAATCAGTTCAGCCCGGCCAGGGCCCGGGTCAGGGCGGTCATGGCGGACGTAATATCCGCCTGGGTGGCGGAAGGATTATCCAGCAGGGACTGCAGGAAGGAAGCCGCGCTGACCACCGACCGGTACTGGTCCGATGCCGGGTCCATGGCGGACAGGCGGGACTCCGCCGTCTGGATTAGCCCGCGCGCGTCCTCCAGCAGGCGGGAGGGCACCTGGGAGTTTCCGCCCCCGGTCGCCTGGCCGGATGAATGCAGGGTACAGGTCTTCGTGCTGTAGGAAGCGGTCTCCCCCAGGTATTGCTCCAGCACGCTCTGGTATTTCGTCCCGATAAAACTGTACAGGGGGTGCCCCTGGGGAATCACGACCACGCCCTTCTGCTCCGTGTGCGGGCAGTAGGGGGAGGCCAGCATGTTGCTGTCCATGCATACCGTCTGGACCGTATGCATCTGGCAGTACTGCGTCGGCTGGGTGCCCGGCACCCACCAGTCGCTCACGGTGCCGTAATCCATGGCGTCTCGGCGGCACGCGTCCGTCGCCAGCTGGCCGCTGACCGCGCAGGTCTCCACCTTGATCAGGCCGTAGTTCGACCCGTCGCCGTCCATGATGTCCTTGTCCTGCATGCCTTCATGGATCTTTGCCATATAGGCCTGCCAGAGCGGGGCCGCAGCGCCGGAGCCCGTCGATTTCGACGAGAGCGCCTTGTAGTTGTCGTGGCCGATCCACAGGGCGGAGGAATAGTATCCGGTCATCCCGGCAAAGAACACGCCCTTCTGGTCGGAGTTCGTGCCGGTTTTGCCGCCGACCGTCTGGCCCTTGATTTTCGCCGAGGTGCCGGTTCCCTTCTGCACCACGTCCTTTAGCATGTCCACGATCATATAGGCGGTGGTTTCCGAGAACACCCGGCGCCGTTCCTGGTGCTGGTGGCCGTCCCAGACCACGTCTCCCCGGGAATCGGAAATGCCGAGCACCGAGATCGGTTCCTGGTATACCCCGCCGTTGGCCAGCACACCGTAGGCGACCGTCATCTGCAGGGGGGTAATCCCGGAGGAACCCAGGCTCAGCCCGAAAGGCGTCGCGTCAATATGGTCGTCATCCACGCCCAGCCGGTGGAGGAAATCCACGCTCCGGGAAACGCCGACCATGGTCATCAGGGTCTGCGCGGCGGCGGTGTTGTGGGATTTCCGCATGGCCACCCGCAGGGTTTCCGGCCCCGCGTATCCGCCTCCGCCGTAGTTGGTCGGCCAGCTGTCGTTCCCCTTGGAATCCTTCCAGCCGGAGATCGGCAGCGGCATGTTGAATACCACCGAGGCCGGGGACGCCCCGAGCTCCAGCGCCGGCGCGTACACCGAGATCGGCTTGATGGACGAACCGACCGGCATCTTCATATCCGTGGCCCGGTTCAGTGTCTTCCGCGCGGTCACCGGTGTCCGGGAACCGACGATGGCCCGGAGCTCTCCCGTCCGGTAATCCAGCACCGCGCAGGCAGCCTGGGGCTCCGCGATCTCCGTATAGGTACCGTCCGAGTTCCGGCTGCGGTAAACCTTGTCCGACGGATCCCGCAGGGACGGATAGCGCGTCCAGTTCTGCAGCGTCTGTTCGACCGTTTCCTGGATCTTCGGGTCAATCGCCAGCTGGATCCGGTAGCCACCGGTCCGCAGTTTGTTTTCCATCGCGGCGCGGTTGGCCGGAGAATCCGGCAGGCTGTTGACCTCCAGAAGGATCTGCACGGTTTCCTTCACCGCGTACTCGATGTAGTGCGGATAAGGATACATTGTGGATTCCGAACCGTTTTCCGCCCGCAGCACCGTGGCCTGGGAAGGATCCAGCGCCTGCTCGTACTCCTCGCGCGTGATGAACTGATTCTCATACATGCGCAGAAGCACATAGTCCGTCCGGTTGTTGGTGATGGCCGGATAGTCCTTCGCGCCGTCACTCCGGGTATAGAAGTTGCGGCGGGGATTGTAGTAATACGGGTTGTTCGTAATCCCGGCCAGCATCGCGCACTCGCGCAGGGTCAGGTCCTCCAGTTCCTTACCGAAGAAGCCCTCCGCGGCCACCTTGACACCGTAATAGCTCTCTCCCAGGTAAATCGTATTCAGGTAGGTTTCGAGGATCTGGTCCTTGGTATATTTCGTTTCCAGCTGAATGGAAAGATAGGCCTCCTGGATTTTCCGTTTGTAGCTCTGTTCCGAGGACAGCAGCGTGTTCTTGATCAGCTGCTGCGTGATGGTGGATCCGCCCTGGGTGGAGGAGGACGTCATGTTGAACACAAACGCGCCGGCAATCCGCTTCAGGTCCACGCCGCTGTGGGAATAAAACCGCGCGTCTTCCACCGCGATAAACGCGTTCCGCAGCCTTCGCGGAATCGACGCCAGCGGGATCACCACCCGGTTTTCCGATCCGCGGTATTCGGTCAGTTCCTCCCGGTTGACGTCCAGGAACACCGAGTTCTGGTCCGGGCTGCCCAGCGCCACCAGGTCCAGCTCCGGCGCGGTATCCACATATCCCTTCGCGATGCCCGCCAGCGCGCCGAGCGCCGCGATGCCCGCCAGCAGCGCGATCACCAGCAGGGTACGGAACGTGTTCACCAGCACGCTGACGACGAAATTGGGCTTCCGGGTTTCCGGCCGGAAAATGCTGCGGGGTTCGGGCGCCGGCAGTTCCTCCCCGTACAGGTCCTCCTGCTCCGGGAATTCCCCGTCTCCGGGAACCTCCGGTTCATAGCTGTACATATCGTCGGGACTGTATTCTTCCGGCCCGAAGGATTCTCCGGATTCATCCGTCCGGGGATTCTCCTCCCAGCTGCCGGGATCCCGGTCCCGCCTGTTCTTTCTGGTCATTTCTTTCCTCCCGATTTTCCGGCTGGTTTTCCCGCTGAAAACCTTACACCGGGACATTGTATTATACCACAGTTCCCTCCGGGCATACAAGGTTCCCCCTGCCCTCATACAACGATGAGGAAGGCTCTTCCGTTCCGTTCCCGCCCGGTCCGGAGCGCCCGTTTTTTTTGCTCGGGGCCCTTGACAAAGGGCGGAAAAGGAGTACAATGTTTATGAAGGTCAAAGATAGTCAAATAGACCTTCGCCGGAGGACAAAACGATGATGAATATGAATCAGTTTACGCAGAAAACCCTGGCCGCGCTGCAGCGGAGCCAGGCGCTTGCGGTGGAATACGGCCATGTGGAAGTGCAGCAGGAACACCTGATGATGGCGCTGACGGAAGACAGCAGCGACCTGATCCCTCAGCTGCTGGCAAAGTGCGGCGTTTCTGTGGAAGCCCTCCGCCGTTCCCTGGAGGAAAACCTCGGCCGCATGCCCCGGGTATCCGGTTCCGGTTCCTCCGGCCAGGTCTACCTGGCCGGGGATACGGAAAAGGCCCTGCTGGAGGCGGAGAAAGCCGCGGAGCGCATGAAGGACGAATACCTCTCCGTGGAACATGTCTGGATGGGCCTGTGCGAAAAGGCCTCCGCCAACGTCCGGCGGGTGCTGAATTCGGTCAGCTACCGCCCGGACGCCTTCCTGAAGGCGCTCAGCGATGTTCGCGGCGCCGCCCGCGTCACTTCCGACAGCCCGGAAGAAACCTATGACGCCCTGAAAAAATACGGCTCCGACCTGGTGGAGCTTGCCCGCCGGCAGAAGCTGGATCCGGTCATCGGGCGCGACAGTGAAATCCGGAACGTGATCCGGATCCTTTCCCGGAAAACCAAGAACAACCCGGTGCTGATCGGTGAGCCCGGCGTCGGCAAAACCGCGATCGCCGAAGGGCTGGCCCTGCGGATCGTCCGCGGGGACGTGCCGGACAGCCTGAAGGACAAAACCATTTTCTCCCTGGACATGGGCAGCCTGATCGCCGGGGCCAAGTTCCGCGGCGAGTTCGAGGAACGGCTGAAAGCGGTGCTGGGCGAGATCAAAAAGAGCGACGGAAAGATCATCCTGTTCATCGATGAGCTGCATACGATCGTCGGAGCCGGCAAGGCGGACGGCGCGATGGACGCCGGCAACCTGCTCAAGCCGATGCTCGCCCGGGGCGAACTGCACTGCATCGGCGCGACCACCCTGAACGAATACCGGAAATACATCGAAAAGGACGCCGCGCTGGAGCGCCGGTTCCAGCCGGTGCTCGTGTCCGAACCGACCGTGGAGGACACGATCGCGATCCTGCGCGGCCTGAAGGAGCGGTATGAGGTGTTCCACGGCGTCAAGATCCAGGACGCCGCCCTGATCGCCGCCGCCACCCTGTCCAGCCGCTATATCACCGACCGTTTCCTGCCGGACAAGGCCATCGACCTGGTCGACGAGGCCTGCGCGATGATCCGCACGGAGATCGACTCCCTGCCGGCGGAACTGGACGATATCCGCCGCCATATCATGCAGCTGGAGATCGAGGAGGCGGCCCTGAAAAAGGAGGAGGACGCCCTGTCCGGCGCGCACCTGGCCGAGGTGCAGAAGGAGCTGGCGGACCAGCGGGACGAGTTTAACTCCATGAAGGCCCGCTGGGAAGCCGAGAAGGAGGCCATCGGCCGGGTCACCGCCCTGCGCGAGGAAATTGAGCAGGTCAACGCCCGGATCGAGCAGGCAGAGCGCTCCTATGACCTGGACAAGGCCGCCGAGCTGAAATACGGCGAGCTGCCGAAGCTGAAGCAGGAGCTGGAAAAGGAGGAGGCGGTCGCCGAGGAAAGCCGCGGCGAAAACAGCCTGCTGCGGGACCGGGTCACCGACGAGGAGATCGCCCGGATCATCTGCCGCTGGACCGGCATTCCTGTCGCCCGCCTGATGGAGGGCGAACGCGAAAAGCTGCTGCACCTGGAGGATACCCTGCACCAGCGGGTCATCGGCCAGGACGAAGCGGTCCGGAAAGTTTCCGAGGCGATCCTGCGGAGCCGTGCCGGCATCCAGGATCCTAACCGGCCCCTGGGTTCCTTCCTGTTCCTGGGCCCCACCGGCGTCGGCAAGACCGAACTGGCCAAGGCGCTCGCCCAGGCGTTGTTCGATGACGAGAAGAACATGGTCCGGATCGATATGTCCGAGTATATGGAGAAGTTCAGCGTCTCCCGCCTGATCGGGGCGCCTCCCGGATATGTGGGGTATGACGAGGGCGGCCAGCTGACCGAGGCGGTCCGCCGCCACCCTTACTGCGTCGTCCTGTTCGACGAGGTGGAAAAGGCGCATCCCGACGTCTTCAACGTCCTGCTGCAGGTCCTTGACGACGGCCGGATCACAGACAGCCAGGGCCGGACCGTGGATTTCAAGAACGCCATTCTGATCATGACCAGCAACCTGGGCAGCGAATACATCCTGGAGGGCATTGAAAACGGCGAAATCCGGCCGGAAGCCCGGGAGACCGTGGATCGTCTGCTGAAGACCCACTTCCGTCCCGAGTTCCTGAACCGGATTGACGAGATTGTGTATTACAAGCCGCTGACGAGGGAGGAGATCGCGTCCATCGTCCGCCTGATGGTGGACAACCTGAACCGCCGCCTGGAAAGCCGCCAGCTGCGCGTCACCCTGACGGACGCCGCGCTCAGCGCGGTCATCGACCGGGGATTCGATCCGGTCTACGGCGCGCGGCCGCTGAAGCGCTACCTGCAGTCGAAAGTGGAAACCCTGATCGCCCGGAAGGTGATCGCTGCGGACGTCGCGCCAGGTTCCGAACTGACTGTAGATGTTGACGAAAACGGGGAGATTGTCATCCGGTAATCTCCCCGCTCCCCTTCAGCACCCAAAAGCCGCTGTCCCGGTCCAGCCGTTCCACTTCCCGGAACAGCGTCCGGAGGTATTTCATGCAGCTCTCCGCCCCCTGCTGTTTCCGGATCACGAGGTACAGCGCCCCGCCCGGCTTCAGGCATTTCGCCGCGTCGGCGAACATCCGGTAAATCACCTGTTTCCCCGCCCGGATCGGCGGATTGGTCACCACCGCGTCAAACGACTGCCCCATCAGGGCGGCCATCCCGTCACTTTCCGCGCAGACGACGTCCGCGCGGTTTTTTTTCGCGTTTTCCCGGCTCAGCTCCAGCGCCCGGAGATTCACGTCCGCCAGGGTCACCCGGGCCGCCGGCCATTTCTTCGCGATCGTGATCCCGATGACGCCCCATCCGCAGCCAAGGTCCAGGATATCGCCGGACATTTCCTCCGGAAGCGCGTTCAGCAGGAGATCTGTCCCCGCGTCCACCTCGCCCTTGCTGAACACACCCGCGTCCGTCCGGAACGTCAGGGAGACGCCCCGGTATTCATATCCGCAGTCGACCGGGCGGGACGCGCTTTGCGGTTCCCGGGTGTAATAGTGGTCATTCATGCGTCTTCCATGCCGGCCGCCTGCCGCAGGGCCGCCAGCTCCTCCTCCTTCAACTCCCGCCAGGCTCCCTCCGGCAGTTCCGCCGGCAGTTCCAGCGGGCCGAAGGAAACCCTGTGCAGTTCCAGCACCTCGTGTCCGACGGCGGAAAACATCCGCCGTACCTGGTGGAACTTTCCTTCCGTGATCGTTACCTCCGCCAGGGAGGTTTCCCCGGATCGGAGGATTCTCAGCTCCGCGGGCCGCGCCGTGAAATCGCCCAGGGCGATCCCGGTGGCGAACCGTTCCACGTCCGCTTCGTCCAGCGCGCCTTCCGTCAGCGCCCGGTAACATTTCTCCACGTGCCTTCCCGGGTTCAGCAGGCGGTGGTTCATCTCCCCGTCACAGGTAAAGACCAGGATCCCCGTGGTATCCTTGTCCAGCCGGCCCACCGGCATGCATCCGATGCTCCGGTAAACCAGCGGCAGCAGATCCATAACCGTCGGCTGCTTCGGATCCCGGGCGGCTGTCAGCACGCCGGCCGGTTTGTGCATAATCACATGGCGCGTGATCCGGCCGTCCATTTCCTTTCCGCCCAGCGACAGCCGGTCCGCCGCGGGATCAAAAGAAAGGGCGGGATCCCGGATGATCCGCCCGTTCACCGCGGCTTTCCCGCCGCGGATCCAATCTTTTACTTCGCTCCGGCTGCCCGCTCCGAGCATGGCCAGCCAGCGGTCCAGGCGCAGCTTCACTCTTTTCCCTCCGCCAGCTGGTGCACCGCGGAAGCGGTGATCAGGGAACGGAGCGGCTGCAGGATCAGCGTCAGCAGGACGCCGGCTCCGAGAATGACCAGGGAAATCTTCGTGTCCGGAAGCTTGACCGTATGGGAAAAGATCAGGCCGCTCGGGTTCCGGACCACGTCGGAATACCGGAAAGCAAGCACCGCGGCGGATACCGCCGTCGGCAGCAGGGTCACCTGCGCGCACAGCCAGATCAGCAGGTTCTTTCCGTGATGGCCCTTCATCAGGTTCCGTTTCCCCAGCACGTAGTCATGCCGCGCGCCGCTGTGGTATCCGATCCCGATCATCAGCGGGACCAGCGTCCCCAGGAAAATCAGCGCCAGGTATCCGATCCCGGTGTTCACGTCTCCCCCGCCGAAATCCTGGACTTTCTGCATCAGCACAAATACGTCGATCCAGCCGGTATAATAGCCGATATAGACCACCAGCACGGCGATCATCGGCAGGGCCCATGCCAGCAGGAAGAGGCAGCGCTTCAGCCCGCACAGGATCTTCCCGCCCCATTCGGACGGATCCGCGAGCCGGAGGGTGAAAAGCCGTCCGGTCCCCAGGGAATCCTGCATGGCGGAAGCCGCGTTGATCCGTGCGGGGATCATCAGGAAAATCCACATCGGAACCGCGATCAGCGCCAGGAACCGCAGCGGCTTTTCGCTCACAAACAGGACCGGCGCCAGGCAGATCAGCGTCAGGCACAGCTCCGTCAGCAGGAACTTCATGCTGTCGCCGAAGTGGCGGGTATACACGCGGAACGCTTCCCGGAAGGCTGTGGAAATCTTCATCCGGCTCCTCCTGATTTCTCGGTTTGATACCCTGATTATAGCCCGTTCCGGCACGGAATGCAAACCGTGCTCAGGCCTGTTCCCGGATATGGTTGATCAGTCCGCCTGAAAGGATCATGCCCCGCTGCCGTTCGGTCAGCGGCAGTTTCACGCGGTAGCTTTCATTCTTCGTTTCGTTCCGCAGCTCCAGCTCATCCTGCCCGGCGGCGATCTTTTCCCGCACGTCCGGCAGGCACAGCTCGTCCATCGCGTCGATCCGGTCATAATCCGCCTCGTCCGCGAAGGTCAGCGGCAGGATGCCGTTGTTGATCAGGTTGGCCTGGTGAATGCGGGCAAAGCTCTTGGCCGCCACCGCCCGGATTCCCAGGTACAGCGGCACCAGCGCGGCGTGCTCCCGGCTGGAACCCTGGCCGTAGTTGGCGCCCGCCACCAGGATGCCGCCCTTTTCGGCCTTCGCGCGGGCCGGGAAGGTCTCGTCCACCGGGGTCAGGCAGAAATCGCTCAGGTGCGGGATATTGCTGCGGAAGGGCAGCAGTTTCGCGTTGCTGGGCATGATATGGTCCGTGGTGATGTTGTCCTCCATCTTCAGCAGCACCTTGCCGCGGACGGTATCCTCGAGGTCGTGGCCCAGCGGGAACGGCTTGATGTTCGGTCCGCGGACCACCTCCACCCCGTCCTCCTTCCCTTCTTCGGCGGGCAGGATCACCAGGTTGTCGTTCACTTCAAACTGCGCGGGCTGCTCGACCGTCAGGTCCAGGTCCAGGGTCCGCGGGTCGGTCAGCACGCCCGAAAGGGCGGTCACCGCGGCGGTCTCACAGCTGGTCAGGTAGATGCCGGCGGACGCGGTCCCGCTGCGGGCGTAAAAGTTCCGGTTGTTCGTGCGGACGGACACGGCGTTGGTCTTCGGACTCTGGCCCATGCCGATACAGGGGCCGCAGGCGCTCTCCAGGATCCGCGCGCCGGCTCCCAGCATGTCCGCCAGCGCGCCGTTCCGCGCCAGCATGGTCAGTACCTGCTTGGATCCGGGACCGATGACCAGGCTCACGTCCGGATGCACGGTTTTCCCCTTCAGGATCCGCGCCACGCGCATCATGTCCTGGTAGCTGGAGTTGGTGCAGCTGCCGATAAAGACCTGGTCCACCTTGATCGGCCCGATGTTCTTCACGGTATCCACATTGTCCGGCATATGCGGCTGGGCCACGAGGGGCTCCAGCTCGTCCAGCCGGATCTCCACGATCTCGTCGTATTCGGCGCCCGGATCCGCGCTCAGGGGCGTGAAGTCCGCTTCCCGGCCCTGGGCCTTCAGGAAGGCGCGGGTCACCTCGTCACTGGGGAACACGGAGGTGGTCGCGCCGAGCTCCGCGCCCATGTTCGCGATGGTCGCGCGTTCCGGAACGGTCAGGGTTTCCAC
>JAILIE010000134.1 GCA_024695415.1 Clostridiales bacterium | reverse complement strand
AGGACCGTACCAAAGCTTGCTTTGTACCAGCTTTCCGTCAACAATCCGGACTTTCATGATCCCACTGTCAAACGCACCATCTGAATACCAAAGTAGCAATCCTTTGCCACCTTCGCCGGTATACAACATGTTGCGGTATTCGTTTAAAGGTTCCAAAGGTTCTATGAGTCCCGGCATTATCTTTTTCGGCCCTCTTGCTTTGATGTATCAATACCCGATAAACCCCGGAATGTCAACAAAAAGGCAGGTGGCGCAGCGTGGCTGACCAGGAATTCCACGGCGTCCTTCGCGGTGGATATCGATGAGTCCGGCAATGCCTCCGGCATGGTCTCCGCCGCGCGCTCCGCGTATAACCGGATAAGGGAGATCTTTTCGCGCTGGTCACAATAAAGGCGAAGGTGGAAAAGGAGGAAGCAGAAGACAGTGATGGCAGCAAACCCCGGACAGTGGCGGCGGACAGTGTTGACGCCCTGATACGGGCTGTCAGGACAGTGCAATAAACAGCGTATATGATTGACAGAAACCTCTCAGTTTCAGCCTGGAGGCTGAGAGACTTTTCTGTCCGGTTCTGTTGACTTAGAGTGAACTTCAACATTTACAATATACTTCGTACGGACAAGAATCCGAAACGGAGGACAGACAAATGAAAAAGGTTGCTGTAATTTGGTCAAGTCCCAATGAAGACGGGCTGACGGCCTCGGCAAAAAACCGTTTTGCGGAGGGGCTCAGGGCTGCGGGGGCGGAAGTGTGTGAGATCGCGCTGAACCGGAAGAAACTGGAGCACTGCCGGGCCTGCGGGAACGGCTGGGGAACGTGCAACAAAAAGGGAACCTGTGTTATTCCGGACGATTTTGAGGAAATCTACCGGACGCTCAGGGAGTCGGACGGTATCGCCTGGATCAGCGCGGTTTACTGGTCGGATATGACGGAATGCTTCAAAGCATTTTTTGACAGGCTTCGCCGGTGTGACGCGACTTACAGCCACGCCCTGGTGGAAAAGCGGTGCGTGCTGATCGCCTGCGCAGGCGGTACCGGCAGGGGAACGCTGGAGTGCCTGACCCAGATGGAACGGGGCCTGACCCATATGGGCATGCGTGCCTATGACCGCATTCCCGTGATACGGTATAACCGGGACTATATCCTTCCGGCACTGTATGAAGGCGGGAAAACCTACACGGAACGCCTGGAGACTGGATTTGATATGTATTTCTGAGGAGGTGCACGGAGATGGAAAGATGGATCCGCGCCCGTTACCTGCCCGGCCTGCCCATGGGAAAGGACGGGCGCCGCGTAACCGCGTGCAAGGAGCATATTGCCCTTTCCCGGAGAGCAGCCCGGGAGGGTATGGTACTGCTGAAAAATGAGGAAAACGCGCTGCCGCTGGCCGCGGGAACCAAAGTGGCGCTGTTCGGAAAGGCCACGATCGACTATGTCAAGGGCGGCGGAGGCAGCGGCGACGTGACGGTGCCGTATATCCGGAATCTGTATGACGGGTTTGCGGAAGTCATCGGGAAGGATGCGGTCTATCCGGGAACCATACAGTTTTACCGGGATTATGTGGCTGCGCAGTACGCGGCGCACTGGGCTCCGGGTATGGTGGCTGAACCGACGGTGCCGGCGGAGCTGCTGCGGGAGGCGCGGGCTTTCACTGAAACCGCGGTGGTTTCATTCAGCCGGTTTTCCGGAGAGGGCTGGGACCGGAAACATCCGAAAGCAAAGATTACCAGAAAGGAACCGGTGACCGATGACGCGGTGAGCATGAGCGACGCGCTGTTTGAACGGGGGGATTTCTACCTTTCGGATGCGGAACGCGCCATGCTGGAGACCGTGAGCAGGACATTCCCCAAAACAATCGTTGTGCTGAATACCGGCGGGATGATGGAAACCGCCTGTTTCCGGGATGATCCCCGGATCCGGGGACTGCTGCTGGCCTGCCAGGGCGGTATGGAGGGCGGCTGTGCCGAAGCGGAGCTTCTGATGGGCCTGTATAACCCCTCCGGCAAACTGACGGACACCTATGCCACGGACCTGGATGATTATCCGGGCTGCCGGCATTTTTACGACAGCGATAATTATGTGGATTATACAGAAGATATCTTTGTCGGCTACCGCTATTTTGAGACGATCCCGGGAGCGGCGGAGAAGGTGGTTTATCCCTTTGGATTCGGCCTGAGCTATACCAGCTTTTCGCTGACCCGGCAGGAAGTCGTTATCGATGGAGATATGGCTGAAGCCCGGGTGCTGGTGACCAATGAGGGCAGTCTTCCCGGCAGAGAAGTAATACAGGTATATTATTCCGCACCGGCGGGCAGGCTGTCCAAACCAGCGAGGGAACTGGCCGGCTACCGGAAGACAAGGCTGCTGCAGCCGGGAGAAACGGAACAGGTCAGCATTCGCTTCCCGCTGGCGCAGATGGCAAGCTATGACGACCTGGGGAAAGTCGCACGTTCCGCCTGGGTGCTGGAGGCGGGGACATACCTTTTCCATATCGGCACCAGCGTGCGGAATACCGTTACGGCGGAGGAAAGCTGGACCCTGGATGAAAACCGAATTACGGAGCAGCTTACAGCCCGAATGGTTCCGACATGCCTGGAAAAACGGCTGCTGGCGGACGGAACTTTTGAGGACCTGCCCACCGCACCCTGCAATGATTATAACGCAACAGTGCTGGAACCCATGGGGAACACGGAGATGCACTCGACGCCGGAGGTACGTGCCGTCCCCCGGATCCCGGACTTCGGCCGGGGAATCGGCATGAAGCTGCAGGACGCAGCCAACGGAGCCATGAGCCTGGAGGAATTTGCCGAGGCTTTGCCGGTTGAAGACCTGGCCGCCCTGCTGGGAGGACAGCCCAACACAGGGCTGGCCAACACATTTGGCTACGGGAACAACCCGCTTTACGGTATCCCGAATATCATGACAGCGGATGGCCCTGCGGGGATCAGGTTCCATCAGGAGCTTGGCGTTGCCACAACGGCATTTCCCTGCGCAACACTGATCGGATGCAGCTGGGATCCGCAGGTTGCATATGAGGTCGGCGCTGCTGCCGCACTGGAAGCAAAGGAGAACAATATCATGGTCTGGCTGGCACCGGGCGTGAATATCCACCGGAATCCGTTATGCGGACGAAATTTCGAGTATTTTTCCGAGGATCCCCTGCTTGCGGGAAAACAGGCTGCAGGTATGATCCGGGGAATACAGTCCGAACGTATCGCGGCGACACCGAAGCATTTTGCCCTGAATAACAAGGAAACTAACCGGCGGAACTGCGATTCCAGGGCTTCGGAGCGGGCCATCCGGGAGATTTACCTGAAGCAGTTTGAAATCCTGGTGAAGGAAGCCCATCCCTGGTCCATTATGTCGAGCTACAACATTGTCAACGGGCACCGGGCCAGCGAGAACAGGGACCTGCTGACCCATATTCTCCGGGAGGAATGGGGTTTTGACGGCATGGTAACCACTGATTGGTGGACCTTCGGCGAGCACTATAAGGAAGTGGCTGCCGGCAACGACATGAAAATGGCTGCCGGATTCCCTGAGCGCCTGCTGGATGCTGTGGAAAAAGGCGCCCTGACCCGGGAAGATATAAAAAAGGCAGCGATGAACGTCCTGCGCCTGATCCTGAGGATTGACTGACGCGGAAGCGAAAGTAGAAAAAATGAAAGACCACAACATCGGCATCCTGGGATGAGGCGTCATCAGCCGGACTTACGCGGCGGACATCAAAGCGTTCTATCGGAAACTGCATATTACAGCCTGTGCGGATGTGCTGCCCGAATCGGAGAAAAAGATGGCTGAGGAATTTGATATCCCGAAAACCTGCACACCGAAGGAACTTCTGGCAGACAGGGATGTTGAAACACAGAAACCATCAAATTAACGTAATAGGTCGACATTAATGGTTTCTAATAATTCCCGAGTCTTCTTCTGAATGGCAGAAACCCTACTACCGCCATTGTCACCAGTATCTACTTTGTAGATATTCTTCGTCAGTTTCAGCACGTCTTCTGCGGAATATTTTTCATCAAGCTTCATGTTGCGCAGCGCGTTCAGCAATCCGTAATAGTATAACAAGCTGATATGGTTCAGGAATGCCCAGCCTCTGAAATAATCATCGGAATGTGCATGGGATGTAGAAGAAGAGACGCTGTTTTTGAGATAGTCAAAGCATTGTTCAATATCCCAGCGCTGCTTGTAGCTCAGGTAGATCTCCCTGGCCGGAACATCCAGATTGCTACAGAAGGAGAAATAGCCCATCCTGATTTCCTTCAATACGTCCATCGGCTCATATTCCTCTTCCCCGTAATCCTTATCTGCCCTTTCCACGAAATGTCCGACCAGTTCAGCTTTTCTGGAATCATCCCGGAATGTGTAGATGAAGTTTCCTTTATTCCCGCTGGACTGTTTCCTGTACCAGACAGCACGCTTGTTGTAGGAGAATACTCCATCCCATTTGCTGTCATCTGTATTCTGGTAAAATTCCGTTTCGACATTCACTGTGTTATCATGAAGCGGCAAGATAAAAGTCATCCCTGCGCTCATTAATGCTGACAAGTTCTTCTTAGAGTAGAATCCTTTGTCGGCGATAATGATGCAGTCTTTACACCCGGCTGCCTGGATGATATCCATAAAGGCTGCTTTATCCACAATAGATCCCTGGACTACCCTGTAAAAGACCGGCCGGTGGGAATCCTTCTCGAAGATGTAGAATATCACGGAAATCATAGAAGGCCTGATGAAATCGGCGGAAACCGGGAGCTTCATACAAATGCGGACAACCTGCAAACGGCCCGAGCCCCTAAAGCCAGGCTGCCAGCCGGACGAGATCTGACCGCAAAAGCACGGGCGGGGAAACCCGCACTGAAAGGAGACAGAACGGATGCCCTGCAGGAACATCGGGATTTTTGCACATGTGGACGCCGGAAAGACCACACTGTCCGAGCAGCTGCTGGTGTGCTCAGGCACGATCAGGGAAGCAGGCAGTGTGGATATGGGTACAGCGCATACAGACGATCTTCCGGTGGAACGCAGGCGGGGAATATCCGTGAAGGCGACCTGTGTCTCCCTGAAATGGAAGGGCACGGATATACACCTGATCGACACACCGGGACATACAGATTTTTCCGCGGAGATTGAACGTTCCTTCTGGGCGCTGGACGCGGCGGTGCTGGTGATCGACGCGGTTCAGGGCGTGCAGCCTCAGACGGAAACGCTCTTCAGGGCTCTGAAAAGCCAGGGCATGCCGATGGTCTTCTTCCTGAACAAAACAGACAGGGAGGAAGCCAGGCCGGACGCGGTGCTCGGCCAGATCCGAAAAAGGCTGACAAAGGAGATCTGCCCCCTGTGGGATCCGGAAGCAGCGGCGGAGTATGTCTGCGGCACCTCAGACGAACTGACGGTCCGCTGGCTGGAAGGGGAGGCCGTACCACCGGAGGAACTCCGGGACACACTGGCCCGGCTGACAGCGGCCGGACAGGCCTGTCCCGCGCTTATGGGCTCCGCCCTGCGGGGCCGTGGCACTACGGAACTGCTGGATGCTATGGTCGATTACCTGCCCGGGCCGGACACTGCTGAAAGGGAACTGTGCGGGGTGGCTTTTGCTGCGGCTCAGGACCGGAATATGGGCAGGGGGCTCTGGGTGCGCCTTTACGGCGGGACCATGATAAACCGGATGATACTGGAGGTGCAGAAGGGAAAAGACCGGATCACAGGAGAACCTGTGCTGGTGCAGAAAAAGATCAGCCAGATCCGGTCCGCTGCAGGAGAGGATACCGGTCTGCTTTCCGCCGGCGGGGTCGGCATTGTCTACGGACTGGGGGACCTTGAGATCGGGCATGTGTTCGGCAATCCGGAAAAGCTGCCCCGGAAAGTTCAGCCAGGCACTCTGAAAACACCGCTGATCATGGTCCGCGCCGTTCCGGAGGATACGGTGGACATGCAGCGGCTCCGGGAGGCCTGCGCGGTGCTTTCGTCGGAGGATCCTTTGCTGCAGGCCCGTTATGTGAAAGCCACGGGGGAAATGATCCTGCAGATCATGGGAAAAGTTCAGCTGGAGATCCTGCAGGAGACGCTGGACACGCGTTTCGGACTGAAGGTTTCCTTTGGGGATCCTGCCGTGATCTACCGGGAAACCATCAGGGAACGAGCAACAGGCTTTGTGGCATATACGATGCCCAAGCCATGCTGGGCAATTCTGGAATTCGACCTGGAACCCGCGCCCAGGGGAAACGGCGTGACGTTTTCCTCGGTGGTTCCCGGACGGGATATCATGCTCCGGTACCAGCACCAGGTGGAGCAGGCGCTGCCACTGGCGCTGAGCCAGGGACGGCTGGGGTGGCAGGTGACGGATCTGAATGTGACCCTGACCGGCGGAAACCATCACCTGATCCACACGCATCCGCTGGATTTCATTGTTGCGACGCCCATGGGCATCCAGGACGGACTGCGCCGCGGCGGAAGCGTATTGCTGGAGCCTGTGCTGGAGATCATCTTCACGGCGCCGTCTGGCTGTGCAGGACGGATTATCAGCGACATACAGCAGATGCGGGGAGAAGTGACAGATACCTCCGCGGACGGGGAGACTGTGTCGCTGCGCGCACTGGTTCCGGCAGCGTCCAGTATGGATTATCCGGTAAAATTCGCCTCACTGACCGGCGGCAGGGGAAGTATGAGCACTTCCCTTCACGGATACAGGGAATGCCCGCCGGAACTGGGGAATACGGCTCCCCGGCGGGGAGTGGATCCGCTGGACACAGCGAAATACATTCTGGCAGCGCGGAGCGCGCTGGAGGGAAATATCTTTGATGAATGAACGGCGCGAGATGCACCGGTCTGCGAAGGGAGACGGAAAATATGCAAAACGGCGTATGGGACTGCTCCATGACGGACTATCCACGGCTGGAATATGAAACGAGCGACGAAGGACGGATCCGCCGGGCAGTGAAGGATTGTGCAGGCGGCGTACTTTTCTTTCCCGGGGGTGTCTATGAGATCGCCGGGATGCTGGTGATCGATAACTGCTGCTCCATCCTGATGCATAAATCAGCTGTGCTTAAGGCAGTACGGGAAATGCCGTTCGTGCTGAAGATCGACGCGGCAGCTTCCTATCTCGAGGTCCGGGAATGCGACGGGCACCTGATCCCGTCGGACGATCCCGATGTGGAGGACTGGAACCTGTTCCTGGCCGGCGGATACGTGGATGGGGCCGGGCTGGCAAGCTGTGTGTGCTTGAACAGTTTCAAGCATTTCACCATGCGTGACGTTTCACTGCGCAACGGTCTGCTCTACGGCCTGCGGATTGAGGACGAGGGGAGTACCTGGACCTATGAGCTGGTGGCGCAGAAGCTGTACCTGAAGTGTACCATGCCGGGACTGGCCGGCAATGCGGGTATCAGCTCCAAAGGCGGGGACAGCCATTTTTCCGACTGTATTGTGGTGGACTATACGCGCGGGATTGAACTGCTGGGCGGAGGATCCAACCGCACGTCCCCGTTTGCAGAAATCCTCTCGCCATACATCAGCAGGCTTACGCCGCCCTGATGGCCCTCCGGATAGATATCCTCAAAGGCAATCATGTCGACGCCCCCGCTGGTGAAGTAGCCCGTTTCCCGGTCAAGGCGGAATTCCGCTGTTTTTCCTGCAATTCCATGACAGTTTCCTTTCCTAAAACATTCAATGCTGAAGTGTTTCTGCCCTGGACAGCAATCCATATGTGTAAACGTTTGCATGTTTTCTTTATTATAAAACTCAGAGTGAGCTTCAAGGCAATACCATTCTGAGGATTCTTTGCAAAACTGTGCTTGACTTGAAGCTGACTCTAACTAATACAATAACCGGAGAATCGGAAAAAGAACATCAGCCGGAGGAAGACCAGGAATGGCGCCCGAAACAGAAAAGGTTCTTTACTGCATGCTGGCAATGCAGCGGCATCCGTGGGAGCAGGGAGTCTGCGCCCAGGCGCTGTATGAAGCCGGGAAGGATGAGCTGTGGATTCCGATGGCATACGACGCGATCCGGAGGCAGGCGGAAGACGGAAGGCTGGCTGCGATCGGCGGCAAGGAAGCTGTTTCCGATCCGGCAGCAAACGGCGAGGTCTGCCTCCGCGCCTGGGAGCGTACCGTGAATCCGTATTACCTGCAGGGCGCGGAGCGTATGCTGGATTATCTGCTGCATGACGCGCCGCGGACGGCGGATGGGATCATCTGCCATAACAATGTTTCTTTCCATGAAGGATATTCCGCCCGTCAGCTGTGGATCGATGGGCTCTACATGGTTCCGCCGTTCCTGGCGGCTATGGGGGGAACGGAGGAAGCGGCCGGGCAGATCCGGGGATACATCCGGCATCTTTTCGACGAACAGGCCGGACTGTTTTTCCATATTATCGATACGGAAAGCGGGCGGTTTGTCCGGAAAGTCCACTGGGCGACAGGAAACGGATGGGCGCTGATGGGCCTGGCCAGGGTGATCGAAGCTGCCGGGGAACAGGGACGGGAGAAGATCCGGGAGGAACTGGCAGGATTCCTGCAGCGGCTGCTGGATTCCATGCTGGCCCTGCAGTGCCCGGACGGCCGTTTTCATGACGTGTTGGACGACGAGGACAGCTTCCCGGACGGAACCTCTTCCCTGATGATGGCGGCAACGGTTTTCCGCGGCATCCTGCACGGATATGTCAGCGGAACCTGCTTCGAAAAGGCGGAAGCAGCCTACCGGTCAGCCATCGGCCGGATTGACGGAATCGGACTGGTTCGCGGGGTATGCGGATGTCCGGACTTTCTGGCCGAAGGGACCTCCGCCGAGGCGCAGGCAGCCTTTCTCATGGCGGACGCATGGCACAGGAAACTGCAGCAGCATTGCTGACGAACAGCCCGGGCGCGGAAGGCACCTGATTAGACAGAAAGTGAGGAGAAAACAGTATGGACAGAAATACACCCCTGTATGATACGAACCTTTCGGACCGGGAGCGCGCGGAATACCTGATATCGCAGATGACCCTTGAGGAAAAGTGCGACTGTTTCAGCCTGTGGCTGCGGAACGACCGGCTTGGCCTCAGCGTGTCCACCTGCGGCGGGGAAGGCGCACACGGCGTCCAGGCGAGAGCAGGCCAGGGCGAACCGTATCCGACGACGTCCACGACCTCTTTCACCCAGCCTATCGGCATGGCTGCGACCTTTGACCGGGGACTGATCAGGAAAGCCGGCGACGTGACCGGAAAAGAATCACGCGCTTTCGAAAACGCGGTGGGCAAGGGCGGCCACTGCCGCCTGTGCCCGACGGTGGATCTGTGCCGCGATCCCAGATGGGGCCGGAACGAGGAAGGTTACGGCGAGGACCCGTACCTGACCGGCAAAATGGCTTCCGAATATATTATCGGTATGCAGGACGAGCACAACTATGACGGGACGCCCCTGAAACCCGGCACGCGCGGGAACCGCATCCGGACAGGCGCGGTGCTCAAGCACTTTTACGCGAACAACCAGGAATACCGGCGCGCCTATGACAGCTTTGATATCTCCGACAAGGTCAAATATGACTATGAGCTGGAATCATTCCGTTACTGCGCCCAGGAGGGACATGCGGAGGGCGTCATGACCTCCTATAACGAAATCAACCACCTGCCCGCTATGCTGAACCATGAGGTCCAGGACATCCTGAAGGACCGGTGGGGAGTCCGCTATGCCATGACGGACGGCGGAGACTTCCTGCAGACCGTAAATTTCCACCGGTATTTCGAGACGCATGCGGAAAGCCTGGCGGAGGGCGTCAAAGCCGGGGTGGACGCGATGCTGGACAATCCCTTAGAGGTGAGCAAGGCGGCAAGGGAAGCCGTTGCCCGCGGCCTGATTACGGAAGCGGAAATGGATAAGTCCATCCTGTGTACGGTGACAGAGCTGATCCGCCAGGGCGCGTTTGACCCGGAGGATCCGTACGCGGAGCTGGATATGTCGGATGTGGGAACGGACGAAGCAAAAAGGATTTCCCTGCAGATGAGCGAGGAATCCAATATCCTGCTGAAGAACGAGAACGGTTTCCTGCCCTTCAGCCGGGACGACGATATTGCCCTGATCGGCCACGTCGGAAACAGCTGGTATATGGACTGGTACGGCGGAACGCCTCTGTATAAAGTGACGCTGAAGGCGGGCCTGGAAAAGAAGATGCACCGGGAAGTACCGTACGACAGCGGACAGAACCTGTTCCGCTTCAGGGTCGGGGACAAGTACATCGGCGGAAGCAGTCCGGCCAAAATGTTCAGATGGGTCCCGAACCGGAACCCGGAACCGGCGGAGCTGGTGCTGACTGATAAGGCGGAGGACGCGGTGGTTTTTGAACAGCTGAACTGGGGCTGGGGCAGCAATTTCCTGTACGCGCCGGATTACAAAAAGTTTGTGACGGTGGGAACGGACGGAAAAATCAGCCTCGCTTCCGACGAACCGTTCACCTTCCAGGTCATGGAAAACTTTACAATCGGCAAGGCGGAGGCAGTCCGTACGCCGGAACCGCGGAACGCGAACTGCGTGGAGCTGACCGAGTACTGGAATGACGAGAAATGCGGGGTGAAGCTCTACTGCTTCGGCAACCGGAACGTCTATCTGGAAGACGGGAAGCTGAAAACAGATCCGCTGGTGCGCAAACTGGCTGAGAGTAATACCAAGGAAGGCGGAAACATCGCGGAAGCCTGGGTCGGTTCGGAAAAGGAAGCCGTGACGCTGACGGTGGAAATTGTTTCCGACGGAATCGAACGGGCGAAGGAACTTGCGAAGAAAGCAAAAAAGGTCATCGTCGCCCTGGGCTGCAACCCGGTAATGAACGCAAAGGAAGAGATTGACCGGAGCTCGATCAGCATGATCCCGCTGCAGGAGAAGCTGGTGGAGGCGGTTTATGAGGCGAATCCGAACGTTGCGGTCGTCCTTATCACGAACTACCCCTACGCCATCAACTGGATGCAGGAGCATGTACCGGCGATCCTGACAAACGCGACCGGATCCCAGGATCTGGGCAACGGTCTCGCAGCAGCGATCTTCGGGGACGCAAACCCCGCGGGACGCCTTCCGATGACCTGGTACAGGAGCGACGAAGACCTGCCGCCGCTGGAGGATTATGACCTGATCCGCCATCCGCGGACCTATCGGTATTTCGACGGGCAGGTGCTGTATCCGTTCGGGTATGGCCTGTCCTACACAACCTTTGGCTACAGCAACCTGCAGATTGAAAAAAACGGCAGCGGACTGAAGGTTTCCGTCAACGTGACAAACACGGGGAAAGTCATCGGCGACGAAGTCGCGCAGCTGTATATCCGGCGCGTATCGCCATCAGGGACGGTTCATCCGATCCGCAGGCTGATCGGCTTTGAACGGCTGCATGATATGAAACCCGGTGAATGCAGGAAGGCTACCTTCAGCGTAAACTCCTGCGATCTGGAGATTTACATGGAGACAGAGGGGAAAAAGGCTGTGGAACCCGGGAAGTACCGGGTCTGGGCCGGCGGCTCCTGCCTGGATGAGCGTGTGTCCGCGGAAACTGAACTGTAAGTGCTGGAAAGAAAGGATCCGGAGGCTATAAAATGGCAAACAAATATATGTCGGACATTCATCTGGAAGACTATGCCGGGGAATATGAAGGGAAAAAGGCGGTCTGCCGGGATCTGGTTTCCGACAGCGGACGGGAAAAAATGACGCTGAACGGCGTATGGCATTATGCAGTGGACCAGTATGACACCTGCCTGCGGCAGAAATGGTTCCTTGAAAAGTACAGGGATGAGAAGGGTTTTACCCTGCCGGTGGATTATTCTTTCGACGAATGGGAAACCATGACGCTTCCGGCATGCTGGAACACGTATGCCGGGGAGTATCTGCTCTATGAGGGCCCGATGGTATTCACCAGGAAGTTCAGGTATGACTGCGCCGGAGCAGGAAAAGTGATTCTCCGGATCGGCGCGGCGTCCATGCTCTGCCGTGTTTTCCTGAACGGACAATACCTGGGGATGCACCGCGGCGGTTCCACGCCGTTCTGCTTTGACGTGACGGAGGAACTGCGGGAGGAGAACCGGATCCTGCTCAGCGTGGACAGCACCCGGAGGCCGGAACAGGTTCCCACCGAGAACACGGACTGGTTCAACTACGGAGGCGTGTTCAGGGATATCGATCTGATCCGCGTACCGGACCGGTATATCCGGTCCTTTCACCTCAGCCTGGTGCAGGATGGATGCTTTGACAAACTGAAACTGACGGCGGACGTCCGCGGAGTGCCGGAGACAGACTGCGTGCTGGAGATCCCGGAACTGGGCATCCGGGAGGAAATCCCGGTCCGTGAAGGATACTGCGAAAAGGTGATCAGCGCGAAGCCAAGGCTGTGGAACCCGGAGGACCCGTATCTGTATGACGTATCCCTGCGAACCGGAGACGACCTTATAACCGACCGGATCGGATTCCGGGAAATCCGGGTCTGGGGAAGGGAAATCCTGCTGAACGGGAAACCTGTCTTTTTGAAAGGAATCAGCACTCACGAGGACAGCGTGGAACACGGACGGGCGCTGACGGATACGGAACGGGAGGAGCATATCCGCCTGGCCAAGGAACTCGGATGCAATTTCATGCGGCTGGCCCATTATCCCCATCATGAGAACATGGCAAAGCTGGCGGATAGGATCGGGATCATGCTGTGGGAGGAGATTCCGGTTTACTGGGCGATCCGCTTTGACCGGGAGGAAACCTACGAGGACGCGCAGAACCAGCTGGCGGAACTGATTGAACGGGACTGCAACCGGGCTTCAGTAATCATTTGGTCCGTCGGCAACGAGAACGCGGATACCGACAGCAGGCTCCGCTTTATGAAACGGCTGGCAGATTACGCCCATGAAGCGGACGGTTTCAGGCTTGTGTCCGCCGCCTGTCTGGTGGATGCCGCGGAAAACCGGATCAGCGACAGGTTGGCGGAATCGCTGGATCTAATCGGAATCAACGAATACTGCGGATGGTATACACCGGATTTTGAACAACTTCCGGCACTGATGAAGAACAGCGATCCGGACAAGCCGGTGGTCATCACCGAATTCGGCGCGGACGCGATGCACGGATTCACGGGACCCGCTGACCTGAAGGGAACCGAGGCATATCAGGCTGCCGTCTATGAAAAACAGATGGAGGTGCTGCTGAAAATCAGCTATATCCGGGGAATTTCCCCCTGGATCCTGTACGATTTCCGGTGCCCCAGAAGGACCAGCTCCATTCAGAAGTATTACAACCGGAAAGGCCTGCTGGACGAGACGCGTACCTGCCGGAAGCCCGCGTTCTTTGTCCTGCAGCGGTATTACCGGAATCATGAATGAACCTGAACAAAATAAACACATCTATTTTTCCGATCCGGATCTTGTTTCCTGCCATCTTTCCCCTGGACAATCAATACAGAAGGATGAGAAAACCAGCGTACAGAACAGATGATGAGGTGACAGGCCGTGAATAAACCCCTGAGGCAATGGATCAGCCCGGTCCTTTACGTGCTGGTCACGGCTCTGGCTGATCTCGGCGGTTTACTGGTGATGGCGGCGCTGTTACTTTTCAGTTTCTTGTTTGCGGGAAGAATTCAGTTATGAGCCGGAAAGCGAAAAGGAAAAAGCCATCAAGGCATTCATTATGGAATGCGAGGCGAACGATTACGACCGGCTGATCCAGCTCTGCGATTCCCTGGCTGCCGATTACGGGTTTGTGATCCTGGAAAAACGGTTTGTGGACGTCGTCAGAAGATATGGGATCAATGAAGAATATGTCAGGGACTGGGAGAGTGTCTTCGATATCAAGGAGTATTTTGAGAAGCAGGCAGGATGCTCAGTCTATGACCTGCTTCCGGATATCGGGAGGACAACCCTCCTGAATCCGAAACCATGGAAGCCGGGAAACCAGAACCGCTGCAAATATTTCTGACCAATCCGGCCGTGAACGGTTGACTTAGAGTAAACTTCAATGAATACAATTGCATACAGAGGGACCATGGATAAAGAAATCTGCCTGTACGGGCTGCGGAAATACCCCTGACGCGGGAATTCTCCGTACGGATCCTTATCCGGAATGACTGTTCTGAAAGGAGTGCATGCTGAATGAGTATCAATCTGAACACAATGCCCAAGCTTGGTTTCGGCCTGATGAGGCTGCCGTAAAAAGACGGCAGAATTGACATGGAGCATCTATGCCGGATGGTGGACGCCTATATGAAGGCGGGAATGAATTATTTTGACACCGCTTATGTCTATCATGGAGGGAACTCTGAGAAAGCCATCCGGGAAGCGCTGGTTCAGCGCTATCCGCGGGATCAGTTTATGCTGGCGACAAAACTGCCTGCCTGGTGCATGAAAGAGCCGGAGGACAGGGATCGTATCTTCAACGAACAGCTGGAGCGCTGCGGCGTGGAATACTTCGATTTTTATCTGCTTCACTCCATCGAGGACGGCGGAAACGGGGAAACCTACGAGCGGCTGGACTGCTTTAACTGGGGACTGAAGAAAAAGGCGGAAGGGAAGATCCGTCATTTCGGTTTTTCATTCCATGGCAGCCCGGTCTACCTGACCAAAGTGCTGGACGCACATCCGGAGGTTGAATTTGTCCAGATTCAGCTGAATTATGCCGACTGGACGAACCCGGTGGTCCGTTCCGGGGAACTGTATGAAATCCTTCACAGCAGGAATATCCCCATGATTATCATGGAACCTGTCAAAGGCGGCACGCTGGCTGCCCTGAAGCCGGAACTGGAGGAAATGTACAGGGCTGCGCGTCCTTCCGCATCTGTCGCGTCATGGGCGCTTCGCTTTGTCGGTTCCCTTCCGGGAGTTATGACAATCCTTTCCGGAATGAGTACCGAGGAACAGATAAATGACAATATCGGGACGTTCATCCGCTTTGAACCGCTGTCCGAAGAAGAAAAAGAACTGGTTAACAAAGTCAGGACCATTATGCTGAACGTGCCGCAGATCGGGTGTACTTCCTGCAGATACTGTACGCCGGGATGCCCGATGAACATATCCATTCCGGATGTATTCCGCGCGGTCAACACCATGAATCTCTACGGAGACGTATTCCGGCCCAAGGCATTCTACGGGGGAGTGGTCGGGCAGGGACACGGGCGCGCGTCCGACTGCATTGCCTGCGGGCAGTGTGAAGGCGTATGTCCGCAGCATCTTCCCATTATTAAACTGCTGAAAGACGCGTCCGGAAAGCTGGACACCTGAGATTCCCGCAAGAAACCGGGCGATGTTTCCCTGAAAGCAGGACAGACTGAAAAAAGGAAGATGAAGCCATGATTGCTGATCTGCATACGCTTCCGTACAGCAGGAAAGGATCCTATGCATCCGCGGAACCGGCGCGCGGCGCGGGATTTTTTTCCGGTTTCTGTTTTTTCAGCCGAAGGAATAGCAGGATACACAGGCCTCCGGGAATGCCGCGGGAGCAGGCCAGGAAGGCGGAGGAAACCGGTATATATCTCCTGAATACCCCGATGGTTCCAAAGATCAGCATGGGTGTTTTCAAACAGCTGTTGCTGTATACCGAATAAAACGTGGATGTTTTACGACAGCTTCATCCTGCGATTACGGAACAGATACTGGTCCAACTCCAGACAGAAATCAGCAACCTGGTGCCGCTGAGTTTCATCGCCGGTGAAAACTGGTGGCAGCCCTTCCCGGGCCGCAAACGGAGTATAGAGAGAGATGAGCTCGATGACAGGGACGCGTCTTGAGTGCGTCAAAAGTGCGTCAGAAAAAAGTCAATTAATATATGGCTTTTTTGACGGGTCAAAACGTAGTGCTTGAAAAGCCTTTGTTTATAAAGGCTTTTCAAGTAGCCTTATGTTCCCGACGATGAAACCTATAGACAAGAAGGATGACGCAGAATAAGGCGTTGTAACGTTCTTTGGCAATCAAAAGTTGAGAACAGAGAACATTATGAGAACAAATCTGCACGATTATATGCATCATCTCTGAAAAGAGAGTACTACAGCTGGCCTGGGTGCTCTCTTTTTTTGGGTTATTATCATTAATAAAATGAAAGCAAAAATGCGCCAGAAATCGTTTTGTTGAATAATGCAGCAAATTGTAGAATGTTCTCAGACGGTAAAAATGTTCTCACTGAATAACACTAGATAATGAACTATTCAATCATCATACCAAGGCGATAAAATAACAAAAGTAAGGACATTTAACAGAATTGAAAAAAGATAACGGGACAAACACAGTTTTGATTATTTTCATGGAAAGATCCTCCGGTTTATATTTTCAGTGATACGCCCGGAAGGATCCTCAGGTTTCTTTTGTTTTGGGTGCGTATATGGTAGAATTGCAAGCGATGACCGAAATGGGACATCGCGATATATCTTTGAGTTTGCTTACCAAAACAAATGCTTAGGGAGACTATGAAAATGCGAGTTACCTGTTGGAAAGAAATCTCGGAAAATATTTGAATGTCGGAGGATAGAATGAGACGCAGAATCAGCCTGCTGGTTGCCATATTGATGATACTGACCTTTACAGGGACATCTGTGGCAGTATCCTCAGAAGAAAGCAATATCACCGGAACTGTCACGGAGATTGAAAAATTTGGCCATGCTGTACTTGACATTACGATCGAATCGT
>JAILIE010000044.1 GCA_024695415.1 Clostridiales bacterium | reverse complement strand
GCTCAGCGGATAGGACCGCAGCTCCGAGGCGGTATTGACCCGCTCCTCGAAGGGCGTCATGCCGCTGCCCCGCAGCTCGTTGGTATTGCTCCGCCCGGAAGCGAGCGCCTTGTCCACCAGTTCCTCCACATTCCGGGAGATTGGAACGCGCTCGCTGTTCACATGCCAGCTTTCGTTCCCGATGGACACCACCAGGTCGAACACCGTGTCCGATTTGATGTTGACGCTTTTGACGGCGTCGATGGCTTCCTGCCGGGTCATGCCGCCCACGTGCACGTTGTCAATATAGATGCCCTGGTAGATCCGGTCGGTATACATTTCGTTCCGGGTCCGGGCAAAGTTCTCCGTCTTCGGGATGTCCATGGTGATGATACTGCCGTTGGCGAAGGCGACGTTCGGCAGGAAGCGGTAGCGCACCCCCGTCAGCTGGGGCACCAGCAGCATGGCCAGCGCCAGCAGGATGACAATACAGAATACGCAGACCGCCGCCCAGGCCCCGGTATGCTTCATCGCCATGGCCAGGCCAATGGCCGCCGCCGCGCCATTGCTGTTCCGGGCACCGCTCGCCCCGGCCGGCTTCCGGCCCGGCACCTGGTTATACTGTTCAAAATCGTCATAGACGGGCAGTTCGGCCCCCAGGCCGTCGTCCTCCACCCGGTTCCGGAAATACGTCCGCCGGTCCGGCGCGGAACCCTTTTTCGGCGCGGGTTTCTCCACCTCGCGCGTCGGGCCCGCGTACTGTTCCGGGATCGTCTCCCCGTCCCCCTCATAGAGCTCGTATCGTTTCAGCCGCGCCATGTTCTTCCTCTGCTCCCCCGGTTGGTTTCTTTACTGCCTGTGGTTGCGCGCCTCGCCGCGGAGCATGTCCCCCGCCCCGCAGCGCGGAAGCTTCATCCGGATGGTTTCCCCGGCGATACCCAGGGTATCCGTCGTCTCCCCGGTCTTTTCCCGCAGGAACGGCAGCGCCGTCACCGGCCGGATTCCCTCCGGGGTCATCAGCTCCAGGCGGTCCCCGGCGAAAAACCGGTTCTTCAGCAGCAGCCGGGCTTCCCCGGTGCCTTCGTCCCAGTCCTCGACCCGGGCGACGTACTCCCGGCTCTGGTGAAAACCTTCCG
This sequence comes from Clostridiales bacterium, assembly GCA_024695415.1. Taxonomy (GTDB): domain Bacteria; phylum Bacillota; class Clostridia; order Christensenellales; family Aristaeellaceae; genus Aristaeella. The sequence continues at coordinate 2,784 of JAILIE010000044.1, read as the reverse complement.
CCTCCCCGGGCGTCTGAGGATTCCCGAGCAGGAAACCGGTGTCGCTGTCCCGGTGGCTGGCGTTCTGCAGCTCGTCCATCAGCTCCGGCAGCGCGGCGTCAAACGCCGCGCGGCTTTCCGCCAGCAGGTCCAGTGCCCGCCGGTATGCCCCGGTGACCACCGCCACGTAATACTCCGTCTTCATCCGACCCTCGATTTTCAGGCTGGATACGCCTGCCTCGCAAAGGTCCGGCAGGATCGGCATCAGGCACAGGTCCCGGGCGGAAAACAGATAGGTTCCCAGTTCGTCCTCCGCCACCGGCATGTATTCTCCGGGCCGTTTTTCCTCGACCACGGCGTACTGCCAGCGGCAGGGCTGGGCGCATTCGCCCCGGTTGCCGCTGCGGCCGGTCAGGTAGGCGCTGAGCAGGCAGCGGCCGGAATAGGCCATGCAGCTGGCGCCGTGCACGAACGTCTCCAGCTGAACGCTGTCCCCCAGCTTCTCCTTAATCCGCCGGATCCGCTCCAGGCTGACCTCCCGGGCCAGGATCACGCGCTCGCATCCCATGTCCCGGTACAGTTCCGCCGCGGGCGTGTTCACCGTGCTCGCCTGGGTGCTGACGTGCACCGGAAGCTCCGGGATTTCCCGCCGCAGAAGGGAAATCGCGCCGGGGTCGCTGACGATTACGGCGTCCGCCCCGGCAGCCTTCGCCGCGCGCGCGGCGTCCAGGAATCCCTCCAGCTCGTCGTCGAAGGGATAGATATTCATCGTCACATAGAACTTCGCGCCTTTTTCATGCGTCCGGGCGGCCGCTTCCCGCAGTTCCTCCCCGCCGAAGTTCCCGGCGAAGGCCCGCAGGCCAAAGCGCTTCATGCCGGCATAGACCGCGTCCGCGCCGAAGTGCAGCGCGGCCTCCAGCGCGTCCCGGTTCCCCGCCGGGCACAGCAGTTCCGGTATCCTCATCACTGGATCCCCCTGGACTGGTCGTACGCCTGCCACAGCGGCGCGTAGACCGCCACGGCGCGCTCGTGCTCCGCCAGCGTCCGGGAGAAATAGAGCTCGCCGCTCTCCGGCTCCTTGGCACAGAAATACAGGTAGTTCTCCGCGACCAGGGTTTCATCCGGATACAGGGCCGCCTGGATCGCCTTGGGCGACGGGTTGCAGATCGGGCCCAGGGGCAGGCCGTTGTACCGATAGGTGTTGTAAGGGCTGTCCATCGTCAGGTCCCCCTCCGCCAGCGCCATCTTCCGCACGCCGGTAATGTAGTGGATCGTGACGTCGCTCTGCAGCTTCATGCCTGCCTTCAGGCGGTTGTGGAACACCGCGCTGACCCGCGCGAAATCCCCTTCGCCGGCTTCCTTCTCGATCAGGCTGGCCAGGGTCAGCACCTGGTCCATCGTCATGTTGAGTTCGTCCGCCCGCAGCTCGTATTCCTCGGGGAACACGGCTTCCGTCTGGCTCAGGAGCTTGCGGATGATATCCTCCTCCGTCGCGGTGACATACACCTCATAGGTGTTCGGCGCCAGGTAGCCCTCCAGGACATACTTCCGCCCCGAGGACCGGCTGTCCGCCCGCACGTCGGCGATGTAGTAATAATCGCTGAACTTTTCGCCGGTTTTGCAAAGAGCCAGGAAGGTGTCGGCGCTTTCGAAGACGCCGTTTTTCACCATCCGGTTCGCGAAATCCTCCACGGACTCACCGGGAATCAGGGTGATGTTCCGGACGATCGCCCGGCCGTCGCCGGCGGCCAGCCGGTCCGCGATTTCCATCATGGTCATGTCCTGGCGCAGGGAATAGCTGCCGACCTGGATCTTCTGGCCCATGCCGACAAAGTCGCAGTAATACTTGAAAACGGTCTTGCTGCGGATCAGCCCCGCCGCCTCCAGGTTCGACGCCACGCGGTTCAGGCTGTCCCCGCTCTGGATCTCGAAGGGAACGTCCGTCGCCTCCGGCGGCAGGTTCTCCTCCAGCGGGGCCGCGAACTCGCCGTAGAGCTTGTTCCACGCCACCGTGCCGATTCCGAGCACCAGCACCAGGACCGTCAGCGCCACCAGGACCGGGCGCAGGACGCGCCACAGGCCGCTGTACCAGTACAGGCCGTACTGCCGTTCATCCCGGATGCTGCGGTAGGTGTAGTACTTCTTTTCTTTCCTGTCCTTCAAAACCTTATCCTTCCAGGCCGGGGATGGTCATATCCACATCCGCCGCCTCCGTCACAATCTTGAATATATCCGCCAGGGCCTGCTGCAGGCGCATCTCCGCCAGCAGGAAATTGCTGACCTCCGGCTTGGAGAACAGAAGCGTCGTAATGCCGGAAAAGCGCTGGGTATCCTCCGCGCTCGCCTGCGCCCCGCCCATGACCGACATCTGGATCGTCATCTGCAGCTTCCGGTATTCCTTGATCAGCGCGGCGGTGGTCTCGTCCGCCATCACGGATTCCTTCAGTTCGTGATAGGTCCGGTACTCCTCGCTGTCCCGGATATCCTGCGCCAGCCTGTACGTCGATGAATAATCCATATTTCCGCCTCCAAAAAATAAAACGGTCAGAAACAGGGGTTTGTTCCCTTTCTGACCGGTATTATACCTGTTTTTTGCTCGTTTTTCAACGAGGCTCAGATGTCGAGGATAATCGGCAGGATCATCGGGTTGCGCTTGATCTTCTCGAAGATAAAGGCGTGCACCTCATCCTTGAGGATGTTCTTCAGTTCGGGCCAGTTTTCGCCCTTCAGGTCGTTGTTGGCCAGGATATCGCGGACCAGCTCCAGCGTCTTGTCGATAATATCCTCGTTTTCCTTGACGTAGAT
>JAILIE010000137.1 GCA_024695415.1 Clostridiales bacterium | reverse complement strand
CCACTGGACTACAGAGAGCGACGCCGGTTCTGTTCTGTATGACATCGTCCGGAATCATGGGTACAGCGTATTCAATTCCAGGAGAAGCCGGCTTCCCGCCGGAGAGAGCTTTGAGCCGTATATCATCGCCGCGCTGCTTTCTGCCCGGCTGATGATTGTGGTCGGCACGTCTCCCGAAAGTATGAACGCCCGGTGGGTCCGGAACGAATGGACCCGGTTTCAGTGGCTGCAGGAACGGGAAAACAGCCAGACCGGACGGACGGACCGGAAGCTGGTCTGTTACCTGAAGGGAATGGATCCTGCCCGGATCCCGCCGGAACTGCATCCGGACTACCAGGCGATTCTGGAAGACGCGGATGTGACGGACAAAATCCACGACCTGCTGGACCGGACCTTCGGCAAGCCTTCTCCGATTCCGACTCCGGTGCCTCCGGTTCCTCCGCCGCCGCCTTCCCCCGTTCCCTTCGAAACGGTGCAGATCCGGCTGGAAGCCTGGCTCGCGGAAGAAAAATTTGAAAAGGTGTCCGACGAGTATGACAGCTTTCTGGAAGCCTCCCTTTATGTCGACGAGCCGCGGCTTTATCTGTACAAGCTCTGCGCCATTCGGAAGGCCTGTGATCCGGAAGAACTGGCCCGGCAAGCCTTCAGCCTGAAGGATAACCGATTTTTCAAATTGGCGGAAAAGGTTTCCAGGCGCCAGAAAAAAGACGCCGAACTGCTGGCTGAACTGGTTCGGCTCAACCATCCGGCGTCCAGGCCGGTTCAACCGGAAAGGCCGGTTGTTCCGGAAAAACCGGTCAGGCCGGAAAAGCGGGAAGAGCAAAAAAAGCCGCTGGGGTCGAAAAAGGCCCCTGTTCAGGAGACGCCGACTGTCCCGGTCATCGCTTCCCTGGAACTGGATGAGATCGATGCGCGACTTACCCGGTATATGCAGAAATACAACCTGAAACCGCAGTGGCTCCATATGCCGGATTTTCCGGTTTCTTCCGTCTTCCTCAGCGATTTTATCAGCCGGCTCATCCTGAATATTACCTACAGGCAGCCGCTTTATTCGGATCAGGCGGTGATTACCTGGCAGATTTTCACCGAGAAGGGACAGGCCTTCACCTCCCAGATCCGGGAAACCCATCCCGTGCCGCCGGGCGGCATGTCCTCCACAATGTGTTTCTGGCCGTATTCACAGAAGCAAAGCTGGCCGGAAGGGACATACTCTGTCTACGTCACGGTCAACGGGTCCGCGCCGATGGTCGGGCAATTCCATGTCATCAGCCTGGATTCATTGAAGACGGGCAGCAAGTCCTCCCGCCCTGTTGAGAAAGAAACCAAAAGTGCGCCGGAATCCGCCGGCCGGAAGGACGATAAGGTTGCTCTCTTCACTCTGGGGTACGAATACCAATACGGACAAGGACGTAAACTGGATTACGTGAAGGCGGTGGAATGCTACCGGAAAAGCGCGGAACTGGGATACGCCCCGGCGCAAAACAATCTGGGCTGGATGTATGAAAACGGCCTGGGCATAAGGCAGGATGACGGGGAGGCGTGCAAGTGGTACCGCATGTCAGCGGATCAGCGTCATGCCAACGCACAGAACAATCTCGGATGGATGTACGAAAACGGCCGGGGTGTCAGGCAGGATTTCTCTGAGGCTTATAAATGGTACCGCAAAGCCGCGGACCAGAACTTTGCCGACGCGCAGAACAATGTCGGCCGATGTTTTGCAAACGGCTGGGGTGTTCGTCAGGATTATTTTGAATCATGCAAATGGTATCGCAAGGCTGCGGATCAAAACGAAAAATTCGCACAAAACAATCTCGGCTGGATGTACGAAAACGGCCGGGGAACCAGGCAGGATTATTCGGAAGCCTATCAATGGTACCGCAAATCCGCGGACCAGAACCATGCCGACGCACAAAATAATGTCGGCCGATGCTTCCAGAACGGCTGGGGTGTAAAGCAGGATGATGCGGAAGCATGCAAATGGTATCGCAGAGCTGCGGATCAAAACGAAAAGTTCGCGCAGAATAATCTCGGCTGGATGTACGAAAACGGCCGGGGCGTGAAAAAGGATTATACGGAAGCCTATCAATGGTACCGTAAAGCCGCGGATCAGAACCATGCCGAAGCACAGAACAATATCGGCCGATGCTTCCTGGGCGGCTGGGGTGTTCAGCAGAATGATGCGGAAGCATTTAAATGGTTTCGCAAAGCTGCGGACCAAAATGAAAAATACGCACAGAATAATCTCGGCTGGATGTATGAAAACGGCCGGGGTGTGAAACAGGATTATTCGGAAGCCTGTAAATGGTACCGCAAATCCGCGGACCAGAAACTTGCCGCCGCGCAAAACAATGTCGGCCGCTGTTTCGTAAAGGGCTGGGGTGTCAAAAAGGACTACGGCGAAGCGGCAAAATGGTATCTGAAGAGTGCGGAACAAAATGATCCAAATGGAGAATTTAATCTTGCCTCTTTGTATGAGAACGGGTTGGGTGTCCCGAAAAACCTGGAAACCGCGAAGATGTATTACCAGCGGTCCGCGCAGCATGGTTACCACGGTGCTTTGGAGAAATACCAAAGCCTGACGAAAGCGAAATAACCGGTTTTGGACGATTCAGGGACAGCCGGAATAACGATTGACAAACCCTTCCCCGGATGGAATAATGTACGCAGAAATACCAACTGAAAAGGGGCGTGAACGTCTTGGCCAGGGACGGACAGAAGCGGTTTACCAAAACGGAGTGGGCGTGGATTTTCTATGACTGGGCCAACTCCATCTATGCCACCAACATCATGGCGGCGATCTTCCCGACGATCTTCGTGGCGATCGCCGGGGAAAGCGGCGATATCTGGTGGGGCTACGGCACCTCCATCGCCACCTTCGCGGTCGCCCTGCTGGCGCCGGTCCTCGGCGCGGTGGCCGACTACAAGGGCATGAAGAAAAAGCTGTTCACGGTGTTCATGCTGATCGGCGTGGTCTTCACGTTCCTGATCGCCATGGTCATGAGCAGCTGGAAACTGATGCTGGTCGGCTATATCATCAGCCGGATCGGTTTCTCCGGTTCCTGCCTGTTCTATGATTCGTTCCTGACGGACGTCACCACGGACGAGCGCATGGACAAGGTCTCCTCCTGGGGCTACGCCATGGGCTATATCGGCGGCAGCACGATCCCCTTCGTTATCTCGATCGCCGTGCTCCTGGTGCTGGGCTACAGCAACCACTTCGCCCAGATGTTCTCGATCCTGATCACCAGTATCTGGTGGCTGGTGTTCTCCATCCCGTTCCTGAAGAATGTGGAACAGACCCACTATATCGAGCGCACCGGCCAGACCTCCGTCGCCCAGATCTTCCGGAACATCGGCGCCACCGCGAAGGACATCTTCAAGCGCAAGGGCCTGTTCCTGTTCGTGGTCGCCTACTTCTTCTATATCGACGGCGTGGGCACGATCATCAGTATTTCCACCGCCTACGGCTCCGTCCTGGGCCTGGGCTCGGTCGGCATGATCCTGGCCCTGCTGGTCACCCAGATCGTGGCCATGCCCTGCTCGATCCTGTTCGCGAACCTGGCCGCGAAGATCACCGCCCGCAAGGCCCTGATCGGCGCGATCATCATCTATACCCTGATCTGCTGCGTCGGCTTCTATATGGGCTATTCTCTCGAGCCGCACCAGGAAGCGTATGAGGCGGCCCTGCAGAGCGAATACACCGAAAAGCTGGAATCCATCCAGGATGAAAAGGCGATTGAGCTGCGCGACGAACTGAAGGGATACTTCACCAGCGCGGACGCCGCGGAAAAAGCGGACAAGTTCATCGCGGAATGGACGGAAGAGGAGAAGGCAAATCCCGAGGTCGACCAGGTGCTGGTCACCTTCGCGAACTTCCTCGGAAACAAAACGGACGAGATCCAGTCCTTCCGGAAGGCGATCTCCTTCTCCACGATCCTGTTCTGGGCCATGGCCATCCTGGTTGGCACGGTCCAGGGCGGCATCCAGGCGGTGTCCCGCAGCTACTTCGGCAAGCTGATTCCGAAGGAGCGCAGCAACGAATTCTTCGGCTTCTTCGATATCTTCGGCAAGTTCGCCAGCGTGCTCGGGCCGTTCCTGTACGCCACGATCAGCGGCTGGACCGGACGCAGCAGCTACGGCGTGCTCGCGCTGATCGCGCTGTTCCTCGTCGGCCTGGTCATCATGATCAAAGGCAAGAAGGATTTCGAGGCGCTGGAGAACTGAGTTGAATGACAGGGACGGTCCTTTTCGTTCCCCTGATTTCAGAAGTGGACCAAAAAGATCCCTCCGGTCCATGATTTGCGGCTTCCCGATTGGGAAGCCGCGGTTTTTATATCACGATGTCTCCGGGCCGGAAGCCTTTCGGCAGTTCCTCTTCCTCCAGGAACGGGAAGTCCGGATCCTCCAGGATGGGCAGGAAAACCTCGTAGGGAATGCTCGTGAACTCGCTGCCCCAGGCGCTCTGGCCGAACCAGCCGCCCTCCTTCGCCCGCAGGTTCAGGTCCCGGGCAAACTTGGTATGGTCCGAGCAGTCGTGCACGGCGATCGGCCACTTTTCCTCCGTCGCCTGCCGCATCAGCTTCAGCGTCAGGTCCCGGCTCATGACGGGGCTCAGGTAGCCCATGCGGCAGAAATACATATTTTCGCCCAGGTAATTGCCGATGTTGTTCGCGTTCAGGTGCAGCTCCGCGCAGTTCATGAAATCGATGCCCGTCGAGAGGATACGCTCCTTCTTTTCCGGGAAGACCGCCCCGAACTCCCGGGTCATCGGCGTCTCGATACCGACCTGCGGGATATACTTTTTCGCGATGCCCATCGCGTCGATCACGCGGTCCGCGCAGTCCGACGCGCCGAGGTTGAACCGCAGCTCGTCCAGCCCGGCCTCCCCCAGGGCCTTCAGGTTTTCCTCGTCCGCCAGGATGCCGTTGGTATACATGTGCTGGTGCACCCCGGCATCATGGAAGCGGCGGATGACGCCGTAGTACTTCTCAATCTCCATGAAGGGTTCCAGGTAGACATAGGCGATGCCGGTCGGCTTTTTCTGCAGCGCGAAGAGCAGGTCCAGGTCCTCCTCCCGGTACCGCGTTCCGCCGATCTCCCACAGGCCCTCGCCGACCGGGGGAATCGCCTCCAGCTCGCCGAAGTCGTAGCAGAAGGGACAGGCCGCGTTGCAGCGGTTCGTCTTCCGCACGGCGGAAAGCCCCGTGCCCAGCAGGCAGCTGCGGCATCCCCGGGGAAACCGCTCCTCCGGCCCGACATACAGCGTGCAGGCCGCGATGCCCGGCCGCCAGGCCTCGCCCTCCGGGTGCGCCGGCGTCACCGCCTTCAGCCCCGGAATCGCGCGCAGGGCTTCCTCCCGCCGGGCGTCCACCGCTGCCTCGATCTGGGCGAACACCGCCAGAGCGATCTCCTGCTGGCGGCAGCCCATGGGTTCCTCCTCCGGCAGTTCGGCAAAAAACCGGAACCAGTTCAGAGCGTCCTGCTTGGATATCTTCATCGTATCCGGGCCTTCCTTCCGTTTCTTTTCTGAAATCGTACCGTCTGCCGCCCCGCCCTGTCAAGTGTATATTGTATCCAGAAGGCTTCTCTGGTAAAATATTCCTTAGCGTTTTCCATGGACGGGAAAACCGAAGAGGATGGAGGAGAAGAATATGAACAGGAACCTGAAGCGGATCGCGGCGATCCTGCTGGCGCTGGCCATGCTGGCCGCCCTGGTCCCGGCCGCGCTGGCGGAGCCGCCGGCCAAGGGCTGCGGCGGGTCGCCGGACGGCAGCCATGACTGGGGCTTTATTGCTGAAAACAAAGCCGCTACATGTACAGAAGGCGGGGAAGAGCTCTGGGCCTGCCTCAACTGCGGAGAAGCAGCGAACGTTTCCACCCCGGCGCTGGGGCATCTGATCGACGACAGCGCCTGGACCATTGTGAAAAACCCCACCTGTGAAGAGGGCGGCCTGATGGTGCAGAACTGCGGGCGCTGCGGCGAGCGGATGGAGAAAACCATCCCGGCTCCCGGCCACCAGTGGGACGGCGGCGTGGTCACCAAGGAAGCCACCGTTGAGGAAGAAGGAATCATCACCTATACCTGCGCGCTGGATCATTCCCATACCCGGACCGAGACCATCCCGCGCCTGCCGGCGCCGGCCACGGAGGTTCCCACCGGCGTGCCGACTTCCGTTCCGACGGAGGTTCCGACCCCGGAGGCGCCGGAGACGATTCTTCCCCCTGAGCATGTGCATGAGTGGGGCCCGTGGGTCACCTATAAGCTCGGCACCTGCGTCCAGCGGGAAACCCTGCACCGGGAATGCGCCGGCTGCGGCAAGGTCGAATGGACCACCGGCAGCTACGGCGACCACGTCTGGGGCGAATGGCAGACCGTGAAAGCGCCCGCCCCCACGGAGCCCGGCCTGGAGCGCCGGGTCTGCACGCTGGATCCCTCCCATACCGAGGAGCGGGAAATCCCGCCGCAGGGAGACCCGGCGCCCGCCCTGTCCGTTACCGTATCCCAGACCCCCGGCTATGAGCAGGGCATCTTCCAGATGGAGGACACGCTGTACCTGCGGACCACGGTCACCAATACGGGCAACGTGACGTTCAGCCATATCGAGTTCTACCTGGTCTATACTTCCGCCGCCATGGCCGGCGCATACAACGGGACGCTGGCGCCCGGGGAAAGCGAGTTCATCGACTTTGCCCTCCCCGTGGTAAACAACGACAACGGGTACTACAAGGTCGGCCGTTACGCCGTCGGCTGGTATGACACGGCGGAAGGCGAAAAAACCGATACCTCCAACACCGCCTGGATACGCGTGCCGCTCAGCACCGGTGAGGAAGGCGGCGAAAGCACCTGGACAGAGGAGCCGGACGAAAAGCCGGTGGAAAACCCGCATCCAGGGCTGTTGCTGGTCTGGACCGGCGACAGCGACCTGGGCCACGGCCTGGTCGTGAAAGACGTATTCAACGAAACGGAAAGCGTCTTTGCCGACTACACCGTCGTGAACACCGGCAACGTACCGCTGCGGCTGCAGATCCATCCCACCTCCGGCGCTGTCTGCGATCCGGTGCCCGCGTACCATACCTATATGCCCGGCGAATCCCTGAGCGGTGTCGGCTGCGGTTTCAGCCCCATCGGCAGCCATGTGGATCCCGGCACGGATACCGCGGAACTGCTCGGCACCGCGACGGTCTCCTTCTGCTTCTCCGGCCATGATCCCTATACCGGGGAGGAATTATGCCAGAGCGAGACGATCACCCGCACCTGGAAGGTCGCCCGCCCCGGACCGGAATCCTGGAGCATCCCGGACGAGAGCATCCTGACCGTGACCCAGAACGAGGAAAGCGTCTCCTCCAACCCCGCCGGCTACAGCCTGGGAGAATCCTACTCCGTCTATGCGGCCGTGGCGAACGTCGGCGGCGTGGACGTCCCTTCCGCGTCCATGTACAAACCCCGCACCGGCGGGACGGATATCAACAACAACCTGTCCGGCATGCACTCCATGTACTGGTGGATCGAGGCCGGAACGGTCACCGCGGCGGACGTCGCCCAGGGCTATGTCTATTTCCCGCCGCTGATCCTGACCTGGACCGACCCGGTCAGCGGCAACGAGCTGACCGCGTATTCCAACGAGCTGCTCCTGAACGTCGTCGACGATCCCGGCCTGGCCGTCACCAAGAGCCTGAAGGATCCGCCGGCCAACGGCGCGTACTTCGAGGGCGGCGAGCATCCCGTCTGGGAGATCACCGTATCGAACCCCACGGACGAAACCTGGACCACCGTCACCGTCATCGACGATCTCGAGCAGGTCGGGTATTTTGAGGAGCTGGCCCCGGGCGAAAGCCGCTCGGTCGTCTATACGTCCATCTACGGTGTCGACCAGCTCGACGTGGACACCGGCAGCACGTGGAACGCCGCCAGCGCCTCCGCCCATGATGCCGCCGGGGTGAAGCACTGGTTCTTCAGCAACACGGTCAAGGCGCCGGCCGGCAGCGGGGCCACCGTTCCGATGCCCGGCTCCGGCGAGCCCTGGAGCGATCCGGATCCCATGGACACGATCTTCGGGCAGAACATCGACGCCTTCATCCTCAAGGCGGAAATCAGCGTTCCCCTGAACGGCGAATACTATACCGAGGGCGAGGATATCACCTATGAGATCGTCCTGACCAACTGCGGCGAAGTCGACCTCGAGTCCGTCAATATCTACGACAGCCTCCAGGGCCTTCCGCCCGTGGAGACCCGGCCCCTCCTGCCCGCGGGGCAGTCCATCCATGTGCTCTATACGCATACCGTGACCGCGGAAGACGTCGCCGCCGGCTGGGTGGTCAACACCGCCGCCGCGGACTACACCTTCCTGGGCGGCCATTCCGGCGCGACGCCCCTGAGCAACAAGGTCGTCAGCAAGACCGGTGACGCTTCCGTCCGCCGGCCGGACGGTGGCGAAATCGACACCTCCAAGCTTCCCGGCGACCCCGCCCTGCCGCCCATGGAGCCCGTTCCGATGCCCGACGGCACCCCCGTGCTCATGCCGGACGGCAGCCCCGTCCTGGCACCGGAAGGCACCGTGCCGGTGCTGGATCCCGACGGCAAGCCGGTCACGACCCCGGAAGGCTGGCCCGTGCTGCGCCTGCCGGACGGCACCTGGTGCTTCCCCACCCCGGACGGCAAGCTGGTCGTCTGTGATAAAAACGGCGAGCCCCTCTGGCAGCCGGACGGCTCCTATACCTATGTGACCTTCAGCAAGGGCGGCCCCGACTGCTGCCGGATCCAACTGGACGGGCTGGGCGAGGCGGAAGGCCGCTTCACCCTGCATACCTGCGCCGGCCATATCGACGCCGCTACGGCCGCCGAGGCCGCCGCGGCGGAGGGCACCGCCGACGGCTGGAAACAGGCCGCGGAAATCTGGCGCGGGGAGATTGAGGAACTCTACCTGCTGCTCCTGGACGCCTCCGACAGCGAAGCGAAGGCCCTGGTGCTGCATGACCGCGCTGAATTCATCGCCTATGTCAGCGAATATGAACAGATGCTTGCGGGCAGCGATCCCGCCGCCGCGAAGCAGGCCGTCGCGGAGCTTCTGCGGATGCAGTGCGCCGAGCTGTGCGCCATGGTGCACACGGTACCCGCCGCGCTGCCGGACAGCCTGACCGGCCGCTACAGCCGCCTGGAAGGCAGCGTCCCCGCGGAGCGGTACAGCCGGACCATCGGGGCGATGGACGGCAGCGACAGTCCCCTTACCGAAGTGTATGACGCAAGCGGCGCCCGCACCCTGGAGCAGGTGACGGAGGTGGTAGCCTCCGCCTCCGGCGCCGAAGGCCGGGCCACGGCGTTCGCGCAGGCCCAGCGCCTCTGGCAGATCGCCCTGGACCGGGTTGTCACCGTCGCCTACCGCGCCGCGGACGCGGAGCAGCGCAAGGCCATCGCCGCCTGCCGCGTCACGCTGGACCGCCTCTATAGCGCGCGGAAGGACCTGCTCGCCGTGCTTTACCGCGGCGCGCCGGACGTCGCTGCCGAAGTGCTCAGCAACCTCTACAAAAACGCGCTGTTCAGCATGAGCAAATAATCCCACCGGGATGATGCAGGGCACCCGGAACCGCTTCCGCGGTTCCGGGTGCTTTTCATTTCCGGGTGTACGGAAAAATGTTACGTTTTTGTAATATTTCTTTGACAATTGTCATGTCTTCAGGTATAATGTTCCGGTATGGAAGGCATTTTGACAGGAAGCGTTTCGCCGGAAGGAGGATGCTCAGGTGCGCGGAAAAGGAAAGGTCGTCTGGTGGCTTTCCCTGGTTCTGGCGGTTCTTTTTGTCTGTGCCTGCGCCTTCGCGGAATCCGGCGTGGAATATGACGACGAAGGCGGCGTATGGGACTGGGACAAGGGAACCTACACCCCCGCCGGCGGAACCGCCGTGCCGATCGTGCAGGATGACGAGCCCGCCTCCTCTTCCTCCGATTCGGGGGATACCGGCATCTCCGTCCGGAAAAACGAAGACGGCAGCATGACCATCATCACCGATGAAGAGGATATCGTCCGGAACCCGGACGGGAGCATGGTCGTCGAATCCGGCCAGATCTCGGTCACCGATCCGAACGCGGACAAAAGCGACACCGACCGCGACGCGGCCTGGGCCCAGGGCATGGGCAAGGCGGCCATCGCCAACGGCACCCACACCCCTACCTGGTATATCGACCCGCAGACCGGGGAGGAAATCCCCGTCAATGTGAATTATCTCGGCCTCGCCCGCTCCAGCATCGTCCTGAACGGCGAGGATGTCCTTGTGGATACCTGTACCCTCCGCTGGGAAACGGAAGCCCCGGAAAACAAGATGATCGCGGTGGTTTCATCCAAGACCGAGTGCAACCTCCGCGCCAAGGCCAGCAAAAAATCCCTGAGCATGGACGGGCATGTCAGCCCCGCCACGGTCATGCGGGTGCTGAAGACCGGCAAGAACTGGACCTTCGTGGATTACAACGGCCTGCGCGGCTATCTCGCGACCTCCTACCTCACGTTCTACGCGAACGAGGCCCGGGAGTACCGGACCGGCTGGGTCGCCACCAAGTCCGGCCATACCTGGGGCAATTCCACCGTCCATATCCGCGCCACGAACAAGGGCAAGCAGCTGAAGCCGGAATTTCCGGTCGGCACCCCGCTGACCATCTTTGCCGACGACGGCAAGTGGCTGGAAGTGGACGTCGGCGGTTACCACGGCGTCATCCTGAAGACGTTCACCCTGTATGAGGACGCCGCCGCTTCGGAATAAGCCTTACTGCCCGCCCGTTTCCTTTGATTCGCCGCTTTCCGCCGGAGTTTCCTCCGGCGGTTTTTCCTTGCTCTTCAGCGCCCAGACGACGCCGGCCAGCGCCAGGCCGACCAGGAAGGCGGCGTTTCCGCCGATGACCAGCCATTTCGCGGCGTCCCCCTCAATATTCATGCCGGTAATGGCGGCGGCCAGGCCGCCGATCCACAGGATTCCGGTCGCGAGAATCAGTTTTTTGTGCATGGGTTTTCCCTCCGTCCGGCGGTTTTCCCGCCGGATTTATTGTATGCCTTTCCCCCGCCCCCGTCAATTTTCTTGTCAGCCTAACGGGAAAAGTGTATAATGGTAAAAAGGCTTTCTGCATTTTCCGGCATGGAGGTGAGCGTCCTTGGGTAAAGAGCGGATGCTGGTGACCGGCGGCCATTCCCTGGAGGGCCAGGTGCGTGTCAGCGGCGGCAAGAATACCGCCGTGGCCGTCATTCCGGCGACCCTGCTGAGCGACGAGCCCTGCACCATCGAGAACCTTCCCGATATTGAGGATGTTCATGCCCTGGCCGATATTCTCGCCGAGCTCGGGGCCAAGGTGGATTACGAGCCCGGCCGCCTGATGCGCATCGACCCGCGCCCGGCGGAAGGCATTTCCATTTCCTATCACAACGCGCAGCGCCTGCGCGCCAGCTATTACCTGCTCGGTTCCCTGCTCGGCCGCTGCGGCCACGCGAAGATCCCCACCCCCGGCGGCTGCGAAATCGGCACCCGCCCGGTGGACCAGCACCTGAAGGGTTTCCGGGCCATCGGCGCGGAAGCGGGAGAAATCGGCGGCATGCTCACCGCCGAGGGCGAGCTCACCGGCGGTGACGTTTTCTTTGATATGGTCACCGTCGGCGGCACGGTCAACGTCATGCTCGCCGCCGCCAAGGCGAAGGGAAACACCACGATTTACAACGCGGCCAAGGAGCCGCACATCGTCGACCTGGCCAACTTCCTGAATTCCATGGGCGCCCGCATCAAGGGCGCCGGTACCGATATCATCCGCATCCGCGGGGTGCAGTACCTGCACGGCAGCACCTATGCCGTCATCCCGGACCAGATTGAGACCGGCACCCTGATGATCGCGGCCGCCGCCACCGGCGGGGACGTGATCATATCCGGCTGCATCCCGACCCATATGGAGGCCCTGAGCGCGAAGCTGCTGGAAATGGGCGTCAAGGTCACGGATTCGGACGACGCAATCCGCGTGCACGTGGTCGGCCCGCGCCGGGCGATCAACGTCAAGACCCAGGTCTATCCCGGTTTCCCGACTGACCTGCAGCAGCCGATGAGCGCGCTCCTGACCACCGCCAAGGGCACCAGCATCGTCACCGAGACCATCTTTGAACAGCGCTTCCGCCACCTGGACGAGATCCGCCGCATGGGCGCCCACGTCCGCGTCATGGGCCGCACGGCGATTATCGAGGGCGTGTCCGAACTCTACAGCGCCCCGATGACGGCCACCGACCTGCGGGCCGGCGCCGCCCTGATCATCGCGAGCCTCATGGCCCGCGGAACCTCTGAAATCTACGAGCCCGGATTCATCGACCGCGGCTATGAGCATATTGAGGATAAGCTTCGTTCCCTCGGCGCGGAAATCCGCCGGGAAGCCCTGCTGTAACCGGAAGGGGATGCGCTGATGAACAATCCTTTCGAGGTGCTGGGCCTGCGGGGCTGGGCAGACCAGGAGGAGATCCGGAACGCCTACCGGACCCTGGTCAAGCAATGCCACCCCGATATGATCCGGGACCCGGTACTTAAACAGGAGGCCCAGGCGCGCATGGTCGCCCTGAACCTGGCCTATGAGGAGGCGCTCCGCCTCGCCGCCCCGCGGCAGCAGGCGTCGCCGGCCGGGGAGATTCCGCCCGCCGCCGCCATCCTGATGGCGGAGCGGATGCTGGCCAAGGGAAACCCGGAAGGCGCCCTGCGCCAGCTGCTCAAGTGCGAAAAGCGGGACGGGGACTGGTACTACATGCAGGGCAAGGTCCTCATGGCGATGGACCAGTATGAAACCGCCCACCAGTCCTTCCGCGAGGCCGTCCGCCTCTGTCCGGACAACAACGTCTACCGCAGCGGCGCCCTCGCCGCCGCCGTCGCCCACCGCGAATCCCTGACCCTCCACGGCAAGGTCAGGAAAACCTTCAAGCGCCTGATCCCGAAAAAATAACCCGCTGCGGTCATCCATACCGCAACGGGTTTTTTTCTGTTATCTTACCGGACCCCGAGTTCCTTCGCGGCCGGGTCCATGTCCAGCGTCGCGAAATAGTCCTGGGGCTTTTCCGCGCGGCGGATCAGCTTATAATCCCCGTCCGCGGTGTACAGCACCTCCGCGCCCCGGAGCCGCCCGTTATAGTTATACCCCATCGACGACCCGTGCGCCCCGGTATCGTGGATCACCAGCAGGTCGCCCAGCCGGATCTCCGGCAGCGGCCGCTGGATCGCGAACTTGTCGTTGTTTTCGCACAGGCTGCCGGTAATATCGTACAGGTGGTCTTCCTGCGCGTTTCGCTTTCCGCATACCGTGATGTGATGATAGGCGCCGTACATCGCCGGCCGCATCAGGTTCACCGCCGACGCGTCCACGCCGATATAGTTCCGGTAAATCCGCTTCTCGTGCATCGCGCGGGTCACCAGCCAGCCGCAGGGCCCGGTCATCCACCGGCCCAGCTCCGTCTTGACGCCGACGCCGCCCTGGGGGAAGATCTCCCGGTACGCCTTGCGCACGCCCTCGCCCACGGCCATGATATCCGTCTTCTTCTCCTCCGGCCGGTAGGGAATCCCGACGCCGCCGGACAGGTCCGCGAAGGCGAAGCGCAGCCCGGTCTCCCCGGCCAGCGTCTTTCCCAACGCGAACAGGTTGCCCGCCAGGGTCGGATAGTAATGCTCGTCCGTCGTGTTCGATGACAGGAACGCGTGCAGGCCGAAGGCCTTCGCGCCCCCCGCCTTCAGGGCGGCCAGCGCCTCCCGCAGCTGCGGCTCCGTCATGCCGTACTTCGCCTCGCCCGGATTGCCCATGATCGTGTTCCCGATGGTGAACGCGCCGCCGGGATTGTACCGGAGGCACACCGTCTCCGGAATCCCGCCGTGGGTCCGCAGGGTTTCGACGTCCGTCAGGTCGTCCAGGTTGATGAACGCGCCCAGTTCCCGGGCCTGGCTGAACTCCTCCGGCGGCATCGCGTTGGCGGAAAGGATGATCTCGTCTCCCTGGAAACCGCAGACCTTCGCCAGCGTCAGCTCCGTGGCGGACGAGCAGTCCAGCCCGCAGCCCTCTTCCTTCAGGATCCGCAGGATCGCGGGGTTCGGCAGCGCCTTCACCGCGAAATACTCCCGGAAATCCTCGCACCAGGCGAAAGCCCGGTTCAGCAGCCGGGCGTTCTCCCGGATGCCCAGCTCGTCATACAGGTGGAAGGGGGTCGGGAACCGCTCCGCGGCTTCCTCGAATACGGAATCCTCCAGCGTGAAATTCGGCATGGAACAGCGTCTCCTTATTATTTCAGTTCAAAGGTCACCGAGTCGGCCAGCTTGCCGCCGACATAGAAGGCCAGCGTGTATTCCCCCTTCGGATAGCCGCCCTGCTCCTTGTTCAGCATCTCCAGCAGCCCGGTTTCCGTGAAGGCCACGCTCCAGGTATCGTCGTCCATATACGCCGGATCGTACACCCATCCGGTTTCGTAGCGGTAGTTCTCCCCGTTCGGGTCCGTCAGGGTGATCAGCAGGGTCAGGTCGTCATACGTCCGGTCCACCTGGTAGGTGGAGGAGGAATAGAAGTACGCCCGTCCCGAGCGCAGCAGTTCCTCGGTCACCTCTTCCACGGGAACCACTTCCCCGGCGGCGTTCTTTTCCGCCACCGCCAGGACGCGGGATTCAAATCCGTAGTCCGTCAGCTTCTCCGCCTCCGGCAGCGTCGTGATGACGTACCGGTCCGGCGTCCGGTCCGGTGTGTCCTTGCTGACCAGGATTCCGGAAACATACGTGCGTCCGGGGGTCAGCAGCAGCGTCCAGGAGGTATCCTCCGTGAAGCCGAAGTAGGTCAGGTAGCTGTTGTCGATATCCGACACGACCACGTACGGCCGCTCCCCTTCCGCGCATTCCGGCAGGGTCATCGCGCTCCAGTCGAGGGTCACCCGGTTTTCCTCCACGGTGACGGTGAAGCCTTCCGGCTCGATCTCCGCGCGCATTTTGGCCGCTTCCTCGTTGGCGGACGCCTCGACCAGGCTCTGGCGGATGCCTTCCAGGGAGAGGATCACCACCCGGTGGTCCCCCTCGGCGTACTGCGCCGCGACGATGCCGGCCAGATTGCCCTCCTCGTCCAGCAGCGGGGACCCGGGCAGCGCGTCCCCGTTCAGGCGCGCGACCAGGGCGTAGTATCCTTCCCAGATGATGGGCGTCAGGCTGCTGACCGTCCGGTTGATCCGGCTCTGGTTGGCGTCCGCCGTCCGCACGGTGCAGTCCCCCGCGACCAGGGCTTCCTCGTGCCCGGTGCCGGAGAACGGCCCGATCAGCGGGTTCGCCTCACTGACGTCCACCGCGATGGTAACCAGCGCGTTGCCGTTGTCCCGGTAATACACCGCAGCTTTCCAGACATTGACGCCGTCGGTGATCACCAGCGTCGCGCAGTTCTCGGGAACGACGCATCCGGCGGTCATCGCCAGTCCGTTCACCACGGGCACGGCAATCCCCAGCCACTTCACGTCGTCGCCGTTGACGTCGTACAGGTCGAACAGCCCCGGCGCGGCCAGGTTCTCCACCGCCTCCGCCGCCGCGGCCTCCGCTTCCTCCGCGGTCTCTTCCGCCATCCCCGGCAGAGCCGCCATCATCATCAAACCCAGGACCAGTATCCAGGCCAAAATCTTCTTCATAATCCCACCCCTATATACACTCTCCGGGTAAAAGGCCACCAAAACCGCAACCTCAATGGTCGCTCAAAGCCCTTGGAGCGGGCTTTGCTCTCCCTTTCGGTTGACTCACTCAGGTCGCTTCCTGCTTCGCAGGACAGTTCCGCATGCTCAATCATCGCAACTCCCCACCGGGGAGATTGCTCGTTTCGCATGACCTCAGCTCTGACGAAACTCCCGCCACTGGCGGTCGTCAGAGCTTCGCCCACCGGGCTGACGCTTCCTTCGTTCCCCGCAACCTCAATGGTCGCTCAAAGCCCTTGGAGCGGGCTTTGCTCTCCCTTTCGGTTGACTCACTCAGGTCGCTTCCTGCTTCGCAGGACAGCCCACCGGGCTGACGCTTCCTTCGTTCCCCTCCTACCTCCTACTTCCTACTTCCTACTTCCTACTTATTCTTTATAGTCCTGCAGCGATACCGACACCATCCGGCTGACGCCCTGTTCCTCCATGGCGACGCCGTACAGGCTGTCCGCCCGTTCCATGGTTCCCTTCCGGTGGGTAATGACCACGAACTGCGTGCTCTTTGAGAACTCAGCCAGGTAGTCCGCGAAATATCCGATGTTCGCGTCGTCCAGCGCCGCCTCGATCTCGTCCAGGAAGCAGAACGGCGTGGGCTTCAGCTTCAGCGTGGCGAACAGGATCGCGATGGCGGTCAGCGTCCGCTCGCCGCCGGAAAGCAGCGACAGCAGCTGCAGCTTCTTGCCCGGCGGCTGCGCGTTGATCTCGATGCCGCAGTTCAGCGGATCGTTCGGGTCCATCAGCGTCAGCTCCGCGTGTCCGCCGCCGAACAGGCGCTCGAACGTCTCGGAGAAATATCCCTGCAGCAGGCTGAACTGCTCGACGAAGGTCTCCTTCATCTGGCTGAGCAGCCGCGCGATCAGGTCGCGCAGGTCGGCCTCGGCCTTCTCCAGGTCCTGCCGCTGCACCTCCATCTCGTCCACCCGGGCCTTGGTATCCGCGTATTCCTCCACCGCGTGGACGTTCACCGGACCCAGCGCGCGGATCTCCGCGGAGAGCTGCGCCGCCTGGCGGTCCGCCTCGGTCAGGTTGAAACCCTCCGTCATGCGGAATTCCTCCGCCCCGGCGTAGGTCACCTCATAGGTGTTCCAGATCCGGTCGCGCATCGCTTTCAGGTCGCCCTCCGTCCGGGAGCGGCTCAGGTCCAGCCGGTGCGCCTTGTCGGTATCCCGGGAGATCGCCTCGTGCAGGTTTTCCATGTCCGTCAGGATATCCTTCAGGGCCTGCTGCTTCGCGGCGCGGGTCTCCTCCAGGGAGCGCACGATCTTCTCGCGGCCTTCCTGGTCCGCCGCCGCGGCCTCATGCGCGGCGCGGAGCCCTGCGGCCTCCCCGCTGTCCCGCGCGTCCTGCGCATCCATTTCGTCCAGGATTTCCCGGCGCCTTTCCTGCTCCCGGGCCAGCCGCTCCCGCTCCTCGGCCAGGCGTTCCCGGTCCTTCCGGATCGTTTCCAGCTCATGCTGCAGGTCGTTCACCGCCAGCGTCAGCCGCAGCGTCTCCGCCGCGCGCTCCTCCAGCGCCCTGCGGGCGTCCGCGGCCTCCTGCCGCAGTACCTCCGCCTGCTTTTCCATCTCGCCGCGGGTTTCCTCGGTCTTTTCCGTATGGTCGTCCGCCAGGGACAGCTGCTCCTCCACCTGCATCATGGATTCCATCAGCTGCTCCCGCGCGGCCTCGGTCTCGCTCAGGCGCATCCGGTGCATCTGCAGGTCCTGCTCGGCGTTGCCGGTGCGCTCGGTTTCCCGGGCCACGGCGATCTCCTGCTGGTGCAGCTCTTCCAGCGCGTCGGCGCTGCGGGTCTTCAGCTCGTCCTTCTCCGCCTGCCCGTCGCGCATCTTCCGCAGCAGGCGCTCCAGCTCGTCCTGCCCGGAGGACAGGGCTTCCGTCAGCTCCTTCAGCTCGCGCTCGCGGGTGAAAAGGTTCACGCTCCGGGAGCTCACCGATCCGCCGGTCATCGATCCGCCGGAATGCATCACGTCGCCCTGCAGCGTCACCAGGCGGAACTCGTGCCCGCCCCTCCGCATGATCGCGATACCGTGGGTCAGGTTGTCGGCCACCACCGTGCGGCCCAGCATGTTGCCGACGATGTCGCGGTACGCGCCGTCGCATTCCACCAGCTCCGACGCCACCCCGATGCATCCGGGCATGGTCAGCACTTCCCGCTCCTTCGGGGTCAGGCCCCGGGCCCGGATCGCGCTCATCGGCAGGAAGGTCGCGCGGCCGAGCCGGTTCTCGCGCAGGAAGTCGATCATGTCCTTCGCGGTTTCCTCGTCCTCGGTCACGATATTCTGCTGGTTGTTCCCCAGCGCCATGTCCAGCGCGGTTTCATACTGCTTCGGCACGGAGATCAGCCGGTTCAGCGGCCCGTGCACCCTCGGGTTGTTCTCTTCCTGCGCGCGCTTCATCACCGCGCGGACGGAGTGGGCGTAGCCCTCCATCTCGCGGCTCATCTCTTCCAGCAGGCGCTGCCGGCTCTCGATGTCCCGCATCTCCGCCAGCTTCCTGTCGTATGCCTGGCGCGCCTCGATCACGGAGGCGTCCGCCGCGTCCAGCTTCTCCCGCGTTTCCTTCAGGGATTCGGAGAGGCGGTCCTGCTCCTCCGTTTCCGCGCGCAGCTGCTTCTTCGCTTCCTCCACCGCCGCCTCCAGCGAGGCGCCGGCCTTTTTCATATCCTCACAGGTGACGGTGATTTCCTTCAGCCGCGCGTCCATCGTCGCCAGCATGGTCTTCAGGCGGGTCTGGTCGCTCAGCGCCGCGGTCCGGCGGTTCATCGCGTCCATCATCGCGGCCTTGTGGTCCTCCAGGACCTGTTCTTTTTTCTCCTCGTCGGCGCGGGCGGCCTCCTCCGCCTCCCGGGCCTGTGCCAGTTCCTTTTCCAGCTTTTCCAGCGCCTCGGACCGTTCCCCGCTGCCCTCGCCGTTGTCCGCCGCCAGGCGTTCCAGCTCCTGCGCGCGCGCGTCGGCTTCCTCCGCCTCTTTCCGGATCCGCTCCCGGTTCTCCTGCCGGGACCGGCAGCGCTCCTCCACGGTGCGCACCGCGTCCTGCGCGGCGTGCACGGCTTCCATCCCGGCCATCAGGGCGCCGTGGGCGTCGGAAATCTTCGCGTCCAGGTCGGCGATCTCCGCCTGGCGCGCGTCCCGCTCCGCGGTCTTTTCCTGCAGCGTGATCTCGCTCTGGTCCAGCGCCGCGCGGATGCCCTGCAGGTTCTGGTCCGCCTCCCGCAGCTTCGCTTCCATCTTATCGCTGCGCACCAGGAAAAGGTTCAGGTCCAGGATCTTCAGCTCCGCCGACTTCTCCAGGTAGATCCGGGCGTTCTTCGCCTGGTCCTCCAGGGGCGCCAGCTGCCGCTTCAGCTCGTCCAGGATATCGTCCAGCCGGGCCATGTTGTCCATGGTCCGGGCCAGTTTTTTGTCCGCTTCTTCCTTGCGGGCCTTGAACTTGACGATGCCCGCGGCTTCCTCGAACACCTGCCGCCGGTCCTCGCCCTTGCGGGAAAGGATCTCGTCAATCCTGCCCTGGCCGATGATCGAATAGCCTTCCTTGCCGATACCGGTATCCCGGAAAAGGTCGATCACGTCCTTCAGCCGGCAGCTCGCCCGGTTCAGGTAGTATTCGCTGTCCCCGCTGCGGTATACCCGCCGGGTCACCATCACCTCGGCGTAGTCCAGCGCCAGCTGCCGGTCCTCGTTGTCGAAGATCAGCGAAACCTCGCAGTAGCTCTGCGGCTTGCGCCGCTGCGTGCCGCCGAAGATCACGTCCTGCATGCTGGATCCGCGCAGCGTCTTCGCGCTCTGCTCCCCCAGCACCCAGCGTACCGCGTCCGCGATATTGCTTTTTCCGGAACCGTTCGGGCCCACGATCGCCGTAATGCCCTCGTCGAACACGATCTCCGTCCGCTGGGCAAAGGACTTGAACCCGACCAGTTCCAGTTTCTTCAGTCGCATACTGCTCCGGCAACCCCCGTCAATAATCCGTATAACCGGATAATTATACCATGAATCCGCCTCCGGAAATACCCTCAACACCAAAAAAACACCCGACCGGTTTGTCAGCGGGACAGAGTTTGGCCGCAGTACCGTCCCCTTGTCAAACTTTGGCATGTGCGATAGAATGGTACAGACAACCCGGAAACAGAATACGGAGGGAAAGACATGAAGAGACTGTTTGCTTTGGTTTTGGCCCTGTCACTGCTGATCGGCGTCGTGCCCCTGGCGGCGATGGCGGAGGAAGAGAGCAAGACCGCGCTGCCCGCGGTGGGAGACGTGGTTGAAGGATTTGAAGTGAAGGAGATCCGCGCGTTCGAATTGTACGGCGCGCAGCTCATTTACTTTGAGCATCAGCGGACCGGGGCGAAGCTGCTCTGGATCGCGAACGAGGACACCAACCGCGCTTTCCAGATTGGTTTCCCCACCCGTATGGAAAATGACAAGGGCCTGCCGCATGTGTTTGAGCACGCCACCACCAAGGGATCCGACAAATATCCGTCCGGAACCCTGATGATGAATGTTTCAAACCAGGCGTATATTACCTATATGAACGCCTATACTGCGGATGCCCTGACCTGTTATCCCGTCGCTTCCCTGAGCGAGGAACAGCTGCTGAAGCTGGCGGAGTTCTACGCGGACCTGTGCTTCAATCCGCTGATCCTGAAGGATGAAAAGGAATTCCGCACAGAGGCTTGGCGTTATGAAATGGCGGACATGGACAGCGACCTGACCTACAACGGAACGGTATATTCCGAAATGCTCGGCGCTATTACCCTGGAACTGAAGGCACTCCATAACGCAAACGGGATAACCTTTCCCGGCGCGTCCATTTCCTATAATCAAGGCGGAAATCCCGAAGCGATTCCGGACATGACATATGAGGAAGTCAGGGAATACCACAGCAAATTCTATCATCCCTCCAACAGCCTGTCGATCCTGTACGGCTCGTTCGGGGACTACACCGCTTTCCTGAAGATCCTGGATGAAACCTTCGCGCCGTTTGAAAAAGCGGAGATCTCCCTGGAGGAGGCGGGTTACACCCGGATTACGGAGCCGGTGACTGAAACCTTTGCCTGGCCGGTCACTGAAGGTACGGATACCGCGAACCAGACATGCGTTATTTACTATATCCTCTGCCCCGGCATGAAGGGGGATGTTGCCCAGGAACAGCTGATCGACCATGCCTGCGATTTGCTTTACGATGACGGTTCCCCCCTGATGAAAGCGCTGAAAAAGGCTTTCCCGGCCGGAACCTTCGCAATCGGCCGGGAGCTCGCCGCGCCGGATGACGCGGTCGCGGTCCAGGCTGTCGGCCTGAACGAAGGGGACGCGGAGCGGTTCAGACAGATCGTGGACGCCGCGCTGGCGGAAGCCGCGGAGAACGGCTTTGACGCCGCGCTGGTGGACAACCTGACGACCTCGCTGAAGTTCGGTGCCAAGCTGGCGCCGGAAGACGGCAACCCGGTCGATGGAATCATGGAAAGCTTCGAATATACCTTCGCGGTTACCGGTGATATTTTCCGCTCGGTGGATGACTATGAATCCCTGGGCAATATTCCGGAAGAAAACGGGAGCGGCGCGCTGGCCGCGGCTGTGAAAACCTGGCTGGTGGAGCCTGCCCTCTGGACCCTGTCCTCCACCAGTCCCGCGCCCGGCGAAAAGGAAAAGGAGGACGCGGAGCTGGCCGCGAAGCTGGCGGAAATCAAAGCCGGCATGACAGAAGAGGAAAAGCAGGCAATCATCGACGCGACCAATGCTCCGGAAGAAAAAGAGGATAACGCGGAGCTGGTGGCGGAACTGACCCCGGTTACGATCGCCACCCTGCCGGAGGAGGTCAAGGAATACGCGATCCGGGACGAAAAGGATGAGAACGGCATCCGGCGGATTGAAGTTCCGGCCGGTGTGGACGGTATTTCCTATATCTCGCTGAACCTGGACCTCACCGCCCTGCCGCAGGAGGATATCCACTACATGCGCCTGTTCACCCGCCTGCTGGGCCATATGAGCACGAATGCCCATTCATGGGAGGAACTGGAACTGCTGATTCCCCGCTATCTGTACGACCACACGTTCGGCATTGCGGTCAACGCCTGGAAAGGGAGCTGTCATCCCTACATGTGCGTTAACTGGTATTCCCTGGATGAGGACCTGGAAGCCGGTTACAACCTGGCCTCCGAAATCCTGTGGCATACCGATTTCACGGACACGGAGACCCTGCTGGAACGGATCCAGGGCGAGAAGAACAACGTCCGTTCCTCGATCAATTCCCTGCCTTATTCTGTTCTGTACTACCGGCAGCAGGCCATTGAAAATGAGGGCCTGCGGTACTACAGCTATTTGAACTATCTGGAGTATTACGATTTCCTGGTTGAGCTGGAAAAGACCATGGAGGAGAACCCGGAAGAAGTCGTTGCCCGGCTGGAGAAAACGCAGCAGTTCCTGGCCAGCCGCGACGGCGCGGTTGCGGGCGCTGCCGGCAGCGAGGAATCCCTGGTACTGAACCGCCCGCTGGCGGAAGCGTTCTTCGCGGATCTGGATGATGCCGCTCGCGAGGCGGCGCAGTATGACCTGCCTGTTCCGGCGAAAAAGGAAGGTTTGATTATCGACGGCAACATCCAGTACAACATAGTCTCAGCCGGATGGGATAAAATCGATCCGGAAGCCAGCAGCCAGGCTTACAATGCTTTCGGCAACCTGCTGGTGGACAAACTGCTGACCCCAATGATACGGGACCAGCTGGGCGCGTACGGTGCTTACTGCGATTCCAGTGATGAAACCATAGTCCTCTGGACATACCGGGATCCGAACGTGGCGGAAACGTTCGCCTGCTTCGATTCCCTGCCGGATGAGATCAACGCCCTGGAAGTGAGCCAGGCGGATGTAGACAAATACATTATCAATGGTTATTCCAGCCTGGCCAAGCCCGCCGGTGAGCTGACCGGCGCGATTGCTGCCATGGATAACCGCTTAGCCGGAAAACCGGATGACCTGACACTGCAGGCCATGCGCGCGATGAAAACCGCGACTCCGGAATCCCTGAAGGAATTCGCGGGCGAGATCGCTGCCCTGCTGAACACCGGCGTCCGCGGTACCGCCGGAAGCGCCGCCGCTGTCAACGCCAACGCGGAGATGTATGACGTGATCCTGAACCCCTTTGGCGCGGTGGATATGAGCCAGGTGGGGATTCCGGATGTGGCGGAGGACCACGAGTATTACGAGGCGATCCGCATGTGCGTCGATAATGGATACATGAAGCTGCGGGAAGATGGTACCTTCGCGCCGGATGAATCTGCGACCGCCGGCGAGTTCCTGGCCGCGATATGCGCGCTGATCGGCCAGCCTATGGATGAGGCCGGGGCGGTCTCGTTCTTTGCCGGATACGGGCTGGTGTCCCCGCAGCAGGAGCCCTCCGGGGAGCTGAATGAGCAGCTGGTCTGCGATATCCTGGTGAACGGTTTCGGAGTACAGATTGCTACTGACACTCCGGACGCCGCGGTTTCGCGCGGAGATCTGGCGGACCTGTTGATGCAGCTGGGCGGAGAGTAACCGGAAACCGGGGAATTGAGTGATTATCACGAAATCCCCTTGACTTTACAGGCCTCATCAGTACAATAGCGTCATAACGCGAAGTGCTGATGAGGTTTTTTATGCGCAGGTTTATCGGCTCCAAGGCCTTCTATAAAACCGTCCTGACCCTGCTGATCCCGATCATCGTGCAGCAGTTCATTTCCTCCTTTGTCTCCCTGCTGGACAACGTGATGGTCGGCAGCCTCGGGCGGGAGGCGATCTCCGCCACGTCCATCGCGAACCAGGTCATGATGGTATTCAACCTGGCGATCTTCGGCGGCCTGAGCGGCGCCAGCATTTTCGGCGCGCAGTTCTTCGGCAAGGGCGATATGGAGGGCATGCGGAATACCTTCCGGATCAAGATGTATTTCGGCGTGCTGTGCTCCCTGGCCGGCATGCTGATCTACTATTTCATGGGCCGGGGATTCATCGCGTCCTTCCTGGAGGGGGAGAGCAACGGCGGCGATATGGCCCTGGCGCTGGAAAGCAGCGTCAGCTACCTGCGCATTATGCTGTGGGGCCTGGCGCCCTTCGCGCTGGTGCAGGTCTATGCCGGCACGCTGCGCGAGTCCGGCGAGACCCGCGCGCCGATGGTCGCGGGGATTATTGCCATCCTGACGAACCTTTTCCTGAACTGGGTGCTGATCTTCGGCAACCTGGGCTTTAAGCCCATGGGCGTGGAAGGCGCGGCGATCGCGACGGTGATCTCCCGGTATGTGGAACTGGTGATCGTGGTGACCCACGCGCACCGGAACGAGGACAAATATCCCTTCTTCTTCGGCGCGTACAGGAGCCTGAAAGTGCCGGGAAAACTGCTGGCCCGGGTCGGCCGTACCGCCGCGCCGCTGCTGGTGAACGAGATCCTCTGGTCCCTGGGCATGACGCTGATCAACCAGTTCTATTCCACCCGCGGCCTGAACGCGGTGGCCGCGCTGAATATCACCGGAACCGCGTGGAACCTGTTCTGCGTGATCATGTTCGCGATGGGCAGCGCCGTGTCGATCATGGTCGGCCAGCGCCTGGGCGCCGGGGAGATCGCCGAAGCCCGGGATGTGGACCGGAAGCTGATCTTCCTGACGGAAGTCATCCACGTGATTATCGGACTGGTGATGATCCTGGCCAGCCCGCTGGTGCCGAAGCTGTACAACGTGGACGCGGATGTCCAGGACCTGACGCGCCGCCTGCTGATTATCGCGGGCTGCGCCCTGCCGGTGCATTCCTTCGCGCACGTGACGTATTTCACGATTCGTTCCGGCGGACGGACGGTGATCACGTTCTTCTTTGACGCGGTCTATACCTGGTGCGTGACCGTGCTGCTGGCGTTCTGCCTGACCCGCTTTACCGACTGGGATATCATCCGGGTGTATCTCTGCGTCCAGTTCATCGATATCCTGAAGCTGATCATCGGCCTGATCATGCTGCGTTCCGACTTCTGGGCGCGCAACGTCGTCAAGGACGTAGACTAAGGTCGTCCCCCAACAAAAACAGACCCGGCGGAAGCCGGGTCTGTTTGGGGTTCAATCGCAATTAATCAACCGTGTAGGGCATCAGCGCGATGGCACGGGCGCGCTTGATGGCCTCGCTCAGCTGGCGCTGATGCTTGGCGCAGTTGCCGCTCATCCGGCGCGGAAGGATCTTTCCGCGCTCGTTGGTGAAGCGGCGCAGGCGGTTGATATCCTTGTAATCGATGTATTCGATCTTATCAACACAGAAGTTGCAAACCTTCCGGCGGGGACGGCGTCCTCCGCGGGGGCGCGGCCTTCTTTCGCCACGATCTTCAGACATAGGGCGTTACCTCCTTATAAACTCGA
>JAILIE010000127.1 GCA_024695415.1 Clostridiales bacterium | reverse complement strand
AGGCTATGGAACGGAACTTGTCCGGTTTGTTCACGAACACTCGAAAACCCTGGGCTGCCGCAAAATGTTTCTGCTTACCCATAAGCACAATGTTTCCGCCTGCAGGTGTTACGAGAAAGCAGGAGGAATCTGTAATGCTGCCTCCGATGATATTGTGTTTGCGTTTAAGTGATGCGCTGACAAATCCGGTTTGACGAGCAGACGATAGTCCGGTAAAAAAGATCAAAAGATTGTGCGCCTGATTTGGAACGGTGCCGGGGGGATCGGGATTTGCTGCCCGATCCTTTTTTTCTGATCCGGCGGATTTCATGAAACGAATACCATGTTTGCCGGAAGAAAATGTTTCTTGACTTAGAGGCCACTTTAATGTTTACTATTATGTAAACGGACAGGAATATAGTTGATATGTATGATTGAGGCCCCTGAGGACTGACAAAACGGATAAACACGCGGTTTCCAGCTGCGCCGGATCCGCACGACAGGAGGTGACTGAGCACTGTGTGGAATACGGATTTTGTATTTCCAAGCCTGCTTGTGCTGGCCGTTCTTCTGCTGTTCTACTTTCTCCGCCCGCGGCTTCCGAACCGGTTGAACAAAGCGTTCCTGATGCTGGTCATTTCAGATATCGCAACGATTCTCACGGATCTTCTGGCAACCGAAGCAGACAACCATTACCAATCATTTTCCATCCCGTTGCTGTGGCTTCTGAATATGTTGTATTTCGCCGCGTTTATTGCCAGGTCCCTGGCGTTTTTCCGGCTGACAATCGTTCTGCTGAAGCTGGACCATACCGGATATTCGGGGAAAAAGTTTCTGATGTATCTGGTTTTCCTCGCCAGTGAAGCGATTGTGCTTTCCAGCCCCCTGACCGGCGCGGTGTATACTGTAGACAGCACGGGATACCACCGTGGACCGCTGTACGCCGTCCTGGCGGTGAACTCCTTTTTCTTCCTGATGATGGGAATTTACCTGCTGATCCGTTACCGCAGACATATCCGCAGAAGCACGTTCATCAGCGCCCTGGCCTATCACGCGATTCTGATCGCCGGCAATGCAGCACGGATTCTGCTTCCGCAGTATCTGGTCATGAATGTGTTCTGCCTGCTTGCGATCCTGGTGATTTTCCTGGCTTTTGAAAACCCGGATCTCTATATCACCGACCGCGGCCCGGCCTTCAATACCCGGGCGTTTACCGACTGGCTGGACGACCCGCTGCACCGGATGGACAAGCGCGTCCTTGGGTTCGCCATCCGGAACTACAACGATGAACGCAGCATGTATGGCGGCACGCAGATGGACCAGGGCCTGAACCTGATCATTATGTATCTGGTCAAACAGTTTCCGCAGTTTTTGCTGTTTTATCTCCGGGGCGGCAATTTCGCGCTCGCGGGAGCTGACGACACGGACTGGGAAGAAATCCGCCGGGCGATCACAGAACGCTTCGGTTCTCCCTGGCAGGCGGAAGGCGCCGACCTGTACCTGAGCGTCACCTATGTCGAGATCAGCCTGTCCGGTCGGACGGATCCCGCGGACAGGATAGTCAACACACTGATCTACGCGCTGGATGAGGCGGGCGAGAGCAGGGATGTGGAGCAGACCCTGATGACGGAGGAAACGCTGGAGGAGATTAACCAGCAGATTGAGGTAAAGCGCTGGCTGGACAAAGCGCTTGAGAATGACGCCGTGGAAGTGTTCCTGCAGCCGATTGCTGACAGCCGGACCGGGCAGACAGTCGCAGCCGAAGCGCTGGCCCGTATCCGGGACGACGACGGGAAACTGATCGCCCCCGGACTTTTTGTTCCGGTCGCGGAAAAAAACGGCAGCATCAATATCCTGGGCGAACAGGTGCTGCACAAGGTCTGCGCCTTTATCCGGACACACAGCCTGGAGGACGCCGGATTCAGATGGATCAACGTGAACCTTTCCCCGATTCAGTGCATGCACAGCAACCTGCCCGGACTCTTTTCCTCCATCCTGAAGGAATACGGCGTTCCCGCCGCGCAGATCCACCTTGAGATCACGGAAGAGTCCATGATCAATTACAACAAACAGGAAAAACAGATTGAAGACCTGCAGGGCATCGGATTCCAGATCTCCCTGGACGATTACGGATCCGGTTTCTCCAATCTCCACCAGGTCAAGAAGTTTTCTTTCTCCAACATCAAACTGGATATGAGTATCGTCTGGGACTATATGCGCGACCGGGACGCCCTGCTGCCCGCACTCGTCCAGGCGTTCCGGCAGATGGGCTTCAGCATTACCGCGGAAGGCGTCGAAACGCAGGAAATGGCCGAAGCCATGACCGGGATCGGCTGTGATTATCTGCAGGGGTATTATTTCTCCAAACCGCTCCCGATGGATGAATTTGCGGAAAAATACATGCAATGATTCAGACAAACCGGAATGAAAAATGAAAGGATGATTCCAAATGAGTATTGACCTGAGCAGAATGCCGAAGCTGGGCTTCGGGCTTATGCGGCTGCCGGAGAAGGACGGAAAGATCGACATGAAACACCTGTGCCGCATGGTGGATGCCTATATGCACGCAGGCATGAACTATTTCGATACGGCCTATGTCTATCACGGCGGCAATTCCGAGAAAGCCATCCGGGAGGCGCTGGTTCAGCGTTATCCGCGGGATCAGTTCATGCTGGCGACCAAGCTGCCGGCCTGGTGCATGAAGGAACCGGCGGACCGGGACCGTATCTTCAACGAGCAGCTGGAACGCTGCGGTGTGGAGTATTTCGACCTGTACCTGCTCCACTCCATTGAGGACGGCGGAAACGGGGAGACCTATGAGCGGCTGGACTGCTTCAACTGGGGACTGCAGAAAAAAGCGGAAGGAAAGATCCGGCATTTCGGCTTCTCCTTCCACGGCAGCCCGGCCTACCTGATCCAGGTGCTGGACGCCCATCCTGAAATCGAGTTCGTCCAGATCCAGCTGAACTACGCCGACTGGAAGAATCCGGTGGTGCGTTCCGGTGAACTTTATGAGATCCTGCACAGCCGGAACATTCCCATGATTATCATGGAACCGGTGAAGGGCGGAACGCTGGCAAGCCTGAAACCGGAGCTGGAAGAGATGTACAGGGCGGTCCGGCCCGACGCGTCCATTGCCTCCTGGGCGCTGCGTTTCGTCGGCTCCCTTCCCGGAGTTATGACCATTCTGTCCGGCATGAGCACAGAGGAACAGATGCAGGACAACATCGGCACATTCACAGACTTTGTTCCGCTTTCCGAAGACGAACGGAAACTGGTGGACAAGGTCCGCACGATCATGCTGGACGTGCCGCAGATCGGCTGTACGTCGTGCCGCTACTGTACGCCGGGATGCCCGATGAACATTTCCATTCCGGACGTGTTCCGCGCGGTCAACACCATGAACCTGTACGGGGACGTGTTCCGCCCCAAGGCGTTTTACGGCGGCATCATCGGGCAGGGACACGGGCGCGCGTCCGAGTGTATCGCCTGCGGGCAGTGCGAGGGCGTTTGCCCGCAGCATCTTCCGATCATCAACCTTCTGAAGGAGGCGTCCGGAAAACTGGACGAGTAAAGGCCGTCCGGCGGGCTGTGCCAGACAGGATACCCGCAAAAGCCCGGCATATCCCGCCTTCCGGAAACATGAATCAATTCGGCATGTTCCCTTTGACGGAAGGGGATATGGTTTGGTATCATAAGGGCAGGAAGAAGGGCAGTAAGAAAGGAATAAGGATCGAGGGGATCGGAATGAAAGCTTTGCGGATCATCCGGAACTATCTATGCTACTGCGGGATCGGGAAAGAGGAGTACAATGCCCTGAAAAAGGACGCGTACATATCCAACTTCCGGGTATGGCGGGTACTGCATATCGTGATGACGGTCGTATTCGGGCTGCTGCTCCTCAGTACGCTGTTCAGTTCCCTGATGCAGATCAACCAGGAATTCTACCTGATCGCCTTCCTGTATTCCGGCGCGGCGCTGGTTCTTTTCTCCCTGCTGCGGCAGGATTCCATCGCCGCCCAGCTGATTATCTACCTGTCGATCTCGGTACTGTTCCTGTTCGCGGGGTTCATCACGGAAAACAAGCCGGATATGCCGGCCACGGCGTTCATCGCGATGCTGCTCATCACGCCGATGTTCATGATCGACAAACCCTACTGGATGGCCTTTGAGCTCTGCGTGGCCTCCGGGGTGTTCCTGGTATGGATGCACAGCGTAAAGACGTATGAGATCTGGCGCTACGACCTGGTCAACGTCATCATTTTCACGGTGGTCGGGATCATCCTGCATATCATATCGAACTCCATCCGGATCAAGGAGTTCGTGCTGACCCGGAAAATCAACATCCAGAAGGATACGGACGAGATGACGGGGCTGCGGAACAAGGGAGCCCTGACCCGTGAGATCAACGAATTCCTGGCGGACGAGGACGCGGAAAAGGGGATCATGCTGCTGCTGGACGTGGACCGGTTCAAGGCGGTCAACGATACTTACGGCCATGACACCGGCGACCGGGTGATCCGGGACCTGGGCGCGTTCCTCAGCAGCAGTTTCACCGGGAAGGAGATCACCGGACGCTTCGGCGGGGACGAGTTCATCGTTTTCCTGAAGGACACGGACGATCCGGAGGATGGGCGCCGGGCGGCGGAAACGATCATCCGGGGCACGGCGGAGAACGTGGCGCTGCCGGATCCTGAGCAGCGCATCAGCGTGAGCGTCGGGATTGCGGTGTACCGCGGGGAGGAAAAGAATTACTCCGAGATCATCCGGAAGGCGGATACGGCGATGTATCAGGCGAAGCGTGATCCGGACAGGCGGTATTCATTTGCCTGATCCGTAAAAAGGAGCGCCGGCCCGGAAAGGGGCCGGCGCGTTGCTGATGGCGGACAGGGCGTTCTGCTTCACCATGGCGGAAAACCGGGAAGAGGATTATTCGGCGCTGTCCACATAGGGGTTGATTTCATCCGGCGGAAGGACGGCATACTGGACGTATGCGTCCGTCGCGAAATAATTCAGCGTATAGCCGGCGGAAAGCTGGAAAACATCGGACGGATCGTTCACTGTATCAAACCATTTCGTCAGGTCCTTTATGCCGACGGATCCCTGGAGGTGATAGCCGATGACCATGGCCATGGCTGTCTTCGCCAGGTATACCGCGCCTTCCGGTGTGCCGGTTTTAATGGAAAGGTTCACGGTCAGCGCGGGATAACCCATATAGTAATCAACCTGATCCCCGAACAGGAAGCTGGTTTCCAGGCTCCAGTCATTGTTGCCGTAATAAACGATCGAACCGTCCGGGACGTCCTCCTGGGTCAGGACATAGCTCGTTTTGACGATCCCGACCCCTTCCTCTCCCAGGACGCCCGCGTATTCGTCGGCCAGCGCGTTCATCATTCCGTTGAAATATTCGGCAAAAACGGAGGGAGTCATAAAAGCGGGGGTGGTATCCTGGACTGTGAGTTCCTCCTCGGCCGAGGCGGCGCAGAGGGCAAGGGATGTCAGCAGGGCCAGGGTCAGGATCGCTGCCAGCAGTTTTTTCATGGGGTTATCCTCCTTCTTGATTTTCAGTTTTCTTTTCGTTCCGGACGTTCCGGGATGGTTTGTTCTGAATGGACAGGGAAGTCCTGTCTGACCGGAAACATGGAACATGTTCCGCTTTCATAATGTCAGACGACGCGATGGAGAAAAAAGTTCCCTGTATGAAGAAAAAAAGAAATAATCCGTTAAACCCATTATATCGCGGGGAAAGGAAAAAGGCAAGCGAGCCGGCGAAACGCTTCATACCCGGCGCTGAAACAAGAGGATTTCGCGACGGATTTGGCAGGCCTGGGAGGAAAGCATATGATTTATTACAATGACGGGGAACTGGTGATCCGCGACATGGAGGAGGCGGACGCCCGGGTGTTCTATGACGGATATCTTGCCCAGGGATGGCATCCGGATATGGAGGTATACCGGATGAGGCTCCGGGACCGGGAAGAAGGGAAATGCGTCGCGCTGACGGCAGTCTGGCAGGGGAATCCGGCAGGCTCGGTGTATGTTTACCTGACGCCGCGCGGAGGCCCGTTCCGGGACAAAGGCTGGCCGGAAATCCATGATTTCAGCGTGCTGGAGAAATACCAGAGAAAAGGGATCGGCGGCCGGCTGATGGACGCCGCGGAGCGGGTCGCGGCGCGGTACGCGGATACCGTTTGGCTGGGCGTCGGCCTGTGCGACAGCTACGGCAGCGCCCAGCGAATGTACATCAAACGCGGGTACATTCCGGACGGATCCGGCGTATGGTATCAGGGCAAGCAGTGCAGGCAATATGAAACGGTCTGCACGGTCGACGACGACCTGATCCTGTACCTGAGCAAGAAACTGCCCGGCGCGCGGCCGTCACCGGAGGCGCGGGAGGCGGACAATCCCCGGCAGGCGACGGCGGAGGAGGCGGGAGCGGTCGCGGAGCTGGCCCGCGAACTGTGGCCGGACCATTCCCCGGAGGAAATGACCGCTGAGTTTGAAACGCTGCTGTCCTCCGGCGGCGCGGCGGTTTTCCTGTACCGGAAGGACGGGGAGCCGGTCGGCTTTGCCCAGTGCCAGCTGCGCCATGACTATGTGGAAGGCACGGAGAGCAGCCCGGTTGGCTATCTGGAGGGCGTCTGGGTGAAGGAGACGGAGCGGATGCGGGGAATCGCGCGCGAACTGGTTTCCGCCTGCGAAAGATGGGCGAAGGAACAGGGATGCAGTGAATTCGCCAGCGACTGCGAGCAGACGAACATGGTCAGCCAGGCGTTCCACCGGGCCATCGGATTCGAGGAAGCGAACCGCCTGGTCGCGTATGTCCGGAAAATCTGACGGGTTTTAAAACAAGCGAAGTACAAGGCGGATGTTGACAAACGGCCGGGAGTGAGATAATCTTTTTGCAAACCTGTGAGGGAGAATAGTAGCAACCCCGCGGCACGGAACAGGGAGCTGCCGACAGTGGAACAGCAGCGCGTGCGGAGGATGTGAATGGGCTCCTGAGGGCGCTCTGAAAGGAAACGAGTAGGATGCGACGGGGGACGCACCCGTTATAAGGGCGGCACGTATCAGGGGTACGTGATGAAGAGAAGGCTTTCCCCCAGGGGAGGGCCAAGCTGAGTGGCACCGCGGTTTATAACTGCCTCAGCCCGCAGGGATCCTGCGCGCTGGGGTTTTTGTTTTCCGCGGTAAACGGTTTCCCCTGGACAAACAATACCCCAATACAGAAAGGACGGACAAGACAATGAAGAAACTGATGGCACTGGTACTTTCCCTGATCATGGTATTCTCCCTGGTTTCCCTGGCATCCGCGGAGGAGAAAACGACCTACACGATCGGTATCTGCAACTTTGTGGACGACGCGAGCCTGAACCAGATCATCCAGAACATCCGGGAACGCCTGGAAGAGATCGGCAGCGAGAAGGGCGTCACCTTCGTGATCAAGGAAGACAACTGCAACCTGGACAACAGCGTGATGCAGCAGATCATCGCGAACTTCATC
>JAILIE010000054.1 GCA_024695415.1 Clostridiales bacterium | reverse complement strand
GTTACGCTCGAGCTCGCGGGGCAGTTCGGCGGGTGCCTTGAAGTTCACCAGCACGTACCAGCCTTCGGTCTTGTAGTCGATCGCATAGGCCAGGCGGCGCTTGCCCCATGTTTCATCGACCTTTTCGATCTCACCACCGTTAGCCTCGATCAGGGCGGATACCTTTTCAACCAGCTCTTTGCGAGCGGTTTCCTCCAGACCGGTGTCGATGATGTAGATCATTTCATACCTGTTCATCATTCTTTCACCTCCTCACGGACTTTTGGCGCTGCTTTCCGCAGCGCAAGGATGTGCCAATTGCGAATTATATCAGAAGAAGCGTTGATATGCAAGACTTTTTTTCGCTGTACCACCCATGATACAATGCTTTTACCGTGGCGGGGAGATTCTTTCGCTTCGCGTCGGAATGACGCCGGAGCGGCCTGCCCTTCCCTGCCGATTTGCGCATGTCAATACGCCTGAAAGGACCTTCAACATGAAAAAGTTCGCCGCGCTTCTTCTGTGCCTGTTGCTTTTCTCCGGCGCCGCCCTGGCGGATTCCGTCTCCTTCGGCGCCGCCTCCTTCCCCCGGGACGCGGAGTCCATCGACCTGGGGGACCAGGCGGTGGAGGACTTTGACGCCTTCATCGCCTTCCTCGGGGAATTCCCGAACCTGAAAAACGTGGATATGTTCACCACCCTGATCGAATCGAAACAGATCGACAAACTGGTGGCCGCCTTCCCGGATATCCATTTCGGCTGGACGATCCATATCACCCACAAGCACTATATCCGCACGGACCAGACCGCCTGGTCCACGCTCCACGGCCAGTGCGCCCCGCACCCGAGCAAGGTATTCAACGTGCTGAAGTACTGCACGGAGCTCCGCGCGCTGGACATCGGCCACAATGTGGTCACGGACATCTCCTTCCTGGAGAACCTGACCCACCTGCGCGTACTGATCCTGGCCTGCAACCCGGACCTGAAGAACATCCAGGTGCTGGGCAGCCTGAAGGAACTGGAATATATCGAGCTTCTGTCCACCGGCATTTCCGACCTGACGCCCCTGTCGGAGCTCCCGAACCTGATGGACCTGAACGTGGCCAACAACCGCGTGAAGAACTGGGAATCCCTTCTGAACTGCAAGTCCCTTCGCCGCCTCTGGATCCCGGTCAACGACAAGGCCGCCAACCAGATCCGGGAGGCCCTGCCGGACTGCCTGGTCGTCAACCACGGCTCCGCCACGGGCAACCCCTGGCGCCGCTATGACGACGGCTCCGAGCATCCCCATTATTCGATTATCTACCGGATGTTCCGGGAGGACCGGTACATTCCCTTCGAGGAATCCGCCCCCTGGGAAGACCCCAACCACGGGGAGATCCCGACCCGGACGGAGCATACAGGATTACTGGACAAATAATCGTTTAGCGGAAGGCGCGAGCCTTCCGCTTATTTCATGACCGTCACTTTTTCCTTGCCATAGTACCGCAGGGCGTCTATGGCTTCTTTCGTGATCCTTTCCCCGGGAACGACGACCGGGACCGCCGGCGGGCACGACGCGTCGCAGCCGGCCATGATTCTTCCCTCCGCGTCCTCTGCGGGAATGCCCTCCGCCGGAGAAAACATCGCCTCCCGGATGGAGCACACCTTTTCCGCTTCCCTCAAAAGAACCTGCCCGTTTGGTGTCGTTCTGAAGCCGAAGGCTGAAGAATCTCCTCCCCGCCGCGGCAAAGCCCTTCCCGCTTTCCGCAGCGCTTTTTCAACACGCTGAAACTCTTCCTCCGCCGTATTCACGCCCGGCATGAGCACCAGGTAATCCGGATCGGAAAACTCGCACTCGATCCCGTTTTCCCGCAGGAGATCGTGCGCCTCGTCCCCGGTCAGGCCCTTTCCCTTCGGCAGCAGGGTGATCTTCATCGGCTCCCCGCCGGCGAGCTCCCAGCCCTCCCGCCGGAGCCTTTCCTTCGTCGCGGCCACCCGCTCCGCCGCCCTTCGCAGCTTCCCGGGCCATTCCCCGGAAAGCTCCCGGTTCATCCGGTCCAGCGACTGCAGGATCAGCCAGTTCGGGCTCGTGCTTCCGAACAGGCCCGTCGCGGCCTCCGCCGCCTCCGCCCATCCTTCCGGCGCGGTTTCAGCGATATGCAGGTACGCCGCCCCGGTCAGGCAGTCCAGCGTCTTGTGGGCCGAATCGCAGCATACGTCCGCCCCGAGGGTCATCGGGTGCAGGTCCTCCTTAAGGAACTTCAGGTACGCCCCGTGGGCGTTGTCCGCGAGAAACGGCACCCCGTGCGCGCGGCATACTCCGGCGATCCCCCGGATATCCGCCATGCGCCCGGTATAGTCCGGCGACGTTACATACACCGCCGCGTATTCCCTCTCCCGGAGCCTCCGCGCGACCTCCTCCGGCGTTACCGTGCAGCTCAGCAGGCCTTCCGCCTCCCCGGGATAAATCCAGTCCACGTCAATATCCGCCAGCGCCGCGGCGGCGATGAACGCGCGGTGCGCGTTCCGCCCGGCCAGGATCCGCTTCGGGATTCCCTTCTCCGCCGCCCGCAGGCAGGCCAGGTACACCATCGCCCGCACGCACAGGCTGGACCCCTCCGCGGAATACACGGTCCGCCGCGCGCCGAAAAGCGCCGCGGCGTTCTCCTCGCTTTTCCGGATGATCCCCCGGGAGGCGAAGATCTCGTCCGCCCCGGCGATCTCCGTAATGTCCATCGGCTCCGGGCCCAGGGCCGGAACGCCCTTGTGCCCCGGCATATGCATCCGCACGCCCCCGCGCCGGACGTATTCAGTTACGAAATCACAGATGGGCGTATCCATTATTCTTTTTCCATCAGCGCGCACTGCAGCCAGATCGCGCATTCCATCCGCTTCCGGAACAGCTCGCAGCCGTACTTGTACACCCCGCGGACCGACCCGGTCGCGTGGTACGCGTTCGCCGCGCACCCGCCGGAGCAGTACAGCCGCGCCCAGCAGTCCTTACACTCCTCCCGGGCGTAGACGTTGCAGTCGGCGAACTCCGCCTGCGTTTCCGTGTTCTCCACGCCCCTCCAGATATCCCCCAGCTTAAACTTTTCCTCGCCCACGAACTGGTGGCAGGGATACAGGTCGCCCCAGGGCGTCACCGCCATGTATTCCGTTCCGGATCCGCACCCGGAGATCCGCTTGTAGATGCACGGTCCCCCGGTCAGGTCCAGCATATAATGATAGAACGTGAAGGGTTTCCCCTCCCGCGAGCGCCGGAGCATCAGCCGCGCCAGGTCCTCGTACTGCTTCAGGACGATGGGCAGGTCCTCCTCCGTCAGCGCGGCGGGATCCCCCGCGGCGCAGACCACCGGCTCCATGCTCAGCTCGTTGAACCCCAGGTCCAGCATCACCCGGATGTCGTTCAGGAAGTCCGGGTTCGCGTGGGTGAAGGTCCCGCGCATATAGTAGTTCTTTCCGCCCCGGGCCGCGACCAGCTTCTGGAACTTCGGCACGATCTTTTCCCAGCTGCCGTTCCCGGCGTAGTCCACCCGGCACCGGTCGTGGATTTCCTTCCGCCCGTCCAGGCTCAGCACCACGTTGCTCATTTCCCGGTTCGCGAAGTCGATCACGTCGTCGTCGATCAGCATGCCGTTGGTGGTCAGCGTAAAGCGGAAATGCTTCCCGCTTTCCTTTTCGATGCCCCGCGCGTATTCCACCAGCCGCTTCACCACGTCCCAGTTCATCAGGGGCTCGCCGCCGAAGAAGTCCACCTCCAGGTTCTTCCGGCTTCCGGAGTTCGCCACCAGGAAGTCCAGCGCCTGTTTCCCGACCTCAAAGGGCATGACGGCCCGCTCCCCGTGGTACTTGCCCTGGGACGCGAAGCAGTAGGCGCAGTTCAGGTTGCACGTGTGCGCCACGTGCAGGCACAGCGCCTTCACGACCCCGGCCGTCCGGCGCTTGAGCTCCTTCGCCATCGGCGCGAAGGTGTCCGGCGCGAACAGCTTCCCGGCGTCCTTCAGGGCCGTGATCTCGTCATAGATTTCGTTCAGTTCCGCCTCGTCCTCCGGGCCGGACCAGGTCAGCGCCTGCGCGATCAGCTCCTCCCGGCCCATCTCCGGATACATCCCGATCATCCGGTACGCGGTCTCGTCCACGACATGCACGCTGCCGGAGCATACGTCCAGCACGATATACCGGCCGTCCATTTCAAAACGATGAATCATACTTCTCTCCGTATCAAAAAAATGCCGCCTCCCGGCGGCAGGAAATCCAGGGGAATTATTCCTCTTCCTTCTTGTTTTCGCACTGCTGATTCGCGATGCCGCAGCTGGTCTTGCAGGCGGACTGGCAGCTCGTCTGGCATTCGCCGCAGCCGCCGTTCTTCGCGCTTTCACACAGATCACGGGTTTCCAGTGTCTGAATATGCTTCATATCAATTTCCTCCCGGTTCAGATTTCGTGGATTATTCTAACATAGCGTCCCCGCTAAGTCAATCCGGGGGAACGATAGGGACGGTTCTTTTCGTTCCCGCGGGAACGAAAAGAACCGTCCCTATCGTTCCCAGCGCCTTTACCGCCAGTTCTTCGGGATCGCCTTCATCGTCCGCTTCAGGAGCCTCAGCCCCGCCGCGGCGATCAGCGCCGCCGTCACAAACAGCACCGCGTACCCCAGCGCCTGCATATTGTCGTTCACCCACAGGTATACGCCCTCGGGCAGAAGCTTCTCCAGCTTTCCCGGCTTGTCCATCAGGAACTGCGTCACGCCGTTGACCGCCATCATCAACACGGCGAAGACCAGCGTCCATTTCGGGAAACGATGCGCGTACTTCTTCAGCCGCGTCCCCATCCGGATGATCAGCGCCAGGATGAAGATCCCGCACAGCGCCTGGTCCACGAAGACGAAATAGAACTTCGCCTTCATGCCGGTCGTCTCCAGGAAAAGCCGGACGCAGCAAAGCAGCAGCGCGCCGCGCTCAAAGAGCATTCCCTTCGGTTCCGGCCGCCCCCGGCCGCGCCGGTGGAGCTTCAGGTGCAGGATGACCAGCAGGATCAGCGCCGCGGCGACCGTGCACACGCACAGGAAGGAATACTTCCGGCTGAAGGGCACCGTCAGCGGGAAGAAGTTCAGGAATCCCTCCCCGGTCCGAAAGCGGAAGATGTCCGTCACCCCGACATAGCTGACCTGTGACGCCGCCAGCACGCTCTCGCCGAAGCGCAGCACCGCCGCCAGCACGCATCCCGGAACGACCAGCCGGTCCGTCAGGTCCGGAATATGCTTCCGGCGGACGATGACGGGCCCCAGGCAGAATCCCGCGCACCCGGCGGCGAAGGAGAATTCCTCCGGCATCAGGGAGAGCCAGCGCGAGGCGCTGAAATCCCCCGCCGCGATCCAGCAGAACAAAAGGACGTACATCGCTTTCGCGCAGAGAACGCCCGTCCCCGCGCCCGCGACCCAGCCCAGCGCCGCCTGCCACGCCGGAACCCCGGCGCCCCGGGTTTCCCGGACGAACAATACGGCGGACAGCACCATGCCCGCCGAAATAATCACCCAGTAAACCCAGATGCCCATCTTTCCTTCTCCGCCTTACTGCTCCGCGCTCGCGAAGTAGATAATGTCCCGCAGTTTCCGCTGGGACGTACTGCCGAAGTTGTTCACCCGGTCCTCGTCAAAGTACAAAAGCGTCGAGTCTCCCCCGTCCAGGTTGTACGCGGTCTGCACGCCCAGGGAGCCGGCCACCTCGGCGAACTCGCCCAGGGTCATCGCGTAATTCCCCCGGTAGGGCCCCGCGCAGCACAGCACAATATAGTGCAGCGGCCCGACCTGGCAGATCGCGTTCCGCTGCCGCCCCTCGTTCGGCTCCATGTTGATCCACTTCTCGGACCCCCGGAAATCCGTCACCACTTCCCCGTTCTCGACCAGGATCGGCCCGAAGGAGAACGCGTTCAGGATCCGCTTGCCGTTCACCGTCGCCGGGATCGAGTCCGTCCCCGGCTGGTGCAGGGCGATGAAGTCCCCGTCCTCGTCGATCAGCAGCACGTCCATCAGCCGGCTTCCCTGCACCCCCGCGGGGTCCAGGGCATTCCGGTACAGGATCCCCTGGCGGACCACATATCCCTTGCCCTTCTTCTCCGGGCTGGTCCAGAAGTCCCCGTTGATCGCCACCACGGCGTCCGACCGGCCCGAGAGCGCGATGCCGTCGATCTCGGTATCGAAGGACGCGCCGTCCGGGCTCCCGCCCGTCGTCCGCAGCTGGGAGGCGTCCGTCAGCCGGATATCCGCGTACCAGTAATTGCACCGGCCGTTGTTTCCGTTCACGATCT
>JAILIE010000105.1 GCA_024695415.1 Clostridiales bacterium | reverse complement strand
TTTTCATTCGGACCCTCCTTTTTTGAGTCGGACGCCGTGGCGCGGCTTCGCGAGGCTGAAAAAAATCCACCGCCTTTTCTCATCACAAAAGGCGGTGGATATCATGCACTTCGTGGTGCTTAATCATCCATCGCTGAGCGTTTAAAGGCGAAAGCCGCGCTGAACATCATCATAATACCCTCCAGGGAATTTCAAGTGATGCATGCATGATAAACCCGGCGGAAGCCCATGTCAATTCCCCGGAGGGCCGGAATGCTGTTTTTTTCGTGTTCGTGAGCGGCCGGGAATGCCGGACGGGGGAGTTGAAAAGCATGGGAAACGTATTGTATAATAGCGCCATAAACAAGAAGGACGGTGTATCCATGCCGGGGAAGAAGGATCGGTGGCTGACAGGGATCTGCGTGATCCTGGCCGTGCTGATGGTTTACATCCTGATCATGCTCGGCCTGGGTTATTCCCTGATGGATCACAGCCCCTATGACAGCTATACCCTGCAGGCCATGGCCTGGCGGGAAGGGCGGATGACCGTGGACGGGCCGTCCTATACCTGGCTGGAACTGGCGATATACCAGGATGAATACTATGTCAGTTTCCCGCCGGTGCCGTCAGTCGTCATGCTGCCGCTGACCTGGATCTGGGGTTACAATACACCGACGATGGCGGTCAACCTGTTTATGCTGCTGTGCACCGCGGCGTTCGGATATGCCCTGCTGCTGCGCCTGGGACATCATCCCGTCCGCGCCGCGGTCGTCGCTTTCTTTTATGTCTGCGGATGCAATATCCTGATCATCATGCTTCGGGGCGGCGTGTGGTATACCGCCCAGGGAATGAGCATGCTGCTGACAGCGGCCTTCCTGTACGGTGTGAATTCCCCGAAGGAGAAGCATAACCGGGCGGCCATGAGCCTCGGCCTGGTCTGCCTGGCGCTGTCCGTCGGGTGCCGCCCTTTCCAGGCGGTTTACGTGCCGTACGGATTGTATAAACTGTACATGTGGAAGCACCGGGAAGGGGAGAAATGGATCCGGACAATCCTGGGGATGGTTCCGTATGTGATCGCGCCGCTGATGATCGCCGCTGCCTACGGATGGTACAACACGGTCCGGTTTGACAACCCCCTGGAGTTCGGACACAACTACCTGCCGGAGTTTACCCGGGAGGGGAACACCCAGTTCTCACTGGCCCACTGGCCGAAGAACCTGAAGAATATCTTCCGGATGCCGCAGATCGTCAACGGCGTGCTGACCTTTGACCGCCTGGGACCGACGGCCCTTCCGCTGACCTGTCCCATATTCGTCATCTCCATGATCGAGACGATCCGCCGGCTGATCCGGAAAAAGCTCGATTGGGAGGATGTCCTGCTGATCGCCAGCCTGTTCATCCATTTCAATCTGCTGCTTCTGCACCGGACGCTCGGCGGAATGCAGCTTGGCGTGCGTTATATGGACGACCTGGTTCCGGCACTGCTGCTTCTGACCTTCCGGAAGAAGGAAAAACTGAGCTATATCGACGTGATGCTGATGCTTCTGGGCGTGGGCGTCAACATCTACGGCGCAATTGTTTTTTGAGCAAAAACTGAACATATAATAATAATTGAGAAGGAGGAAAGAAAATGGCGGACTATCCTGGCAAAGATATCTTCAAACTGGGCTTCGGCCTGATGCGCCTGCCAAAGAATCCGGACGGAAGCATCGATATCCCCCAGGTCTGTGAAATGACGGACCGATTCATCGCCGCGGGAGGAACCTATTTCGATACCGCTTACGTATATGACGACGGGCAAAGCGAGGCGGCTTTCAGGGCGGCGGTCGCTGACCGGTATCCCCGGGAAGCCTACACTGTTGCCACAAAGCTGAACGCGTGGATCCAGTGCCACGACGAGGCCAGCGCGAAGCAGCAGTTTTTTACCAGCCTGGAGCGGACCGGGGCAGGGTACTTCGACTACTACCTGCTGCACGCGATCCAGCGCAGCAACGCAGATAAATATGACGATTACCACATCTGGGACTTTGTGAAGGAACAGAAGGCAAAGGGCCTGATCAAACACTGGGGCTTTTCCTTCCACGCAGATCCGGAGTTCCTGGAGGAACTGCTGGAGAAGCATCCGGACGCGGAGTTTGTCCAACTGCAGATCAACTACGCCGACTGGGAGAATCCCGGCGTCGCTTCCCGGAAAAACTGGGAGATCTGCAAGGCGCACGGCAAGCCGGTGACGGTCATGGAGCCGGTCAAGGGAGGAATCCTGGCGGATCCGATCCCGGAAGTCCGGAAGGTCCTGGAAGCGGCCGGAAACGGCGCATCCTGCGCCAGCTGGGCGATCCGCTATGTGGCGAGCCTGGACAACATCATCACCGTGCTCAGCGGCATGAGCAACCTGGCCCAGATGGAAGACAACCTGAGCTATATGCGGAACTTCAAACCGCTGTCCGAAGCGGAACAGCAGGTGATCCACCGGGCGCAGGAGATCCTGAACGCGGATCAGTCGATTCCGTGCACGGGATGCCGGTACTGCGTCGAGGGCTGTCCGATGAACATCCCGATTCCGGACATCTTCACTGTCGCCAATCGCCGGAAGGGGAGTCCGCACTTCCGCACCGTACGGGAATACAACATTGTGACGACCGGAAAAGGGAAGGCCTCGCAGTGCCTGCAGTGCGGCCAGTGCGAAAACGCGTGCCCCCAGCACCTGCCGATTATTTCATTGCTGGAACAGAGCAGGGAAATGGAAAATTAAGCTTGCCTTTTAAAATCCTCTGTGCTATACTATGCCCCGTGGCCAGCCACGGGGCATTGTCCTGGGCGGTACCACAGCATCCGGAAGGGTGCCGTCTCCAGACCCGCAGACGAAAAACGCGGGAAACTCCCCCGGACGGTTCCGGGATCCATATACGGGGCATTAGCACAGATGGTAGCGCGCGACATTCGCATTGTCGAGGTCAGGGGTTCGACTCCCCTATGCTCCACAAACAATCCGGACATCCTTTACGGGTGTCCGGATTTGTTTATGCGGGCACGGAGTGTCCGCATCCTGAGCGAGACAATGCGAAGCATTGGAGAGGGGAACGAGGGAAGCGTCAGCCCGGTGGGCTGTCCGGCGCAGCCGGAAGCATCCCGAGTGAGTCAACCGAAACGAGCAATGCGAGCGCACCAAGCGAGCAGTGCGACGATTGAGGTTGCGGAACAGGGGTTCGACTCC
>JAILIE010000088.1 GCA_024695415.1 Clostridiales bacterium | reverse complement strand
CCGAACACCGTGCCCTGCCGGCGCCGCTGCAGGATGGATTTCAGCGCGTCCGGATCCGTGAACCGGAAATAATTCACGCACAG
This sequence comes from Clostridiales bacterium, assembly GCA_024695415.1. Classification (GTDB taxonomy): domain Bacteria; phylum Bacillota; class Clostridia; order Christensenellales; family Aristaeellaceae; genus Aristaeella. The sequence continues at coordinate 3,323 of JAILIE010000088.1, read as the reverse complement.
GGGATCCGTCGGTACTTCCGACTGGATATACAGCTGGGCGATCTTTTCCCTTGGCCATCCTGAAAAATAGGTATCCATTGTCTTCCCCATGCTGGTATTCCTGGCCAGCACAGGATGGCTCACGATCAGCACCCGCGGATAGTGTTCAGGATTCAATGACGGCCTCCAGCTTTCTGTAGGTTTTTGCCCGGTCGAATTTCTCCTCCGCGCAGCGGCGGGCGTTCCGGCCCATTTCTTCTCGCAGGGCGGGATCGTCCGCCAGGCGCCCCAGTTTTTCCGCCAGGTCCGCCGCGTCCCCGCTGCGGCAGTTGAATCCCATCCGGTATTCATCCACCAGGGCGCGGTATTCGCCGCTGTTCTGCGTGTTCAGCACCGGCTTTCCGCTGGCGGCGTAATCCCCGTGCTTATTGATGATCGTCGCGACGGAAGTTCCGACGATCGGGTTCACCACGATGTCGCAGCTTTTCAGCACGCCGCACATCTGTTCGTACGGCAGCCGTCCCGTGAAGGTCACGTTCAGGCCTTCCGCCTGCTTCCGGAAGGATTCCTCCAGCGGTCCGTTTCCGACCGCAACCAGCCGGAGTTCCGGCCGGTTCAGCCGGCGCATCGCGCTGAAAACCGCCGGCAGGTCGTAGCTGGTGCCCAGTGTTCCGGCATAGCCCAGCAGGATCTCCCCGTCCTTCCGCGGGAAGGGATGCTCCGCCGCGTACCGGTCGAAGGCTTCCAGGTCCGCGCCGAGATAGACGGCGCATCCGGCTGTGGTTTTCCGGTTGTCCCGCAGCGCCCGCGCCCGGTAGCTTTCCGATACGGCGCACACCGCGTCCGCCCGCCGGTAGCTTTCGCCGGCCAGCCGGGCAAAGGGCGCGAAAACCAGGGAGCTGATCCCCGGAATGTCCAGCGCCATCCGGAAGGCCTCCGGCCACAGGTCCTGCACGTCGATGATAAACCGGATCCGGTTCTTTTCGCAGTATTTCGCGATCTTCGCCGGCGCCGTCAGCGACGGCACGGCGCAGTATACCGCGTCCGGCTTCTTCCGCTTTTCCAGGTATTCCAGCACGTTCCGTCCCCAGGTCCGGTGGCTCCGGAACCGCTGCAGGCAGATGTTCCGGGGATAGCCCGGTTCCTCCAGGAACGTGATCTGAAAGGGCCACGGATCCGCCGGCTCCGTCCGGCGGGTTTTCAGCGAATGCCGGAAGGCGCTGGTAACCAGCTCCGTCTCGTGCTTTTCCGCCAGCATCTTCGCCAGGTACAGGAAGCGGTCGTTGTCGTCCTTCGCGAAGCTTTCGCTGAACTCCGATACAATGACGATATCCATCGTTATCCCCTGTACTTCGGGAAGTAGCCTTCGTCCCGGATTCCGCTTCGGAGGCTGACCAGCATGTCGTACTTTTCAGGATCGTAGATCTTCCGGCCTACAAAGAAGTGGTTCAGCTCACCCCGGTTGAAAGCCCGCTTGAATCTGAACAGGTTGTCCTCGCAGGATCCGACCCCGCCGCCCAGGTACAGCGTCCGGCAGCCGTTTTCGCAGCCCCAGCGCGCCGCCTCGTACAGCAGCAGGTTGGTCGGCGCCAGCGTCCGGTATTCCCGCAGGCTTCCGGACAGGTGGTAGTTCATCCGGCCGTTGCAGTGCAGCAGCACTGACGAGGCGATCACTTTCCCGTCCTTCTCCGCCTGGAACACCTGCGCGTTCTCCGGCAGGTCCTCCCGCAGGGAGGCATAGAACGGCTCCTCGAAGTAGTAGTAGGGTTCCGCGCCGTCCTCGTCCATGGTTTCGTTGTAGATCAGGCGGAACTGCCGGTACATTTCCTCTGTGCGCCCGTTGACGATGCGGACGTCGTTCTTTACGGCCTTCCGGATCACGTTCCGGTTCTTCGCCGTGAACCCGGCCCAGATTCCCTCCTGGGATTCCAGGTCGATATGGACGACTTCGCCCATCCGCACCGTGTCGTAGAACGACGCGCACTGTTCATGGTTCCGGATCATGGGATGGAAGCGGACAAACTCGCTGATGATTCCGTTCTCCCGGACCCAGGCTTCGTACTCGCGGAAGAGCTCCTCCGCCCCGCCGCCCTCGATGAGCCAGCCGCCGTATCCGTAGGGCGTGGAGAAGTCGAAGTATTTCCCTTCCGGAATCTTTCCGGCAAAGTCCGGATCCTTCGCGATATCCCGCTTCATGACCACGTTGATACCGCGGGTTTCGCCGTTTTCGCAGACGATCAGTTCCGGATCGCCGTCCCCGTGGATCATGAACGCCCGGACATAGCCGCTCAGCCAGTAGGTGTCATGTTCGCGGAAGGAGCGCACGACCGCGTCCCACTGTTCCGCCTGCTCAAGCGTATATACTTTGATCATCCGGTGCGCCCCTCCTTTCTTTTCTTTCCTCGTCCAGGTATGTTTCCGCCGTGTCCGTGTCCACGGCCAGGTCCTCGTGGGTGAATACCTTCCGGAAGGTCTCCAGCACAATCCGCAGGTCCCCCGTGAAGGTGATGTTCCGGACGTATTCCACGTCGTATGCCAGCCGCTCGTCCCAGCCGATCCGGTTCCGGCCCCTCACCTGGGCCAGTCCCGTCAGTCCCGGCCGCACGTCGTGGCGGTGTCTTTCTTCCTCCGTGTACCAGGGCAGGTACTGCACCAGCAGCGGCCTTGGCCCCACCAGCGCCATCTGCCCGGCCAGGATGTTGAACAGCTCCGGCAGCTCATCCAGCGAGGAGGCCCGCAGGAAACGCCCGTATCCGTTCAGCCGCTCCGCGTCCGGCAGGAGTTTTCCGTCCGGCCCTTTCCCGTTGGTCATGGTCCTGAACTTGACCAGCCGGAAGACCTTCTCGCGGCGTCCGGGCCGTTCCTGGGTGAAGAAGGGATTCCCCTTCATCATGATGGCTCCGATGCCCGTCAGCGCCAGGTACAGCGGTGAAAGGATCACCACCGACGCCAGCGCCAGCAGAAAGTCCAGCGGCCGCTTCAGAAATTTTGCGTACATTCAATAATCTCCAGTTGATGATGAACTCAGGTAACTCCGGTGAAGATCGCACTCGATAAAATCATGGTTGGTAACCCGTTTTTCCTCCGGAGGCAGCTGGCGCCAGTCTCCGAAGAGGGATGTCAGGAATTCGTCCGCATGCTCGGCGCCGAGAATCGTATGCCCCTCAAAGGGATAGTCTGCCGGCCTCCCGAACCAGGCCCGAGGAACAATCCCGGTGTCTCCGAGGTCTTCTGTCATGGTTCCGGCCCATTCCGACGCGTCGAAGTCGTACTTCGCGCACATCCGGCTGATCTTTTTTCTCATGGCGGTGTTGTCCGCGATTCTGTCCGGAATGGCTTTGGCC
>JAILIE010000018.1 GCA_024695415.1 Clostridiales bacterium | reverse complement strand
GTATGCCCGCAGGGCGTCCGCGAATTCCGCGTGCTTCGGTCCCATGTTGGTCAGCCAGTGGTTTTCCCAGATGGGCCGGATCTCTTCCATGTATTCCTCAAAGGAGGGCATGGAGGAGCGGGTCACCAGGATTTGCTTCATACGTTCTTCCTCCGGAAGTTTTTCAGTACGGAAAGCAGGTAACCGTAACTCTCGTTTTTGAGCAGGGCCGACAGTCCCGCGTACACCGCGGCGCCCAGGGGAACCTGGATCAGCAGCGTCGCCCAGTCCGGCAGGCCCAGCAGGCCCACCGCGAAAACGCACGCCCCCATGGCGGCGGCAGTCAGGATATTCGGCAGGATATCCGCCAGCTGGTCCCGGTAGCGGTAGTCCAGCAGTTTCCGGTTCGGCCAGCTGTTGATCATCTGGCACAGGATGCTGTTCACCAGCGTGCTCAGCGCCATGGCCGCCACGCTGATATGCATCGTGATCAGAATCAGCGTGATCCCCACGACCTTTTTCAGGATTTCCAGCTTCAGGAACAGGTCGCTCCGGCCCAGGGCCTTGATCGCGTTCAGGTTCGCCGTGTGGATCGGGAAGAACAGCATCGACGCGCAGAAAATCCGCAGGTACGGCACGCACGGAACCCATTTTTCCGTCAGGATCAGCCGCACCAGCGGCAGTCCGATGCAGGCGATGCCGACCATCAGCGGCGCCATCAGGAATGTGCTCGTCATGATCGCCCGCCGGGTCATCGCCCGGACCCGGCTCCGCTCGTCCTGCTCCCGGGACATCGTCGGCAGCAGCACGCTGTCAATGGACGTGTTCACGTTGGCGGCGATCACCTGGGGGAACTGCTCGCCCCGGTTGTAGAACGCCAGGTCCTCTGAAGTGTATTTCTTGCCGATGATCAGCGAACGTGCCTCGTTGTAGACTGTATCCAGCAGCGCCGAAAGCAGCAGCTTCCATCCGTAGGAAAGCAGGCCCTTCAGCCGTACCCATGAGAACATCCGCTTCGGATGCCATTTCACCGTCAGGCTGAGGATTACCGTATCCGTCAGCACGTTGAACAGCTGCTGGGCCACCAGCGCCCATACGCCGTATCCCCTGCAGGCCATGGCAATGCCCAGCGCCGCGGCGCCCAGCGTTCCCCCCAGGGTGGAGAAGAAGAATTTCCGGAACTGCATCGTCCGGGACACATACGCCTGGTAGACGTTCTTCACGCCGGAAATCACGATCTGCAGTCCCAGCACCCGCAGTACCGGGCACAGTTCTTCCCGCCTGTAAAAGCTTGCGACGGCGGGGGAAATCAGGTACAGCAGCCCGTACAGCACCACACACAGGGTCACGTTGAACCAGAACACGCTGGCGAAATCCAGTTCGTCCGCGTCCTTTTTCTGGATCAGCGCGTTTCCCAGCCCGCTGTCCACAAACACGTTGAAAACCGTGATAAAGACCGTCACCATGGCGATGAGGCCGTACTCTTCCGGCAGCAGAATCCGGGCCAGCACCAGCTCCACCAGCAGCTTCACGCCCTGGGCACCGATCCGTTCCGCCAGGCGCCACAGGAAATTCTTTACCACCGATCCTGCACTCGCTGATCCTGTCTCTTTCACTTACCGGTTCCTCCGGACCAGGTTTTTGATCCTGTTCATCGTCTTTGGCGCGATTGTCCGGATTGTCTCCAGTATCCGCCATACGAAGGGACTCTCGCCGTATGCGCCGTGCAGGTATTTTTTCATGTTTTCCTTGTCTTCCAGGTTCGCGTACATATCGAACAGCTGCCGCGCCTTTTCCCGCTGGATCAGCTTCGTATACTTCCTGTCGTAATACTCATCCATCCGGTCCAGCATATTCGCGAATTCAAGCGTCCGGGATTTGTACGCTGTCGGATTGGTCCGTGTATCGTTGGAGAAGGAACCGGGAACGCCGAACCGGTACGCGCCGGTCGGCTGGTCGATATAATGAATCGTTCCCTTCATCGCGAGATACACGATCCGCGCGTAATCCTCGTTCACGCAGATTCCCCGGAAGGGAATGATCACGTCCTCTTCCATGCTGGACCTGCGGTAGACCAGGGTGTTCGAAGGCGCGACCCATTCGCTGATGACTTCTTCTGTCGTCAGGTCCCTGGAAGACGTATACGTCCGGAACATCTGCCCTTCCTTGATCGTACCGTCCGGGTTCGCGTAATAGGAGGAAGTGAAGCACAGGGTGCATTCCGGATGCGCTTCCATATAATCTGTCTGAAGCTGCAGCTTCCCCGGATCCGTCCAGAAATCGTCCCCCTCGCAGCTCGCGATATATTTTCCGTGGGACATGCCGAACATCGTCCTGAAGGATTCGTTCGTCATTCCCCGGCTGTGGTGGTTGAATTCGCAGATATAGGGAATCACAAGCCCCGGATATTTCTCTCCGTATTCCCGCACGATATCGCTGGTGCTGTCGGTGGACGCGTCGTCCCGGACGATAATCTCAAAAGGAAAATCCGTCTTCTGGGAAACCATGCTGTCCAGGCACTGCCGGATATACTTCTCATGGTTGTACGTCGTGACAAATACGCTGACGCGGCATTCCTGTTCTTTCAAAACCTTT
>JAILIE010000041.1 GCA_024695415.1 Clostridiales bacterium | reverse complement strand
CCTGTACAGCGCGGTATCGGACGGACAGGATTTCCAATTTATTGAACTGCGGGAGAAATGACGGAGTGGGCTGGTTCAATCGTCAGGGGATGAATCCTTCATCAGCTCATACATCATGATACCGGCGGCGACCGCGGCGTTCAGGGATTCCGCCCCGCCGCGCATCGGCAGGCGGAGGCGGTGGGTGGCGGTGGCCTGCACCGCTGGGGAAACGCCGTTGCCCTCGTTCCCGATGATCAGGACAAAGGACGGCGCGACGTTCTTGCGTTCGTAGAAAGGCTCTCCGTCCAGCTGGGAGGAAAGGACGGACCAGCCCCGGGATTTCAGCTCATCCAGCGCTTCCGGCAGCGAAGACGGAATGGAAATGCCCATCCGGAATATGCTGCCCATGGAGGAGCGGAGAACCTTCGGGGAGAAGGGATCCGCGCAGTCCGGGCTGAGCAGCAGGCCGTCAAAACCGGCCGCGTCCGCGGTGCGGATCAGGGTGCCGACATTGCCGGGATCCTGGACGCCGTCCAGCGCCAGCAGGCGCTTTCCCTCCGGGGGAAGGACCCGGCGCCGCACGATTGCCGCGATTCCCTGCGGTGTTTTGGTTTCACAGATGGAATTGAAGACATGCTCCGGCATTGAATAGACCGGAGTCTTTTTTATTTCTTCCGGAAGGGGAGAAAAATCCTCCCGAACCAGGACGGCTTCGACCGGGAAAGAGGATTCCAGGGCTTCCCGGACCATCCGGACGCCCTCGACGAAAAATACGCCGGCGGCGTCCCTGGCCTTGCGGTCCCGGAGGGATTTCCAGAAAATCACTTTCGGGTTCCGGAGAGAGGTGATCTGTTCCACGCGCTTTCCTCCTTCCGATTATCCTTTGCTGCGAAGGATGTCCAGTACGTTCCCGATCCAGGCCGCGAGCGCGTCGTACGGGCGGGTGACATCCCGGCCGCGGAAGGATTCATCCGTCGCGGCGGCCATGACATTCTCCGCGTAGGGAGAGAAGGGATGATAAAAGTCATTGGTAAAGAATCCCGGGAAAAGCAGGGACGCGGACGCCGGGTATTCCTTCCGGAACTTGAGCAGGAATTCCGGCAGCAGTTCCTCCGGCCGGACGGAGACCGACGCGGGAACCGGAGCGACCGGCGGAAGCTGTTCGGTGACCTCCTTCAGCATGGACAGGCCGACCGGAATTTCCAGTTTCTTCTCCGCGGAGAAGAGGAGGGAAATGGAGGCGACCCGGCGGTTCCGGAACATCGTCAGGAAATGCCAGAGGGACTCCTTCAGCTGCGGGGGCAGGGACTCCGGAAGGGACGCGCCGCGGCCGGCCAGGCACAGGCTCATCTGTTCCGGCAGGAAATCGTTCTTGTTCGGATCCGCCGCGATCTGCAGAAGCACCAGACCGGAAAGCATCATCAGATAGCTGAATCCCAGGAGCAGGATGGCGCCGAAACGGGTCGGATAACCGGCGGAAGCCATCTGGAGCATCGCGGAGAGCAGCAACGGCGCGTAATCCGCGATAAAGTGGTCCAGGGCGATCCGGGTGCGGCGAAGCGCGACGGGATCGGTTCCGGCCAGGGACAGGCCATGGGTCAGCAGGTTCAGGTCCCGGATGAAACGCTCATCCTGGACGGTGCCGAACTCCCGCTGGAGCATATACGGATCGTCCAGCAGGGAGGGCAGGAGCATATAATGGACCCCCAGCGGGATCTGGCAGGAGCGGACAGCAAGCTCCTTTCCCCGAAGGAAAAGGGAGATATCCGCCGTACAGGCGCCGATATCCAGGACCATGAATCCGCCGCGCGTATCCTCCGAGGCGCAGCAGCGGAAATAGGCTCCGAGCGCCGTGCTGTCGGATGCAAAGGCGACGGGCATGTCCCGCGGGGGAACGAACCCGCTTTCCTCAAAGACGCGGTCTGTAATGGAACGGAAAAGCCCGGCCAGGTATTCCCGGCCTTCCGGCGCCATACCGTCCGGCAGGGAGAAACGCCAGCGCAGTTCACTCGCGCCTTCCAGGCGGGCCTGCAGCGCGGCCATGAGCAGGACCTGGTGCAGGCAGAGGAAACCGGAGCGGCCCTTTTCCTCCTCCCACTTGAGGCACGTATAGACCGCGCCGGAGGGGGTGGACAGAATATCCTCCAGGTCCGAGGTCATCAGGATGATGCCGTCGGAGAAGGGTTCGGGCCGGGCACCGGGTACGTTGCGGAAAATCCGGGTGACCGTCGGGAGCAGGGCTGTTACCGGAACCGCCGGCAGGAATTCCTTCCGGAGCAGGTCCCGGGAAGCGGACGGATTGCTGATCAGGGTACGGACCATGACCGGACCGTTCAGCGGGGAACGGGAAGCGCCGTCCGAAAAGATGACTGAGGTACAGACTGAACCGAAGTCTACACACGCGGTCCGCGGGCCGGAATCCGGAATCATCGGTTCCGGCAGAATATTCGGGAGGGAGCCGGCGGACATTCCGTCCACACGGAAGAAGAAACAGGCAGGGAAGTCCGGCAGGACGACCGTACGCCGGGCTTCATCGCCGGAGAGAAGGACAGGTTCCTTCTGCCGGTCCCCGAGCATGGAGATTTCAAAAGAATCGTTCTGGTTCGCGTAGATGAAATAGGCATTCCACATTCCGGCGGGGATTGGCACGGAAGGCCAGACCGCCAGGGTCGGAATATCATGGGAATACAGGGTAACGATCTCCTCTTCCGAATAAGACCGGACAAGGCGCATCGGGAACCGGCCGTTCAGGGTCAGCGTGACGCGCAGGGAGGAGGAAGCGGTATGCTCGATCCGGATCAGGTCCGGCGTGAGCAGGATCAGTCCCTGCGGAGAGAAACAAAGCGCGGCGGCAAAGGTATCGGAAAGGGGCGGAATAACCGTGTCCGACGGAACGGCGGAAGCTTCCGGATCGTCGGCGCTGTCCTCCCGCGCTGGGCGGACAACGGTGCACATGCCGTTCAGGAGGGAGTCCCCGATGATTTCCCCGCCGCGGGCCGGGAACAGCACGATCTTCTCCGGGAAGGGACGGACCGCCGCGTCGGCGATATCCGTATCCAGGCATTCGCGCAGGACGGTCAGAATGGAGGGAGAAAGGGGATCCCAGGGCCAGGACAGCTCCGGAACACGGTCGGAAAGCGGACGGGAAGCTTCCTCCAGGAGGCTTTCCGCTGTTTTCCGCCTTTCCTCGAGCGCGTCGGGGAAGCGTTCCAGCAGCTGGGGAATCTCCGCATGGAGGGCGTCGCGGTAGTCGTCCGAAATGCCGGACAGCGTGCCGCATTCGGAGGAAAGCACGGAGAGGATATAATCCTCCTCCGGGGCATGGGTTTTTTCCAGGATCCGTTTCGCGTTTTCCCGTGCGAAGGGGATTCCGCGCCACGAATAGACCACGTCCTCCGGGATATCCGTGCAGGAGGAAGCCGGGAAGGAGGAATCCCCCGTGATACAGGCGCCGACCTGATCCACGGTCAGGAAATGCTCATAGAACGCCTGGACCTTCCGGAGGCTGCCCTCGTAGGCGGGAAGCATCCGGAGGCCGCAGACAGCCTGGATCCGGGTTTTCAGGTGTGAATCCTTTTCTTCCGGCGAGGACGTGTTTTGCAGGTCCTCCTGCCAGGCGGTCAGGAAAGCGGACAGCGCGGCAGCGTTTTTCTGCGCGGAGAGCGCGTAGAGCATCTGGCTGATCCGGGAAAGGAGCAGGGTCCTGTCTCCCTCGCTGAGGAAGACGCCGGGATCGGAGAAACGTTTCGCGGAGCGGTCAAACCACCAGGCAAAGGCGGGAACGATGGCGGAATGCGCGGCCAGCCGGTGCGCGGGAATGATCCGCCGGCCGGGAACCACCAGGGCAAAGGGAAGCCCTTCCTGCGCCGCGGCTTCCAGGGAAAGAACCCATACGGTATCGCTGCCTTCGGAAGAAAGCCAGGCACGGAGCAGGGGCGTGGAATCCGTCAGGCGGACCGCGGAGAGCCGGGCTTCATCCGGCTGGCGGCGGCGGTACTGGCGCAGGATCAGCATGGCGAGCAGCCCGCGCATGTCGCCGGATGCCTGACCGGTGATCCCGTAACTGTGGAAAAGCGGAAGCAGGTCAGAGATCCGGATCGGGGCGGAAGCGGGAATCAGGTCCGGCAGCAGCGGAACATCCGGCAGGCTGCCCCGGGAAAGAAAACGAAGGGAGGACGCCGCATCGGCGCAGACCTGCCAGGCGGCGGTCAGCAGCCGATTCAGCGCGGGGCCTTCCGATTCGGAGGCAAGCGCCTGCTGAAGGGAGCGGAAGAGCGCACGGGAATCCGGCAGCGTATAGCCGTCCGGAAGGGAAGGAAGCTGGTCCCGCAGGCTTTTCACGGCCGCTTCGGAAGCGCTGTCCGCCAGGAAGGCCTTCAATGAACCCATTCCGGAGGCGGAAAGAATGCCCGCCGCGGGACGGGGAGTATCCGGAGAGAAAGTGATATCCGAAGGCGCGACATTCGCCGCGGAAAGCTCTTTTTCACAGCGGCGGACGGCTGCTTCCAGCAGCCGGACACGGCGCTCCTGGCGCGCGATGGTCAGGTGTTCCTCGGTGTCGGCGGACATCCCGGAAAGCTTGTTCCGGGCGCCTTCCAGGGCATCCCGGCAGCGGCGCAGGCAGTCCGTGCCCGCCTGGGCGGCACGGAAGGGGCCGACGGCTTCCAGCGCCCGGTCCAGCTTCGCCTTTTCATCCTCCGCCTGGCGCGCGATATCGTCAATCCGCCGGAGAAGCTTTTCCTCCTCCGTGTCGGAAAGGGACTCCCGGTGGACCGGACGGATCGTGTCGATTCCGGATTCATGGACTTCCCCGCGGGTGACATCCAGCTCCGATACCACGGTGATATAGCGGCCGAGGGCGTCCGAAGCTTCCTTCCACCGCGCCTGGGCGCCGTCCGAGAAGCAGAGCGGTTCCGGAATGGATTCCAGGGAAAGGACAACGTCCTTCAGGATGGCGCGAAGCGTCCGGTCCATAAGATCCAGGGAAGGAGCGACGTCCGCGGAACCGCCGCGGGGGAACAGGCGCCGGAGCAGGCTGTTCCGCCCGCCGACCGCCAGGGGAAACGACCGGCCGGTATGGGCCAGCCAGGAGCGGACGGCCGGAATGACGTCGGTCAGAAGCCAGCAGGAACACTCCAGGAACGCGGTAAAGGAAACGGATTCGTTTCCCAGAGAATACAGGGACAGCACACCGGAAACCGAGATCGTATGGAACCCGGGAACCGGGGGACGGCCGCAGCGGAAAACCAGGGAGAGCGTCCGGGCGGCGGCCAGCGCGGTCAGGCGGTGGGCGTCCGGATGGTCGCACATGGAGGAGGGCAGGGAAATCAGCCACATGGCGTCCGCTCCCGGCACGGGATCCGAATCCCGGACGCGCAGGAGGGAACGGTCCTCCACAGCGGAGAGGAAGGACGACACGTCATCCATGAAGCGGGCCGGAAGCGGCGAAGAGGACGCCGCGAGGGCGATCACGGAAAGATCCACGGATGCTTCGCCGATCTGTTTTCTCAGCCAGGGCAGCAGGGAGAGCGCCGCGGCGGCGGAAAAGCATTCCGCCGGATCGCAGAGCAGGGCCAGGTGCGTATGTTCGCCGGCGCTGGCCTGGTCGCGGATTCCGGATACGAAGCGGTTCAGCGGCTCACAGGAATCCGGACGGTCCGAAAGCATGACGGAGAAAGCCCATTCCAGAGCGTCCCGGTCCGTTTTATACGACAGGGGAATTCCCCGGCCGCGCAGGGCGGAAAGCAGGAGCGCGTCCTCTTCACAGGAGGAGAGGGCTACAGGATCCGCGGGAGCGGGGACCCAGCGCTCATAGCTGTATTCCGTGCGGAAAAGGGGAAGATCCTCCCCGGAGGCAAACAGCGGCCGGCAGCCGTTCAGGTCCTTAAGGCGCGCTGTCAGCGCGGAATCATCCCCGCTGCGGGATGAAACATGCAGGACGGACAGCTCCGGGACGGATCCGGCCGCGCAGGCGGCAAAGGAGGAGACGATCACGGGAAGCGCCTGCTCCGCGGTCTGTCCGATGGTGAGCAGATAACTCTTCATGGGATGCTCCTCCTTTCTTTCATAATAACGTCTTCAGGGCAGGGATATTCTGTGAGAAAGGGTTACCGCTCAGCAGCGGTAACCCTTGGGATTCTTCTGCTGGAAACGGTAGGTGTCCCGGCACATATCCTCCAGGTTTTTCTCCGCCTCCCATCCGAGCAGTTCCTTTGCCTTCGTCGGATCCGCGTAGTTCTCGGCGATATCGCCGGGCCTGCGCGGAGCGATGACATAGGGGACGGGGACGTCGTTGACCCGGACGAAGGTATTGACCAGATCCAGGACAGAATAACCATGGCCTGTGCCGAGGTTGATGATTTCGCAGCCGGGATGGCCGAGGGCGTAGTCGCAGGCTTTGACATGGCCCTTCGCCAGGTCCACCACGTGGATATAATCCCGGACGCCGGTTCCGTCCGGCGTGGGGTAGTCGTTGCCGAAGACCGAGAGCTTTTCCAGTTCGCCCACGGCGACCTTCGCCACAAAGGGCATCAGGTTATTGGGGATTCCGGAGGGATCCTCCCCGATGAGGCCGGATTCATGGGCACCGATCGGATTGAAATAGCGCAACAGGACCACGCTCCATTCCGGATCCGCGTTCACCTGGCCTTCCAGGATTTTCTCGATCATGAATTTCGTCCATCCGTAGGGATTGGTGCAGCCGACGGACGGCATATCCTCGCGGTAGGGCACGACGGTCTGGTTTCCGTAAACCGTGGCGGAGGAGGAGAACACGATCCGCTTGACGCCGTGGGACTGCATGGTTTCACACAGGGTGAGCGTGGAATCCAGGTTGTTCCGGTAATAGCGGAGCGGCTGGGAAACGCTTTCACCGACCGCCTTGAGGCCGGCGAAATGCACCACGCAGTCAAAGGCGTTTTCGTCGAAGATCCGGTTCATCGCGTCCCGGTCGGCGACGTCGGCCTCATAAACCGGGATCTTCCGGCCGGTGATCTGTTCCACGCGCCGGACGGCTTCCGGACAGCTGTTGATATAGTTGTCGACGATCACCGGGTCATGCCCGGCATCGCACAGCTCGACACAGGTGTGGGAACCGATGAAACCGGCTCCCCCCGTCAGGAGAATTTTCATGGTCAGGAACCTCCGGAAAAGAATTGGATATAAGCGGATTACAGGGCAGGGGGATAGCTGCCGTTGTCGTGGAGCTTTTTCAGCTCGGAAGCGACGTATGCCTTATCCTCCTTGTAGGTGACGCCGAACCAAACGGCGTGGGTGGACAGGACTTCCACCTGCAGTCCTTTGGTATGCATCAGGGTGTCGACCAGGGCCGGAAGCAGGCATTCCTTCTTCAGCGGATCCCCGGAGGAATCCTTCAGGAAGTTTTCCAGGTATTCCATGCCGTCCGCGAAGAAGGAGGGGGAGAAGCCCCAGAGGTTCATGGAAACCAGCGCGTCCGGATCCAGGATGACCCCTTCCGGATTGTCATGGATATCGCGGATGGTTCCGTCCGGGAAGGGAAGGATGCTGTAGGTTTCGACCACCTTGACCAGGCGGTTCTGATCGTCCGTCGAGCAGATGCCGCGGGTGACGTGGCCGTTCCTGGAGATGGTATTCTTCAGGTAGTAGGCGACCATGGAGGCGCGGTTCGGTTCCTTTTCCAGCCGGGTGAGCGAATCCGCCATGGCGGAGAAGGCATCCTTTCCGTAATAATCGTCCGCGTTGATGACGGCGAAAGGCTCGTGGATCAGGTCCTTCGCGCACATGACCGCGTGGACGGTTCCGTAGGGCTTGGTCCGGTCGGCCGGGGGAACGAATCCGCCGGGCAGGGAATCGTATTCCTGGTAAGCGTAGGCCACTTCCACCTTCTTCGCGATCTTGTCGCCGATCATTTCGCGGAAGAGACTGTCCATGCTTTTCCGGATGACGAATACCACCTTGTTGAAACCGGCTTCCACGGCGTCATGGATGGAGTATTCCATCAGGATTTCGCCGTTCGGGCCGATGCGGTCGATTTGTTTGTTTCCGCCGTAGCGGGAACCGAGTCCCGCGGCCATGATCAGAAGCGTCTTGTTCATTTTGCCATTTCCTCCTTGGTGTTTGCTTGGGCGTTTGCCTGTTTCTGTTCGGCTTCCTTCCGGAAGCCCTGGGTCGAGTCCTTCTTGGTCAGTATCGTGAAGGTACGGAGAAGAAGCTTGATATCGAGCCAGATGGAGAAGCTCTCGATGTACATCAGATCCAGCATGAGCTTATCCTCAGCGGAAGTGTTGTAGCGGCCCTCTATCTGGGCATACCCGGTCAGTCCGGCTTTCATCTTTTCCCGGTATACGAAGGAGGGAAGCTCCATCTTATACCGTTCCACATTGGCCATCATTTCGGGCCGCGGACCGACCAGGGACATATCCCCGATCAGGATATTGTAAAACTGGGGAATCTCATCCAGCCGGTACCGGCGGAGGAAAGAACCGACTTTCGTGATCCGCGGGTCGTCGACCGTGATGGAGGTCTGGAAATGCTCGTCCTCTGAATGCGGCTTCATCGTGCGGAACTTCCGGATCGTGAATTCACGCCCGTCCGCGGTGAGGCGGGACTGGCGGAAGATGACGGAACCGCCGTCCTCCATTTTGATACAAAGGGAAAACAGGAGGATGAAGGGGGAAAACACGATCAGGGCCAGCGCGGAAAGGACGATGTCCCCCGTGCGCTTCAGGAAGCGCTGGTAAAGCGAGGATTTATTGAATTCCATGGACAGGAAGGCGGCGTCGTCCACGATGGCCGGGCGGGCGTTACTGAGCATGATATCCTGCAGCTGCGCCTTGCACATGACGTCCTTCCGGTCGTCGTAACACATCTTCAGAAGCGGGAACTTCGCCTCCTCCGGCACCCGGCCGATGAACACGACGTCCGCACGGTCAATCCGGTTCTGCAGGTCCGGCACGTTGTACAGCACGGCGTCATCCACGCGCCACTGCAGCTTGTAGCGGCCGATCTTTTCGCGGATTTCCTTTTCCTGGGAAGCGGAACCGAGGATAATCAGGCAGCTGCGAGGCGGATTGAAACGGAAGAACAGCTGGTTGCCGACGCGCACAAACAGAATAATCAGAAGGAACTGCACCACCATGCACACGAGCAGCCAGAGCAGGTCGGAACTGAAGAGGATCAGGCGGGAGTTGTTGTTCTCGTTCACGTTCATGATCTGGAGCTGCAGGTAGGTGACCAGGTCCGTAAAAACCGTCCCGGCGATCATGGCGGAGATCACGGGCCTGGACTTTTTCCGGCCGACGTCGAAGCCGCCGTAAACGGCGTGCATGGCGAAGGTCATGGCGAAAAAGGTCAGCAGCGTGGAGGCCAGGGTACGGTTGATAAAACGCAGGAAAAAGTTGTTAATGGACATGAACAGAAAAAAAGCCAGACCGATCAGGAAATACAGGCAGAAGGCCATGATTCCGACCAGCAGGTCCGACTTGGTCTGATGGAATGAATGAGCTCCAGAGGACACCGGAATACCCCTCCATTTCCAATAATTACTTACGAATTTTATCATATATTTCAGAACCATGTCAACGCAGGAAAAAAAGGTTTACAACCTCTGCGCAGGATGATAAAATTTATTGTTGAACTCTCCTTTTCAGAGAGCCGAGCTGAAACGCCTCCGGGCGGAAAGGACGAACGATGAATCAGAACGGTTACCAGCCGCGAAACGGTTATCCGGAAGCCAACGCGTACCCGCCGCAGAACGGGTATCCGCAGCCGAACGGATACCCGCAGCCTAACGGTTATCCGCAGCCGAACGCATACCCCCAGCAGAGCGCCAATCCGCAGCCGAACGGATATCCCGCCCCGGGCGGCTATCCCGCGCGGAACGGCTACCCGGCCCCGGGCGGTTACCAGGCGCCGGCGTCCGCCGGATATACCCCCCAGGCTCCGCAGGGCGGCGCTCCGAACCAGACCGGCGGCTATCCGGCCGGCTATGGATATAATTATTCCCAAGGCAGCGCTCCGGTGAACGGGGAGAACGGGTATTACACCGCGCCCGGACCCGCAGCCAACGCGCAGACGCCGTATTACCCCGGTTATCCGGCGCCCGGGAACAACGCGTATACGCAGCCCCCGCAGGGGACCGGCGGAAGCTATATTCCCCAGACGCCCTACAGCGCGGGTTATACGACCCCGGGTTATCAGCCCGCCCCGCCCGCGCAGCAGGGCACGGCGTACAATCCCCTGGGGCAGATGGGACGCAATCCGCAGAACACCGCTTCCCGCGACCCCTACGGCGGCCAGGTTCCGCTCAACGGAGGGGGCTATGTTCCGCCGCCCGTTCCGGTGCGGAAGCAGCCTTTTGAGTTCAAGGACATTTTCCTGATCCTGATGGGCGCGGTGCTGGCGGGCCTGGTGATTATCCGCCTGGTTACCTTCCGGAGCAGCGATTCCCTGCTGGGCGCGGTATCCGGCTTCGCCGGCGTCCTCGCCATTCTCTTCGCGGTGGGCACCACGGTGCTCCTGTGGCTGAAGAAGCTGTCGGAGGATAACAAGCGGATCTGCTATACCATCATCGCCGGTGCGCTCAGCGTGGTGATGATCGTGACCTTCCTGCCGATTTTCCCGAACGGGTCGCAGAGCAGCAACAAGGGACCCGGCTACGGGATCGAGACCAGCGTCACCGGCACCAACGGCAACGATACCGGCAGCGCCGGAAACGACGTGAACCCCACGCCGGCTCCCGCCGGCACCGAGAACCAGCCGACCGCCACGCCGGCGACCCCCGAGGAAAGCGAAGAAGCGGTGGTCAAGCTGATTCAGTTCTTCAATTACTGGCACAACAACCAGCAGGAGGAAATGCTGACGCTTTGCATGCCGTCCTGGCGGAACAAGCAGGAGAACGCCCGGACCGCCCTGTTCAGCCTGATGGCCAACCGGTTCCCCCAGAACTTCACGTTTGAAAGCATTACCGGGACGGCCGAGGATACCAGCCGGGAGGTCACGTTCACGACTTCCATGGACAAGAACAACGGGAAGCCGGCCGTGCTGTACCGGATGACCGTGCTGATGGTGAAGGAAAACGGCGACTGGTATGTGGACCCGAAGAGCCTGCAGACCAATGATCCGCTGGAGACGCCTGCCTCCACCGCGACGCCTTCCCCGACGCCGGAACCGAACTACGATCCCAACATGTCCCTGTATTTCAATCCGGACGGCGGCGAACTCTACCATGCCGATCCGAACTGCCGGACAGTCGCGGACAAGTATAAGCCGCTGAAGGGACATTTCACGTACTCCCAGCTCAACGACGAGCAGTACAAGAAGCTGAAACCCTGTAACGTATGCAACGCGCCGCTGAGGAAATAACGATGCAGCCGCGCCTGAAACAGCTCCGGAGCGGGATGGATCCCCTGCCGGAAGGAAGGCTGCTGGCCGGGGTGTCCGGCGGAGCGGACAGCACCGCGCTGCTCATCCTGCTGAAGGACGAGGCCCGGACGCGCCCGCTGCACATCGAGGCGGTGCACGTCAACCACGGGATCCGCGGAGAGGAGTCCGACCGGGACGAGGAATTCGTCCGGGAGGTATGCCGGTCCGAAAGCATTCCGCTGCATGTATACCGCGTCGACCTGAAGGGGAAACGGGACGAGAACTCCGCCCGGGAAGCCCGGTACCGGTGCTTCCGGGAGTGCATGCGGGAAACCGCGTCGGATTACCTGGTCCTGGCCCATCACCGGGACGACCTGGCTGAAACGTTCCTGATGCGCCTGCTCCGCGGAGCCGGCCCGGAAGGCCTCGGATGCATGCGATATGCGGAAAACCGGGACGGAATCCGGATCCTGCGGCCCATGCTGGGCATCGGCCGGGACGAGATCCGCGGCGTCCTGGAAGACGCCGGGATTTCCTGGCGGGAGGACAGCAGCAACGAAGACGGTACTTACCTGCGCAACGACGTCCGGAAACGGCTGATTCCCCTGATGGAGGAGATGTGCCCCGGGGCGTCGGGCCGGATCGCCCACGCGGCCCGGCTGACCGCTTCGGACAACGACGCGCTCGACATGGAGGCGGAGCGTTTCCTGGCCGCGAATTCCGGGGAACGCTGGCTGGATTGGCGGCCGCTGGAAAGCTGCCCGGACGCGCTGAAGGCGCGGATTCTCCGCCGCTGGTGGCGGAAAAACGCGCCGGAGATGGACGAGCGGGGTCTGAACGCGGAGCAGACCGAAAGGCTTGTTGCCCTGGCGGTCTCCGGCGGGAAAGACGTGAACCTGCCCGGCGGGCTTCACGCCGAGCGGGGCCCCATGGCGCTGCACCTGACCGGGTTTCCGGAGGCGCCGGCGGATGAAACCCCGGTGGAAAGCGGCGTGACCCGATTCGGCGCTTTCCGCCTGGAAGAAACCTCCTCCGGCGATGATCCGGGGGACGGCAGGATGACGCAGCAGGTCCCGCGGGAACTCCTGCAGGGATGCGTGATCCGATTCCGAAAACCGGGCGACCGGATCACTCCCTTCGGGATGAACGAAACGCGGAAGCTGCAGGACTACCTGACCGACCGGAAGATCGACGCCCCGTGGCGCGGCCGGATTCCGCTCCTGTGCCGCGGAAATGAGGTGCTGTGGGCCGCCGGCGTCGGTACCGGGAATATTCCAGGATTTGAGAAGCAATCCGACAGCGTCCGCCTGACATGGTACGGGGATATGCCCTGGTACCGTCTCAGGCAGCAAGGAAAGGAAGAAAGATAATGGAAAAGGATCAGGAGATTTATCAGGACCTGGACAGAATCCTGGTGACCAAGGAGGAAATCGCGCAGAAGGTCAGGGAACTCGGGCTTCAGATCGGGCGCGATTACGCCGGAAAGGAGCCGGTGATGATCTGCATCCTGAAGGGCGCGTCCATCTTTTTCGCAGACCTGATCCGTGAGATTCCGCTGCCGCTGACCACTGATTTCATGGCGATCTCCAGCTACGGCAGCGCCACTAAGACCAGCGGTGTCGTCCGGATCCTGAAGGACCTGGACAAGGATATCGTCGGCAAGGACGTCATCATTGTCGAGGATATCGTGGACACGGGCATCACGCTGAGCTACCTGATGAAAATCCTGATGCAGCGCGGGGCCGCTTCCCTGAAGATTGCCGCGCTGCTGGACAAGCCGGCCCGCCGCAAGGTGCAGGACCTGCATGTGGACTATGTGTGCTTTGACATACCGGACGCGTTTGTAGTAGGATACGGCCTGGACTACGACCAGAAGTACCGTAACCTGCCGGATATCGGCATTCTCTCGCCCCGGATTTACGGAGTCTGAGAAGGGAGGACGAAAGAGCATTGAACAAGAAACCTTCCAGAGGAGTTATCGGATATGTGATCCTGCTGGGGACCATCCTGCTGATCGCCGTCATTCTGAACGGCGGCCTCGGGCAGACGGTCAACAAGCGGATCGAGTATCCGGATCTGCTGCAATATATCAGTGAGGACAAGGTGGGGAAGGTCGCGATCCGCGGCACTTCCCTGGTCGGCGTGTTCGGCGGCAGCAAGGGAACCACCACCGTCGCGTCCGCCGATTTCCCGGACCGCAGCTACGACTTTGAGACCACCATCGGGGAGGACTTTATCGAGACGGTCCGCCAGATGGAGGTTAACCGGAGGAACAGCGTACCGGACGAGGACCGCAAAGAGGAAGACAAAGGAAAGGTCTATACGCTCGGCGACGTCACGGTGAACGACCTGGGCTTTGAAATCCAGTACCGCGCGCCGGTGACCATTCCCTGGTGGTATGAGTTTATTCCGTACCTGATCATGCTGGGCATCATGGCGCTGGTGTGGTTCTTTATGATGCGCGCGCAGGGCGGCGGAAGCGGCCGGGTCATGTCCTTCGGCCGCAGCCGCGCCCGGATGCAGGACCCCGCCAAGAACAAGGTGACCTTCGCCGACGTGGCCGGCGCGGACGAGGAGAAAGCCGAGCTTCAGGAGATGGTCGATTTCCTGAAGAACCCGCGGAATTATACGGAAGTCGGCGCGCGGATCCCCAAGGGCGTCCTGCTGGTCGGCCCTCCCGGAACCGGTAAGACCCTGCTGGCCAAGGCGGTTGCCGGCGAAGCGGGCGTACCGTTCTTTTCCATCAGCGGCAGCGACTTCGTCGAGATGTTCGTCGGCGTCGGCGCGAGCCGTGTCCGGGACCTGTTTGACCAGGCGAAGAAAGTAGCGCCGGCCATCGTATTTATCGACGAAATCGACGCTGTCGGCCGCCACCGCGGCGCCGGCCTCGGCGGCGGACACGACGAGCGCGAACAGACTCTGAACCAGCTGCTGGTCGAAATGGACGGCTTTGCCGTGAACGAGGGAATCATCGTCATGGCGGCGACCAACCGCCGGGACATCCTGGATCCCGCCCTGATGCGGCCCGGCCGTTTTGACCGCCAGGTGACCGTCAATTATCCCGACCAGGACGGCCGTGTCGCCATCCTGAAGGTCCACAGCAAGGGAAAGACCCTGGCGCCGGACGTCGACCTGGACAATATCGCCAAGCGGATGCCCTTTGCCACCGGCGCGGACCTGGAAAACGTGATGAACGAGGCCGCGATCCTGGCGGCCCGCGCCCGGAAGAAATCCATCGACCAGCAGCTGCTGATCGACGCGATCGCCCGTGTACAGATGGGCCCGGAAAAGAAGAGCCACAAAGTCAACGAGAAGGATCGCCGGATGGTCGCGTTCCATGAAGGCGGCCATGCCATCGTCGGACATATGCTGGAAGGCTGCGACGAGGTACACCTGATCACCATCGTTCCCCGGGGACAGGCCGCCGGCCATACACTGGCGCTGCCCGCGGAGGAGCATGACAACCTGAGCCGGAGCCAGCTGCTGGACCAGATCACAATGATGCTCGGCGGCCACGCCGCGGAGGAAGTGGCCCTGGGCGAGATCTATACCGGATCCTCCAGTGACCTGAAGCGGGCGACGGAAATCTGCCGCAAGATGGTCACCCAGTTCGGCATGAGCGAAAACATCGGCACGATCTACCTGGGAAGCGACCAGGAGGTCTTCGTCGGTATGGAATTCGGCCAGAGCCGTGAATACAGCGAGGAAGTGGCCGCGAAGATCGACCGGGAGGTTGCGGAGATCCTGAGCCGCTGCTACGCGAAGGCGAAGCAGATCCTGACCGAAAAGAAGGACCGGCTCGAGCAGCTGGCCCAGGCGCTTCTAGAGCAGGAGACCCTGAACCGGGCGGAGTTCGTTTCCCTGATGGAAACCGGGTCGGTGCAGGAAGGCCTGGGCGCGGACAAGCCGCGGACCGCGGAGGAAGCGATCCGGCAGAGCGCCGCGGAAGCGGAAGCCGAAGTTCCGGAAGAAGCGCCGTCCGAAACCCCGGAAAGCGAAACGGAAAAACAGTAAGAATAAAAGGACCATTCCTATGATTCTGTCAGAAAGGAGGAGATGAAACGATGGCACGCAGAAACGGCACAAACCCAGGCCGCCCGGATCCGCAGACCCCCGAACGGGTTCAGAACGCCGCCCGGGCCGCCGGCCAGAACACCTCCTCCGGTCTATACCGCGGATACGTTCCGCAGAACACGGGGGGATACAACCCGAACAGCGCGCAGAATACCGGCCGGCAGCCGGATTACGCGCCGTATCCCCAGCCTTACGCTGCCCAGGGAAACGCTCCCACCGGCGGGATGAACTACACCAATCCCATGAACGGAGGGCAGCGGGGGCATACCACCGCGCCCGCGGGAAACGGAAAACGTCTCCCGCAGAAAAAGAACAGCCACGCCGCGGCGATTGTGATCGCGATCGTGCTGCTGATCGGCATCGGTTTCGGCGCCTATTACCTGGTCCAGAAGGTTCAGGACGACAATTACCGGCGCCAGCTGCGCGCCGCGGTCGAGCCCTATGACAGCCTGTTCTGCCCCGGCGTCTACGTCGACGGCATCGACTTGGGGGGCATGACGACCGAACAGGCCTGGAATTCCGTCCAGTCCAGGATCCAGCAGAGAAAGGATTCCTGGCAGGTGCTGCTGGTTTACGAAGGAAACGTGGTCAGTACGATCAACGCTTCCATGCTGGGCGGCATGGATGTGGATCCGGCGAACGTGCTGAACGAGGCATGGCTGCAGGGACATTCCGGCACCGACGCGGAGCGCCTGCAGGCCATGCAGGCCCTGCAGCAGAATCCCTACCAGGGATACACCGCGCAGCCGGCCGGCGACACCTCCGTGATCGACAGCCTGATGGCCCAGATCAAGACGGCCATCGATACCCTTCCGCAGGACGCCGCCATGACCGGATTCAACCCGGACGCGGATGAGCCCTTTACCTTCCGGGATGAGGTATACGGCCGGTCGCTGAACACCCAGCCGCTGATCGAGCAGCTGTACCGGATGGTCAGCACCATGGAAAGCGGCACGGTGGAGATCGTTCCCGACCTGATTGAGCCGAACGTAAAGAAAGCGGACATCCTGCCGCAGTATTCCCTGCGCGCGTCCGCCTATACCCCGATCGACAAGCATTCGCCGGACAACCGGAACAACAATATCCGCCACGCGTTCGAATTCGTCAACGGATACCGGGTGGACCCCGGAAAGAGCTTCAGCTTCAACGGCGTGGTCGGGGAAAGAACCGCGAAGAACGGGTTCCTGACCGCGATCGAGTACGCCTACGGGGAGCATGTGGAAGGCACCGGCGGCGGCGTATGCCAGGCCAGCACTACGATTTACCAGGCGGCGGTGGCCGCGGGGCTCCAGATCGTCAAGCGGGAGCCGCATTCCGACTCGGTCAGCTATACCGATTACGGAAAGGACGCGACGGTTTACTGGTCCGGAAAGCGGAAAATCGATTTTGTTTTCAAGAACAATACCGATTATCCGATCTATATGACCGCCCATGTGGAAAAGGATCCGACGAACAAGAACCGGCTGATCTGCAAGGTCTGCCTCTACGGCATGGACCTGGGCAACGTCCGGTACGAGCTGGCCGCGGAAATCACCGACGTGCTTCCCGCGCCGATCGAGCCGAAGTATGTCAAGGACACCAACGGCGAATACGTGACGTACAAGGACCAGCAGAAGAGCGTCAGCAAGGCCAAGGAAGGGTATATCGTCAAGAGCTACCGGCTGGAATACACCGACGGCGTGCTGACGAACCGGGTGGAACTGGATACCGACCGTTACGAACCGCAGCCGGAAAAAATCTATGTCGGCGTACAGAACAGGTAATGACAGGAAGGCATAAAAATAACCGGGATCCGATCGGACCCCGGTTTTATCATGGATTATTGGATCAGGCCTTGCCGTCGCAGCCCAGGACGTTGACGATCTTGTGGGCAACCATGTCCTTGACAGCCTGGCGGGCGGGCTTGAGGTACTGCCGGGGATCGAAGTGATCCGGATGCTCGGCGAAGTACTTGCGGATGCTCGCGGTCATGGCGAGGCGGATGTCAGAGTCTAGGTTGATCTTGCAGACAGCGCTGCGCGCCGCCTGGCGGAGCTGTTCTTCCGGAATGCCGATGGCGTTGTCCATCTTGCCGCCGTAGGCGTTGATCTCCGCCACGAATTCCTGCGGAACAGAGGAGGAACCGTGCAGCACGATCGGGAAGCCGGGCAGCTGCTTGGAGCACTCTTCCAGCACGTCGAACCGGAGCTGGGGCTTTGTGCCGGGCTTGAACTTGTAGGCGCCGTGGCTGGTGCCGATGGCGATGGCCAGGGAGTCGCAGCCGGTGCGGGTCGCGAAGTCAACGACTTCTTCCGGATGGGTGTACATGGCCTTGTCCGCTTCGACGGAGACTTCGTCTTCCACGCCGGCCAGGGTGCCGAGTTCCGCTTCGACCACGACGCCGTGATCATGCGCGTACTCAACGACCTGACGGGTCAGGGCGATGTTCTCTTCATAGGGCTTGGAGGAAGCGTCGATCATGACGGAGGTGAAACCGCCGTCGATGCAGCTCTTGCAGAGCTCAAAGGTGTCGCCGTGATCCAGGTGAAGCGCGATCGGGATATCGGGATTCAGTTCCACAGCGGCCTGGACGAGCTTGACCAGGTAGTTGTGGTTCGCGTAGGCGCGGGCACCCTTGGAAACCTGCAGAATGACGGGAGCCTTGAGCTCGCCGGCAGCTTCGGTGATTCCCTGGATGATTTCCATGTTGTTTACATT